>JANOQR010000060.1:0-10728 GCA_031414935.1 Luteolibacter sp.
GCGGAGCTTTCTCTGCCCTGTTGAAAAATAAAAACGCCCTCCCGCATGGCGAGAGGACGTTTGAAATCGTTGATGAAAGTGAACCGGGAGCGGTGCTTACTTCGAGTAATGCACTTCAGGAGCCGATTGGATTTCCTGAAATTGGGGCAATGGGCGGAGGCCGGGGGCTTTTTGTTCTCCAGTGCAGCATCCGCAGGAAACGGAGAGCAGGACGAAGGCAGCAGCAGCAGAGGCAGTAAGAATGCGGATCATGGGAAGTTAGGCGAAAGTTTTTAGGAAGTTTGAAAGTGTTTAGGCCTCCGCAGGGAAGCCGAGACCGAGGTTAGATCACTTGGAAGGAGAAACGTATTTTGGTTGGCTCGGTGCAGATGCGGTTGGGCAGCACGAAGCAGCTAGGAGAGCGGCGGCAGCAGCAATGATGGCGAATTTCATAAGTTCAGTGAGGTGGTTTTTGTTGGTTGCTGACTTTTGGGGCAGGCCAGTTATTCGCGAGACTAGCGGTGAGGATGATCCCTGCAAGGCAAAATCCATGCCTGTTCGGCGTCTGGAACTGCATCATTCAAACTCCACGCTTTTTGCCGGCTCCTCGATGATGTCCTTAAAATCTGGCATCATTTTCTCTGCCATCTTTAGGCTCATCATTTGCATTTCCTTGGCTTGTTTTTGGTATTCTTCAAATGCGGCAAGTTGGGCGGGATTGAGAATTTTCGCGGCCTCTAAACGCAGTGCTTGCTGCTGGGCCTCCCAGCTTATCTCGTAGGTCTCGACGATGTTGCCTTTTGCCATTTCCTTCATGGCATCCGGCCCGGAGAAATCCGGTGTTTTGGTCTCTGTTCGTGCGCGATACATGGCATCGACTAACTTAACTTCAGTCTCCGCGTCTAACGGCGCACCTTTGCTACCCATCGTGCCGCGAATGCCGTCGAGCTGTTGGCGCTCGGGCAGGCGGTTTTTATATTCGGTGAAGGCTTTAACGTCTTCCTCGTTGTTAAGAAATTTTTTGATCTCCGCTTCGTGCTCTTTGGCACGTTCGCCTAGCTCTTCGACGAGGGCATTCCGCTCTTCTTTGGTGGCTCCGAGCATTTTCATACCGAGTTCTTGTTGGTCACCCATCTCTTTGCCTAACAATATTTTAAAATAGTCACCTTCTTCTTTGGAGAGGTCTAAGCCGTCGATGAAATCTTGATACATCATTCCGACAGCCATTTTCACGCCTTGGTTCAGCATGGATTTCCCGGCGGGGGTGTCCCACATCTTGCGGGCGGTTTTGGCGAAAGATTCTTCCTCGGATTCGGTGTCCTTGGGTGGAGCGGAAGCAGTGGTCTCGGGACGGCTCTTGGTTCGTAGTGGAGCGGCTGGCATTTCCTCGGGAGAGGAGGAAGCGGCGATCACGGTCTTTGGAGACGTAGTGGCTTCGGCAGTTTGAGCAGTTTTCAAATCTTGCCTAAGCGCGGAGATGCGAGACTCCTGAATGCCGAAGGTGATTAGAACCGCAGTAACTGTCAGCCCGATGGCGTAAGGTGTTTTCATAACAGGTGAGATACCAATCCATCCTCCGCAGTCACGCGACTACATTTTTCTCGAAAGTCTAATCAGTGCGGTGCGGCAGGCGCGGATAGCGGATCGTCCTTCTTCTTTTTATCAGAAAACTTCTGCACAAAAACATAACAAACAGGAATCAGAAACAGGCCGATGAGGGTGGAAATCGTCATCCCGAAGACGACGCCAGTACCCATGGTGCTGCGCGACGCGGCACCCGAGCCAGTGGCTAACATCAGCGGCACGCAGCCGAGGATGAAGGCGAAGGACGTCATCAAAATCGGGCGGAGTCGGAGCTTCGCGCCCTCCAACGCGGCCTCGAGAGTGGTCATGCCTTCGTCACGTTTCATCTTCGCGAACTCGACGATGAGAATGGCGTTCTTCGCTGCTAGACCGATGAGCATGACGAGGCCGACTTGGGCATAGACATTCATTTCGTAGTTGCGAAGCAGCAGCCCGACCAATGTTCCGAGGATGACGGTGGGCACGGATAGAAGCACGGCAAATGGCAACGACCAGCTCTCATACTGCGCGGCCAGTAGTAGGAAAACGAAGATGATCGCCATGCCGAAAATCAGACCTGCCTGTCCTTCGGATTTCTTTTCCTGAAGCGTGAGACCGGACCATTCGTAGCCGACATTCGACGGCATGGTGGCCATGACTTCTTCCATCGCTTTGAGGGCTTGGGCAGAGCTGTAACCCGGCGCGGGCGCACCCATCATTTCGGCAGAGAGATAGAGATTGAAACGGGTGGCGAAGTTAGGCCCAGACATCTTCGTGATGTTCACCAAGGTGCTGAGTGGAACCATCCCGCCGTTGTTGTTACGGACGTAGAATTTTCCGATGTCCTCGGGCTTGTTCGTGAACTCCGGCTCGGCTTGGAGGAAGACTTTATAGACGCGACCAAATTTCACGAAATCATTCACATACATGCCGCTGAGGTAGGCCTGCAAGGTTTGGAAAACGCTGTCCACCGGCACACCGAGCGTGCGAGCTTTTTCGCGGTCCATCTCGACTTTTACCTGTGGCGTCGCGGGATTGAAAGTGGTGCTCAGTCGGGCGATCTCGGGACGCTTGGTGGCGGCGGCTTGGACTTGCGCCACCATCGTTGCGAGCTGCTCAACGCTGCCGCCAGAGCGGTCCTGAAGCTGCATGGTGAAGCCAGAAACATTTCCATAACCCGGCAGCGGCGGTGGCCCGAAGGCGAACACGCGCGCACCCGCGATGGCGAAAAATTTCTTGTTCCAAGCTAACGCGATTTCCTTTGCGTGGAGTTCAGGCGACTTCCGCTCGGCCCAGTCATCGAGGCCGATGAACATCATCGCGGCGTTAGAAACATTCAGGTTGTTCAGGATGTTGATGCCGCTCAAAGCGAGAGCGGATCGCACACCGGGAGTCTTAGTCACGATCTCCTCCACTTGCTTGAGAATTTCATCAGAACGTTGCAATGACGCACCTTCTGGCAGCTCGATGGCGACAAACAAATAGCCCTTATCCTCGTCTGGAATGAAACCGCTAGGGACCACTTTTCCAAGGCCCCAGATGCCGCCACAGACGATGACGAGCAGCAGCATGGAAAACGTCGCCTTGCGTGTTAGGCCACCGATGATTTTCCCGTAGCGTTCGATCACCCAATCGAAAAACGCATTAAATTTCCTGAAAAACCATGCGATCGGACCTTTGCCCGGAGTCGGCTTGCGAAGCAGCATCGCGGAAAGCGCGGGACTGAGTGTGAGCGCGTTAATCGCCGAGAAAATCACTGACACCGCGATGGTGATGGCGAACTGCTGATAGAGCCGACCTGTCACGCCGCCCATGAAAGCAACCGGCACGAACACCGCGCACAGAATCAGCGCGATGGCGACCACCGGGCCAGACACTTCCTGCATCGCTTTTCGCGTCGCATCCACTGGTGATAGACCGTGCTCAATGTGATGTTGCACGGCCTCCACCACGACGATGGCGTCATCCACCACAATGCCGATGGCGAGCACCAGCCCGAACATGGTGAGCGTGTTCACGCTGAAACCAAGCATCGGGAATGCGATGAAAACTCCTAACAACGACACCGGCACCGTCAGCATCGGGATGATCGTAGCACGGAAACTTTGGAGGAAAATATAGACGACGATGAGCACGAGAATGATCGCCTCGAACAGCGTGTGAACGATGGCATCCATCGAAGCCTTGATCGGCAAAGTGGAGTCCAGCGTGATGCTGTATTCCATGTCCGGCGGGAAACGTCGCTTGGACTCTTCCAAGATTTTCTTCACGTTGTCTGCCGTTTGCAGGGCATTCGCGCCCGGTGCCAGATAGACGCCAAGTGCGCCTGCCGGAGCCTTGTCCAAGCGGGCGCGGAGGTCGTAGGTCTGCGCGCCTAACTCGACGCGAGCCACGTCTTTGATCTTCACCTGCTGGCCATTCGCGCTCGCCCGGACGATGATTTCCTCAAACTCTTTCGGGTCTTTGAGCAAGCCCTGAGCGCGGACGTTATACTGGTTTTCTTGGCCCGGCGGCGCAGGTTCGGCCCCGATTCGTCCGGCGGGTGCTTGGGCGTTCTGCTCCTTGATCGCGTTAGAAATATCAGTCGGCGTGATGCCGAGAGACGCGAGTTTTTCGGGATCTAACCAGATCCGCATCGAGTAATCCTGAGCCGTGAAATTTTTCACATCGCCCACGCCTTGGACGCGCTTGATTTGATCGACGAGATTGATGTCCGCGTAGTTTCCGAGAAACACGCCGTCATACGTGCCCTTCGGTGAAGAGAGGCCGATAGCTAACAGAATATCAGGGCTGGAGCGATTCGTGATGACTCCCTCGCGCTTCACCGCGTCTGGGAGTTGTGCTTCGGCCTGACCCACGCGGTTCTGCGTGTTCACCTGCATGATGTCCACATCGGTGCCTACATCGAAGGTGACGTTCAGCGTCATTTTGCCGTCGTTCGCGTTGTAAGACTGCATGTAGAGCAGCTTGTCCACCCCGTTGACCTTGGACTCGATTGGCGTGGCCACGGATTCCATCACCGCCTCCGCAGCGGCACCGCGGTAAGTCGAAGTCACCTGAATCAGTGTCGGGCTGACGTTCGGGTATTCCGATATCGGCAGACGTGTTAGTGAAATGAATCCCACGATGCAGGTGACGATGGAGATGACCATCGCCACGATGGGACGGCGGATGAAAAATTCGGCCATATCGCTTATTTCTCGGGAGTTTGCTGTGTGGCGGCGGGCGGCATCACCGTGACGGGTGCTCCTTCGCGAGCTTTCTGGAGGCCCTCGACGACGATGCGCTCGCCACGACTCACGCCTTCTGTCACGACGACGTTAGAACCGACCAGTTCGCCGACTTTGATCGGACGCTGACTCGCGGTGTTCTGTGGCGTGACGACCCAGAGGAAATTTTTTCCCTGCAACTCGACAACTGCCCGCTGCGGGACTTGGATGCTGTCCTTGTGAGTGCCGAGGTCCACCCGGGCGCGGGCGAACATGCCAGGGCGGAGTTGCTTTTTGGTATTTGGAAATTCAGCCCGCACCCGCAGGGTGCCCGTTTTCACATCCACTGCACGGTCGATGAATACAAAACGCCCTTTGTCAGGATGCTCCACGCCGCCGGATAGAATGAGAGTGACTGGCCAGCTTGCGACCTCGCGCCCGAATTCCCGGCTCTTCATCTCAGCCTTGATGTATTCCGTCTCGCTGACATTGCAGTAGAACCAGATCGGATCGAGCGTGGAAATTGTGGCTAACAAAGTAGGTTCGCCTTTCCCGACAAGCTCGCCGATGGAAACCTGTGAGGCTCCAATGAGACCCGTGATCGGGGCCTTCACCGTGCAGTAACCGAGGTCTAACTGAGTGGACTCGACCCGCGCCTGAGCCGTGAGCACCCCAGCCTCACCGACATCCACCGAGGCAAGCGCGTTGTCCAAATCCTGCTGGGGAATCGCACGCCGCTGGGCAAGTGGCGTCAGGCGATCCACGTCTTTCTGATACTTATTCAGCGCGGCCTTGGCTTCGCTCAATGCACCGTTTGCAGCCGCGAGCTTTTCGAGAAATGGCTTTTGATCGAGTTCGAACAAGACGTCCCCCTGCTTCACTTCCAAGCCTTCCGTGAACGGTGCCTTGTCCACGAAACCCTCGACCCGCGCACGGACTTCGACGTTCTGCGGCGAGTCGAGCTGTCCAATGAGCGTGTTGGAATGCTGCACCTCTGAGGTCGTAATTTCCATCACCTCCACTACCGGCGGCGGCGGCACGGCGACTTCAGGCTTCTTGCAAGCCGCCAGACCGAGACAAAGTGCCGCTGCCATGCCGAAGGAGTTGCTAGGTTTTCGGGATCTTGTTTTCAATTTCGCTAAATTCTGGAATTGGTAATACGGCGGCAAAGGGGAACCTGACTAACTGGCAAATTTCACCTGCCTGAATGACTCCTTGGAAATAATGAACCACCCAGTGAGTGTCAACTTGGACCTCGTTTCGTTTGAGCATCTACAAATCAAAAAAATGCCCCTTGAAAACAGAAATCTCGTCTGGCGAAACGACAGCTTTTTCACCTCTATCAAATAAATCTCTTGCCCTGTTAATTATTTTTGTTAGGAAACGGATTGTAAATGGATCGTTCCAGCGAAAATACCAAAATACTTGCTAGCCTCAGCGGTGCCAGTTTTTCGCCCAGCGAGATTGTTTTGCTGTCGCATCACCGCGTTTTCTTCTCCCGGCAAATCCGTTTCGGCCATCTCCGGGATCGTTTTCTCGTTCTCAGATTCGTTTTTTGCAGCTCCGGGTTCGTTTTCTCGTTCTCTGATCCGTTTCGGGCAGCTCAGGCATCGTTTTCTCGCTTTTGGAGTTCGTTTTCGGCGTCTCCATGCTCGTTTTCTCGCTCTCGGATTCGTTTTTGGCTGCTCCGGTGCCGTTTTTCGCCGCTCGGTCTCCATTTTCGGCCTCTTCAGGTCCGTTTTTCTGATCTCTGAACCATTTTTCGCAGTTTCGCCTCCGTTTTCCCCATCTCAGCAACCCAAACCAAAACACCAGAACTATGACCAAAGACCAGATCAACAAAATCAACATGTTTCAGGCCACGTATTTGATCCTCACCGCGCCTGAAAACGCGGCGATCACTTCCGGCCTGCCTGCATTTGTCCGCGCCCAGACCGCGCACGCCGGGAGTATCAACGTCCTCGCCGCGCTCGCCCAGGCGCAAGGCAGCCCCATCACCGGCATCACTGCGGATAAGGATCGCCTGAAAATCTCCCTCGTCAGCCGCACGCTCATCGTCGCTGGGGCGGCGGGTTCCTTCGCCTTCGAGGCTGGAAACCAAACCCTGACCGCCAAGTTTGAGGTCAAAGAAGGTGCTTTAAAAAACCTCCGCGACTCTCTGCTAGACGATGCCGCCCAAGTCATACACGACGAAGCCGCCACCCTCGTCGCCGCCGATCCGGTGAAAATGACCGAGTTCAATCTCACCCCCGCCGTCCTCGCCGACCTCCAAAGCGCCATCATCGCCTACTCCAGCACCGTCGGCACCCCACGCGCCGCCATCGCCGGGCGCAGCGGCATCACTGAAGCCATCGCCGCCGAGATCACCCACGCCACCGCCAACCTCGAAAACCTCCTCGACCGACTCATCCTCCAATTCCAAGCCGACCACCCCACCTTCACCACCGCCTACGCCACTGCCCGGAAAATCGTTCAGGCTGGCAGCAGCCACGGTGAGACTCCTACGCCGCCGACTCCCTAACCGAACTCACTGCCAAAACGCCCGGTTCTGTTCATCTACCAGAACCGGGTATTTTTGTTTTTGAAATTAGCAGGAAAACGCCAATTCTCTGCAATCTATCGTTCTCCGCCGTTTATTAACCTCATCTATGATGAAATAATCTCCCTACCGTATTAGCCTTTCATACCACCTTTACTAAAAATCTTCGATAGAAAAATACTAGTGCTGCGATTGAAACTGCTCCCAAAGTCCACCGAAGCCAGACGGGCGGATAGCTGGTCGTTTCCAGCTCGGATGGGATCAGATTCTCCGTGGCTATGGTTCTTCGGTTGGCGCGTTTTTTTCCGAAATGCTCCTCGCGAAGCCGGGCCTCCTCCTCCGTGATTGCCGTTGGTTTTCCTTTGTAGCGCGGCACCCATGTGGCGTCTTCATAGCGTTTTTCCAGAATCGCTGCCTCGTTGTTTTTATACCAACTTGAGATGAGCGCGATCCATTGGTCATCTTTATAGTTGAGTTGCCTTGACATCTGATCCGCCCATTGGCGGGTAATTGGGGGGAATTTTTCACAGGCGATGATCGCCTGAAGAAATGAAGAGACAGCGGTATATCGAATGCTTGGAGGTAGCGTTGGCCCCTCGAATACGGGAGCAATTGACGAACCGTGAGTCATTGGATGTAGCAGGAAAGGAAGTGTCTCCTCATTGGCGCAATATTTAAACATAGTTAGCCCCCATCCCTGTTTCATCATCCGGTTAACCAGTTCCTGAATTGTTTCGGCATGACTCGATGATATAAGTCTTCCTTCGATGTCTTCTATCTCATGGTAGAAGTTGTGGGAACCCGGCTTGGATAGGTTCTCTGCCGATTTGGCTCGATATTCACGCAAGAGCCTAAGCAAACGTTCATGGACAATGGGTCTCAACTCCGGCGTGAGCCACGAAAGATCGACGTCATCGGGCGCATACCTGCCGAGAGTCTCCTCGATCTTAACACCAATCTCGTCTGACCCCCAATCTGGCATGCTATGGCTCAGGGTCAGCAGCGAGAGACTTAAAAGCACAATCTTGGTTTTCATCTGAGTGTGGCTGCGTCGGTGTTTGCCAATCTCCAATCTTCTTGTCTGAACCAGAACTGCATTTCCGGGGTCGCATGTGGATGCATGAGGCCGGTGAATTTAGAACTGGTCCATTCTGGAGGCCATGGCCCGAGATCGTGGGAATTTGCTTGGGCCTGTACCTTGAACGCCAAGCTGAGTGCGTGGCCGATCTCATGAGCATAGATTTGGTCCTTCTGTGGATGTTTCGAGGATGAGCGGGGTAACATACTTGCGTTGATATCATCGAGCGACACTCCACCGATGTCGCTGGTGGCACCAGCCGCGATGGGAGTGAGATCATCATTATCGCTGAACCCCTTGACCAGATAGACGGTGAGCCTTTTGTCCTTATCGCCCCTATTTTTGATTTTATTTACTGTTTCGTTTACTGCTCTCAAGCTGATATAGCTGATGTTTCCATTTGCGTCGAAGAGTTGCACCTCATTAAAGATATTTCCAGGAATGCGCTTCAGATCGACGTGGCCTGAGGTGGCGGCATCGTAGGTGAACTGGATATTACCTTGGAGTTTGTAGGTCTGGTTGAGTGTCGCAATCATACCAAGAATGTTCACACCACCCGTGTCCTGGCTGGCGGGCTGCCTAGTGTCCCATACTCGGAAAAATGTGACAGGAACATCCCGTTTGGCAAAAACATGCACATTCATCGTTGCAAAGACCATGGAAGGGTCTGACTTAAGGCGATAAACAATTTTCACCCCAGTCACAGGGGTTGTCTTGACTCCGGTGATAGTGAAGCCTGAACCTTGGTTGAGAGGCACAGTCCCGAGAGTAACGTAGGGATCTGTTGAACTCTGGACTGCCACAAGTTCTAGTAAGTTCTTCATTTTGGTGTGTAACACACCTGAAAAACCATCGAATAGTTGGCGAGTAATTGAATCACCCACGCCGACAGAGGACCATGGTTCTTCTCCAGTCATATCCCAACCGATATCTCCGGCATAAGATGTGAAATAGGGTGCTCCATACAGGACTGTGGTGTCTGGGCCATTTGCTGGTATCCAATCATCACCTACGGTTATAGGATCGGAAACAGATTTGTTAGCGGGAATCGTGCAAGAACGGCGCTGGTAGCTGAAGCTACTGGGATTTTCATCAATAGAATTTCCACTGAATTGATAGATGAGTAAGTGTCTCGTCAGCGGACTGGTGACTGGAGTAGATGTGGTAAGTCTTAGACGAGCTTCGTGAAAAGCTACGTAGTCCGCATTTGCGCTTGTCTGGCAGGATTGATAAAGAGACCAAACGCTTTGATTAGAGTATCCGGCGCTAAATTTAAATTTCTTTGGATTCTCGGAGGGATAGGGAATTTCCGTATTAAGTTGAGCGTGCAGAGAGTCAAGAGGTAGTCTTGAAACAATCTTGTCTTCGGTGTAAAGATCTTCATTCCAGCCAGCCAAACCGGATATGTAATACTGATGATCATTGCTACCACCATAGACGAGATATCGCTTAATCATCTCCCAGCCGATGTAAGGCGCGTAGGTGCTTTGATTCTCCGAAGCAGCAACACCAGGATTCTGATCTTCATGATCTGGAATGCCATTATTGTCAGAATCCGCATTGGCGGGATCAGTGCCAGCAAAGAAAATTTCGTAATAGTCTGTGAGATAGTCACCATCCGAATGTTGACTTAGCGGGTTAGTGCCGAGGCTGTTTTCCTCTGCATTGCTAAGTTGGTCTCCATCTGAATCGACGTCGCTGATGGAGACACGGAGGAAAAGTCTCTCGGGAGTGCTGCCGTCGGGTTGGGTGGGTGAGATGTGCGTTTCAAGGATGGAGTCACTACCGATGCGTGGTTCGCCGACTTGATACCAACTGCCGGGGCTGAGGTCCGTGGAGGCGAAGACGGCGTATTGTTTTCCGGTGAGCGTCGGCCACTCGATGGTAGTGGTCGCTGGGGTGAGGAGGATGGGGGGATCGCCTTCTTCGCCGTTGAGATAGACGGCGGGGGATTGGGTGATCTCGGGGCGAAGGAAACCTGTTGGATGGTTAGCATCTGCGGGATGAGTGCCAGCGGCGGCTTCTTGGACGTTGCTCCAGCCGTCGCCGTCGGGATCGGCGGTGGGAGCGAAGGTGGTGTAGAGATCGCCGTTGTTGTGGTGGCGTTCCCAGAGGTCACTTACGCCGTTTTGGTTGGTGTCGAGGATGGCTTGGGCGAGGGGAGAAATTAGAAGCAAGAATCCAGAGACAAGAATGAAAAGGGAGCGAGACGCGGGATGAACATCGAACATCGAACGCCCAACATGGAACATCGAAGGAAGAGTCTTTCTCACCGCTCTATGCTCCAAACTCTCGGCTTCAGCGAAAGGGTTCATCGGGTGGTTTCTCCCTTCTGGGTGGTTGTGGGTTTTTCGGTGTGC
>JANOQR010000061.1:0-6566 GCA_031414935.1 Luteolibacter sp.
AGCGCCATCACCTTCATCGACGGCGAGCGCGGCATCCTCCAATACCGCGGCTACGACATCGCCGAACTCGCGAAAAAAAGCACTTTCATCGAGACCGCCTACCTCTTGATCTACGGCGAACTCCCCACTCCGACCGAACTCGCAGAATTTTCCGCCCTCCTCACGGAAAACCAAATGCTCCATCAGGACATGCAGCATCACTTCGGAGCCTTCCCGCCCAAGGCCCACCCGATGTCCATTCTCTCCGCGATGATCCACGCATCCTCGGCCTATCCGAGTATGAAAACGCGCTACAAAACGCTCAAAGAAGCCTTCCCCATCCACGCCGCGCGGCTTATTTCCCAAACTCGCACCATCGCCACCAGCTCCTATCGTAAAGCCGCCGGACTCCCGCCCAGCTACCCAAAGCGGAACCTGAAATTCACCGAGAACTTCCTCCACATGATGTTCTCACTCCCCGGCGAAGATTATGATCTCAATCCCGATGTCGTCCGCGCGCTCGATCTCATTTTCCTCCTCCATGCGGACCACGAGCAAAACTGCTCCACTTCCACCGTCCGCATGGTCGCCTCCAGCCAGGCAAACGTCTTCGCCTCCGCCTCCGCTGGCGTTTGCGCTCTCTGGGGACCACTCCACGGTGGCGCCAACCAAGCTGTGCTCGAAATGCTAGAGGAAATTCACAAAGACGGCGATGACGGCAGCAAGTTCCTCGAACAGGTCAAAAACAAAGTCGGAAATCGCCGCCTCATGGGCTTCGGCCACCGCGTTTACAAGAGCTTCGACCCACGCGCCGTCATCATCAAAGAACAGTGCGACAAAGTCCTCGCCCAGCTCCACGTCTCCGATCCGCTGCTCGACATCGCCAAAAAACTCGAGGAAGTCGCCCTCAGCGACGAATACTTCGTTTCCCGCAAACTCTATCCAAACGTCGATTTCTACAGCGGCATCATCATGCGCGCCATCGGCATCCCGATGAATATGTTCACCGTCCTCTTCGCCATCGGCCGGATGCCCGGTTGGGTCGCAAACTACAAAGAAGTCATGGACGATCCAGACAGTCGCATCTCCCGCCCGCGCCAGATCTACACCGGCGAGACGCTCCGCAGCTACAAGCCGCTGGCAGAGCGCGTCTAACTCTTGCACGTAGTCGAACCCTAGAGGGCAATGCCTTTAAGGATTGAAACGGCTTCCTAACATTGTATTTTGCGCTGGTAGTTTTAAGACAGACGATTTGATGAGGCGGATGCCCGGTGTATTTACATCCACCACCCATTTTTTAGTGATTATTCCCGGGCTTTCGCCGGGCTGTTGAGGGAAGCCTGTTGCCAGCGTATTTCGCCCGACATGCCCCTAGCGGGACCCGTCGCTAGCAGCCTCTCTCGTCGCAAGACAACGCGAGGTCGTGGCCGTGCGGGCAGACGTGAAAATCCTGCGGTTTAAATCTGCGAAAGTGCCGCACAAGACCGCCGCGTTGTGCGAGTCTATCATCGCTTAGCAGTCTGACTGCCGGAGCCGGGCGAGGTCAGCGAGATCTTGGGGGCGTCCGGTCGCTTGCTTGTTGCGGATGAGTTCCGCTTTTCCAATGACGTGGATTTCAAGGCCATCGAGATCCGCTTGGGTCCGGGATGTCCATGCTTCCTGCCAAATGACGCCACTGATGCCAGTGAGGATGTCGATGCGGTGTGGTGCGCGACCCAGTTGGATGACTTGGCCGGGCTCGAGAAAATCATCGCGGGTGATGCCTGCTCCGCCGAAGCCAAAGTCACAGAGGACGGAATAAAGACTGTCAGCATTCTCAGGAGAGACGAGCACCATCAGGTCAATGTCTTCGGTGAAACGCGGAGCACCGTGGAATGCGAGCGCATATTCATCCACCAACAGAAACTCAACTTTCCGCGAGAGACACAATGCGATGAACTCGCGGCTGTCGTGGTGTAGTTTCATCGGACTGGGGATAGAACAAAGCACCACGTTTCAGGATTTCCTCAAAAACATCGAGTGCTACCTGCGGATCATCAATGAACGGCGGAATTCCCACCGTTTTCAGAGGTTTCTTGATAGCGGTTTTTTCCCCGGCAAAAATTTGAGATCGAATGAATGCAGTGTCGAGAGGTTACTTGCCAGCTACGAGAATCACGACTTCGCAAACATTTCCTCAAACGCTCTACCCGCTGCTAGAATCGCGAAATCATCGTAGGTCACTTTTTCCGCAGGCGGTTGGAAAATCCCAGCGGCGATTTGTCCTGCCACCCAACTCGCACACGCTTGGGCGGCGGCAAGATCGTGCGCGTCGAAGTCGCTCCACGGCCGGATTTCCACCTCTGCCACGGTATTGCCAAGCGCGAAATAACAGGGCGTGGGAAGCGGCGACCCCTCTTGCACCAGCGCCGAGGCATAGAGCGGGAGTTGTAAATTCTGCCACAAGAAACGCGCGGTTTTTCCCTTCTCCTCGCTCTCGTAAATCGCAGGACAGTCTTCACTGAGATGCGCCGGTAGAACCGCTGTCACACCGAGTTTTTTCCGATGTGCCTTCTCTGGGCTGTCGATCTTGCCCGTCTTGTAATCGAGCACTCGCAGCTCTCCCGTCTCGCGATGGCGATCAATCCGATCAATCTGCGCGACGATGACGGCATCGCCCGCTGGCAGCTCGATCTTGCGCTCCACATCGATGATTTCCCAGCCCTCCGCAAAACTGATAGACTGAGCGCGAGCGAGCCAAAGCAATCGCTGGCGGATCGACTCAGTCTGGATTCGCACGGCGAGCGGCACCCGCTTTCCGAACCACTCCACCACCACTCGGTCGAGTTCGGTGGAAAACCACGCATGGAGAGCTTCCGCCTTGCTCAAACTTCGAGCTTCCGCATCGCGGCCCCAACGCTCTAACACGAGATGCGCCACATTGCCGAAGTCCCGCGCATTCCACTCGCTGCGGGTCGGCTCGGGCGACTGCATTTTTAAAACATGCTTTAAATAATAGCGAAACGGACACGCCAGATAGCTGCCCAGCGAGGTCACACTGAGCCGCAATGGCGGCGTGGCGAGACGCGGCTTCCATTGCCAATCCGCGTGCCAACGCATCCCTGCTTCCGGCGGCTCGACCTCTTTGAAAAGCAACTTCACCCGCTCTGGCAGCTCCGTCCGATCCGCCGCTAACAACAGCCGCGACGGCAACAACGACTCGCCACCCGCCCCGGATTTCCCACAGATCACATCCACCCGTCCGCCATCGCGACGGGCTTCGAGCATGGCCGTGAAAAGATACGCGTCGCGTGCTGCACGGTCGGCGTCCTTGATGAGTCCCAGACGCTCGCGGCTGGCTTCACTCAGCCACGGCTCGCCGCCACTGCGCGCGGGCACTTTGCCATCATTCATGCCGCAGAGGACGAGGTGACTTCCCGGCTCGTGAAAAATTTCTAACCAACCCTGCACGTCGATCACCCGCCCCTCCGGTGGCGTCGGAGCAGCGATAGGTTGCTCCGAAACCATCAGGTCGATCCAGAATCCAGCCCCCCGTTTCACACGCTCCAGCAAGGGCGCGGCCTCCGCGATCCACTCAGTCATCACGTCCGCGGTGTCTCGCGCAGTCACTCCAGATTTTCCTAAAATTTCTAGCAACCGCGTGATGGTTGCGGGGAAATTTCCACTCAAAAAGCTCGCCCGCCATTTTTCTAACGCCGTGACTGCCGCGCACAGTTCCACCGTCGATTCCTTGTCCGCGTCGTTGCGGAAAACTCCAGCATCACAGCGGCGTTGGAGATCCTCACCGCGCAAAACCATCCAGCGGTCGCGCAGTTCGGCGAGCATCTTGGCTTTTTGCGCACGCTTGCCAGCCACGAGAATTCCAGTCTCCGGCAGAGCTAACAAATCCGCGAAACACGCCAGCGTCGGATCACTCAGCCACGACCGCCAGACTCTGAACCACCGCGCCAGTCCGCCAGAAACCACATCCGCCGCCGGGTGAAACGCTGGCCAACCCGCACGGCTGAACACCCGCGCTAGCTCGTCGCCCACTTCACCATCCGTCGAGCCAAGCGCGACTTCATCCGAGCGACTCTTCATTTCCCCGACCACTCGGAGCGCCTCGATGGCTTGCTGTCGCGGGTCCGCCACCACGATCACTGAGCCAGCAGGCCACGGCAGCGGACGCTGGGACCAGTGAGACGCTGGCCTGCCGAGTGATGAAAATTCCCCCGCCTCACTCTCCGGCGCACCGATCAAAGAGATCACCGGGCCTTGCCACGCGAGAAGTGCTCGCTCCACCAGCGGCGGCATTTCTGCCACTCCAGCGAGGATGATTTTTGAAACTCCCGCAGGCACCGTTAGTCCGTCAGCTAGTATCCGACTGCGGCTACGATGCCCCCATGCGCGGAGTTTTTTCTCCACCAGATCTTCCAGCCGCCCGAGGGCTTCCCACCGCTCTGCCTCCACGCTTTCACTGAGTTTCCGCGCGGCGGTCGCAAGCAATAAACCGTTTTCCTGAAGCGCGTGCCGCAGCCTCACCATTTCCTGAGCCAGCCCCACCGTCCAGTCGCCATCGCCGCCCGGTGGCTCGGGAAATATAGCTTCATATTCCGACCAGTCAGTCACGCCCTCCAGCACCTCCGTCCACGCCACGCGCTCGATCCAATCCGCCGCCGCCTCGGCATCACGAGCTTGCAGAAGCGATCCCGGCGTCACGATCCGAGGCGAAAGAATCGCACCTGCCGCCTCCGCCAAAGCCTCGCGCAGCCGCCGCCCACTTTGCGCCGTCGGCACGACTAACATGCAGCCCGGCAACTCGTCGCGCCGCTCCAGCAACCAAGCCACCGCCAGCGTCAAAAATGGCTGATCCCAACCGAGAAATGCACGTTCCAACATCGCCGCGAGCATTTCCGGGAACCGCACTGGTGGAAATGAAAAATCGTGGAACTCGCCAAGCGATTCTAGCGTTTGCCGTGGTCACGGAACAAACCGCGAATCGACAAGTCCTCGTCAAGCTCCGGCCAATGAATACCCATTGGAGAAATTTGCATATTCGCTCGCTGCGGGTCCGTTGCGGCAGCGAGTCGAGGATAGCTTGAGCACGGGAAGGAAAATTCAAGTCCTCCCCCCATCACGACGAAAATCTCGCCGTTGATGTGCTTTGCTGCGATTGGAGTATCAATCAAAGTATTCATGCCACTAGCCAATCCCTAACACGGAAACTGTTTTCACGAGTGTTCGCCTTTGCCGATTTCAATCAACTCAAAAGTCTGCTCCAACAAAGCCAACCCGCGAAAACCCCGCAAGGTTCCTAAACTGAGGAGAAAAACCATCCAAATGGAGGAGAGAACCACGGATGAACGCGGATGCACACGGATAAGATCGGGTTGCAGCTCCTTTTTTAGCATCTGACAGCCGGGAGGCATGTGGAATAAGAAGTAACTTTCAAAATTCCTAACCGGAAAAACAGGGGAATGGGGACATAGGAATGGATTCCCTTGTCCCCATTCCTGTGTCGTTCATTCGAGTGAGTCGGGAGATTTTTTCAAGGGATGGTAATCGCGCGAAACCACGATTCGGATGCTTCATGCTGCATTCTCATCCGTGTTGATCCCTGTTCATCCGTGGTTCGAATTCTTCATGTCCCTTGTGTAGGAACCCTGGAAAACCCCATCATGAAATCGGTTTGCACGCCCCGTCCTCCGGGCTTAGGAAAGTGCAGCACGCCATGTCCGATAAGCCATTTTTCTACCAAGACCCCTTCCCTCTCGGCCCTGATACGACGGAATATGAACAGATCAGCTCGGAGCATGTTTCCGTCTCTGAGTTTGAGGGAAAACCTGTTTTAAAAATTGCTCCCGAGGCTCTCACCCTGCTCGCCGCTGAGGCCATCAAGAGCATCAATTTCACCCTTCGCTCATCACATCTCGCCCAAGTCGCAGCAATTCTCGATGACCCGGAAGCCTCGGAGAACGACCGCATGGTCGCCTTGATGCTGCTGAAAAACGCGGAGATCGCCTCGCACGGTATCTTGCCATTTTGCCAAGACACTGGCACCGCGACGATCATTGGAAAAAAAGGCCAGCAAGTCTGGACCGGCTGCGATGACGCTGAGTTTCTCTCGCACGGAATCTACCAGACCTACACCAAAGAAAATCTCCGCTACTCGCAGACCGCACCGCTGACGATGTATGACGAGGTGAACACCAAGACTAATCTCCCCGCCCAGATCGACCTCTACGCGACTGAGGGCGATGCTTACAAATTCCTCTTCGTCAGCAAAGGCGGCGGCTCGGCGAACAAAACCTTTCTCTACCAAGAAACCAAAGCCCTGCTCAATCCGAAGCGGCTCAAAGAATTTTGCCTCGAAAAAATGGCCTCACTCGGCACCTCCGCCTGTCCGCCCTATCACCTCGCGTTCGTCATCGGCGGCACCTCTGCGGAAAATTGCCTCAAGACCGTGAAGCTGGCATCCACGCGCTACTATGATGCGCTGCCGACATCCGGCAACGAGCACGGCCAAGCCTTCCGCGATCTGGAGTTGGAAAAAGAACTACTGGAAATGGCGCGCGGCGTCGGGATCGGCGCGCAGTTCGGAGGGAAAT
>JANOQR010000062.1:0-4608 GCA_031414935.1 Luteolibacter sp.
CAATGCCGCCGCCCCTGGAGTGTTAGGAAACGATACCGACATCGAAAACAACACCCTCACCGCCGTTCTCGACACGCCACCTGCCACCGGAACTCTCATCCTCAATAACGACGGCTCCTATCAATACGAGCCCGCCGCCAACGCGACTGGCCAAGTCACCTTCACTTACCACGCCGACGACGGTCCCGCCGATTCAAACATCCAAACCGTCACCATCACCCTCACCCCGGTCAACGACGCCCCGCTCGCCGTCGCACAAACCCTCAACACCGACGAGGACACCCCGCTTGCGATCACGCTCACTGGCAGCGACATCGAAAACAGCGGCCTGACCTTCGTTGAAATCAGCGAACCTGCTCACGGTGAACTCACCGGCATCGCGCCAAATCTAACCTACACCCCAGATCTAAACTACGCAGGCCCGGACAGCTTCAGTTTCAAAGTCAACGATGGCATCACCAACTCAGTTGTCTCGGCCACCGTCACCCTCACCGTCAATGCCATCAACGACGCCCCGCTCGCCGTAGCACAAATCCTCAGCACCAACGAAGACACCCCACTCGCGATCACGCTCACTGGCAGCGACATCGAAAACAGCAGCCTGACCTTCGTCGAAATCAGCAAACCCGCCCACGGCGAACTCACTGGCACCGCACCAAATCTAACCTACACGCCTGATGCTAACTACGCAGGCCCGGACAGTTTTAGTTTCAAAGTCAACGACGGGGGCACCAACTCCATCGTCGCCGCGACCGTCACTCTCACCGTCAATGCCATCAATGACGCCCCGCTCGCAGTCGCGCAAATCCTCAGCACCAACGAAGACACCCCACTGGCGATCACGCTCACCGGCAGCGACATCGAAAACAGCGGCCTGACCTTCGTCGAAATCAGCGAACCGGCCCATGGCGAACTCACTGGCACCGCCCCAAATCTAACCTACACCCCAGATTTAAACTACGCAGGCCCGGACAGCTTCAGTTTCAAAGTCAACGATGGCACCACCAACTCAGTTGCCGCTGCGACAGTCACCCTCACCGTCAGCCCCGTAGCTGATGACAATTTCGCTACTTGGTTGGCGGGATTCGGCCTAACGGGAAATCCACGGGACGACACAGATCGCGATGGAATCAACCATGGTGTTGAGTTCGTCATTGGAGGAAATCCGGCAAATCGTTCGGATGTCGGCTTGTTGCCCACGACCGTTCTGGTCAACGCCGATCCTGACGGAAATCTCATCTTCTCCGACTACCTCCGCTTCACCTACCGCCGCACCGATCTCGCCAAAAACGACTCGCAAACGACCGTTAGCATCCAGTGGAGCAACAATCTCACCACATGGACGAATACCCAAAGCACTCCAGGAGTCATCACGACAGAAGACCCAACGGAAATTTCTCCAGGCGTGAAAATGGTCAACGTCTTCATCCCAAGATCACTCGCCTCGGGCGGTAAATTGTTCGCACGCCTCGGAGTCTTCATCGACGTTCCACACGTCAACGTCGCACCCGTAGCCGTCAACGATACTGCTACGACCAACGAAGGCACCCCTCTCAATGTCTCAGCTCCTGGAGTTCTCGCAAACGACACAGACAGTGAAAACAGCACGCTAACAGCCTCGATTGTTTCGCCACCGGCGAGCGGCACATTCGTGTTGCATCCGAGCGGAGCTTACGATTTCACCCCCGCCGCAAACTTTAGCGGGACCGTGAGTTTCACCTACCGCGCCAGTGATGGAACGGATTTCTCGAACACGGCCACCGTCACCATCACCGTCAACACGGTCAATTTCTTCGCCCAATGGCTCAATGGATTCAGCCTCACTTCCACTCCGGGCACAGATTCCGACAAAGACTCGATCAGCAACGTCGTCGAATACGTCATCGGTGGAAATCCAGCCAGCCAGTCGAATCTCGACTTCCTGCCCACCATCGAGCTCGTCACCGCAGATCCTGACGGAAATCTCGTTTCGAGTGATTACCTCCTCTTCACCTATCGCAGAACCGAGCTGGCCAAAAACGATCCACTCACCTCGATCAAAGCCGAATGGTCCACCAGCCTAACGGGGTCATGGACGAATGCCACTGGCACGCCGGGTGCTCATCTCGTGGAGGTGGATAACGGAGCTGGCGCAAACATTGATCTCGTAAAAGTTTATATCCCCCGGTCACTCGCCGTGAATGGCAAACTCTTTGGCCGATTGAGTGTGGCGCACACCGCGCCGTGACTCCCACCTCACCTCTCGCCTTGAATCCTCCCCCCGAAGAAACAATGCCTTCCGCTCTCCACACCGCACTGGAACCATTCCACGCGCACAACAGAACCGCACAAACCAGTGCTGCAAGACGCCTCTATCGCAGGACGCGAGATGGTCTTCGGAACTCATGGCGCACCGCGTGGCTCAGGCACTCCGGCTACGGGATGTTAGGAAAATTTGCATCACGCATCGCCGCTTGGGGGACAGCACCGTATCACGGCAGAGCCTTCCTCGCGGATCTAACTCCACGCGGCTACATCGCGGCATCAGCCTCGGTCTCGCATCCAGACCTACGTCTCGAAAACAACGTCTATCTCGGCGACAACGTCGTCGTCTCGTGCTGCAACGGAGGTGGCCACATCGAACTAGCCGACCGCGTCCAAGTCTATGGTGACACCTTTCTCGAAACCGGATCGGGCGGCTCCATCCGCATTGGCGATGGGACTCACATCCAGCCCGGCTGCCATCTCCATGCTCATCTAGCAGACATTGTCATCGGGAAAAACGTCGAGATCGCCTCTGGCTGCGGATTTTTTCCCTACGATCATGGGATTGAAGTTGGCACTCCGATCATGCACCAACCGCTCAAGAGCAAAGGTGGAATTTCCATCGGCGACGGCGTCTGGCTCGGCTACCGCGCCACCGTTCTCCAAGGCGTCACCATCGGTCAAGGAGCTGTCATCGCCGCCGGATCAGTGGTGACTCACGATGTCCCAGAAAATGCAATCGCGGCGGGCATCCCGGCGAAGGTCATCAAATATCGCAGCGCTCCAACGCACTAATTTCTAACTAAAATTTATCCATCTACCCATGAAAGCAGTCATACTCGCCGGAGGATTCGGCACCCGCATCAGCGAGGAAAGCACCGTCAAGCCCAAGCCCATGATCGAGATCGGCACTCGGCCCATCCTCTGGCACATCATGAAAATTTACTCCGCCCACGGCATCAATGACTTCATCATTTGCTGTGGCTACAAGGGCTTCATGATTAAAGATTATTTCGCGAACTATCATCTACACTCCGCGGACATCACCTACGACCTCCAAAATCAAAAGACCACCATCCATCGCTGCGACTCCGAGCCATGGCGCATCACCTGCGTCGAAACTGGCGAGCGGACGATGACGGGCGGAAGGCTGAAACGGGTAGCCGATTACCTCGATGATGAAACTTTCTGCCTCACTTACGGAGACGGTGTTAGCAACATCGACATCACCGCCAGCATCGCCTATCACAAATCCCACGGTAAACTTGCAACCCTGTCCGCAGTGCAATCTCCCGGACGTTTCGGTGCATTCACTCTTCATGCAGACAGCAACAACGTTGACTCATTTTGGGAAAAACCCAAAGGCGACGGCGCTTGGGTGAATGGCGGATTTTTCGTCCTAGAGCCAGGCGTGATCGACCACATCGCGGACGACACCACCGTCTGGGAACGCGGCCCGATGGAGACGCTTGCCAAGACTGGCCAGCTCCAAGCATGGCGGCACGATCAATTCTGGCAGTCCATGGATACGCTTCGGGATAAAATCTATCTGGAAGAAGTCTGGGCCGAGCCGAACCCACCGTGGAAAATCTGGTAACCCATTTCTCAGGACCATCTATCAAATTTTTTGACCTAAAGCATGAACACCGCCTTCTGGAAAAATAAGCGAGTATTTCTCACCGGCCACACGGGCTTCAAAGGCTCGTGGATGTCACTTTGGCTTCAGCAGATGGGAGCGAAAGTCACGGGATTCTCCCTAGAGCCGAACACCACGCCGTCATTGTTCGAGGTGGCATCCGTGGGCGATGAAATGGAATCGTGCATTGGCGACATCCGCGATCTCGATGCGCTCTCGAAGGCGGTAAAGGCAGCCTCGCCCGAGATCGTCATCCACATGGCAGCGCAGCCGCTCGTTAGGGAATCCTACGAGAATCCTGTCTTCAATTACGCCACCAATGTGATGGGAACGGTCCACTTGCTGGAAGCGGTCAGGCACACTCAGGGCGTGAAGGCGGTGGTGATCGTGACTTCCGACAAGTGCTATGAAAACCGCGAGTGGCATTGGTCTTACCGCGAAGATTCCGCCTTGGGTGGCGATGATCCATACAGCAACAGCAAGGCTTGCTCAGAGCTGGTGACAGCATCCTATCGCACCTCATTTTTTAATCCCGCACGCTTCGCAGAGCACGGAGTGGCCGTGGCATCAGCCCGCGCTGGAAATGTCATCGGCGGTGGAGATTGGGCGAAGGATCGCCTCGTCCCAGATGCGCTTGCCGCGTTGCAGGCGGGTAGCCCATTGATCCTGCGCAACCCGCATTCCACCCGGCCATGGCAACATGTGCTTGAGCCGCTCAATGGCTATCT
>JANOQR010000063.1:0-4063 GCA_031414935.1 Luteolibacter sp.
GCCGATCTCACACCCGCAGGCTCCGGCAGCAACCAAGTTCCGACCTTCGCTGGCTACTCGACCACCACGCCCGCGAACACGACTCTCGTCATCCCACGCGCCACCCTCGTTTCCGCCACCACGGACCCAGACAGCGACACCGTCCTCCTGACAGCGACCAGCTCCACCTCCACCCAAGGCGGCAGCATCACCCTCGGTGGACCATCCGTGAGCTACGTCCCAGTGAACAATTTCAGCGGCGCAGACTCCTTCCAAGTCACCTTCACCGACGCCCGCGGCGCGACGGTCAATGGCATCGTAAACCTGACCGTCCAATCTTCTGGCAGCAGCGCACCCACCTCCATCGCCATTTCAAAAACCAGCACCCAAGCCGCCCTCACATTCCAAGGCGCACCTAACCAAACTTACCAAATCCAACGCTCCATCAACCTATCCGGCTGGATCAACATCGCCACCCCCACGGCAAATTCCAGCGGCACAGTCACCTTCACCGACACCAATCCCCCCGTCGGCAAAGCATTTTACCGGATCATCATCCCCTAAACTGCTATCCCAACTGAAAAACGCACCAGTCGCGGCGAGCCGTGTCCAGTGGCTCAGATTCCGAGCTGAATAGCTCGGAGTTCAGCAATGTGAGGGTGAAACCGTGAAGTAACGGCAGTTTGGAAGCGGCTACTTCTCGTTTTCTGGACTTGCTCAGAGCGAAGCTGGCGGGAAATCTGAGCGAGTGATTTCGCCGGGGGTAGTGATCGCATCGGTGCTGCCGGTGTATTTGTTAATGATGGCCGGGGCGGCTTTGCGGCGAACGGGCGTGATTCGCAAGGAGGACGATGCGGGGATCATGCGGGCGGTCTATCATGTGATGTTGCCATGTTTTATCTTGGATAAAATTCTAGGCAGCGCGGTCCTGAAGAGTGGCTCGGTGGTGCTGTGGGCGATGGCTCTGGGCTTCGGATTGATCGGGGCGGGGATTTGGTTGGGGCTGGCGGTGGGGCGACTGATGGGCTTGGAGCGAGGGACGGGGATGCGGACTTTTGCGTTGAGTTCGGGCTGTCAGAATTTTGGTTTCATGGCGGCTCCGGTGCTGGAGGGGCTTTGGGGAACGGGAGTTTTGGCGTTACTTTTTGTGCACAACATCGGCGTGGAAGCGGCGGTCTGGTCGGTAGGCGTGATGCTGTTGAGCGGTGGCGGTGTGTCGTGGCGAAAGTTGCTCAACGGCCCGATAGTAGCGGTTCTGATCGGGCTGGCACTGGTGGGATTGGGGCTAGATGAAAAGGTGACGGGCGCGGCGAGAGCGGCGATTTCGATGATCGGCATCGGCGCATTTCCGCTGGCGATCGTGGTGACGGGCTGCACGATGTTGGACTTGGTGGCGACGGAGCGACCGAATCTGCGCGTGATGGTCGGCGCGGCGGCGGTGCGGCTGGTGTTGGCTCCTGCCGTCATTTTATCGGCAGGGAAATTTCTGCCGCTGACGACGGAGTTGAAACAGGTGTTGGTGGTCCAAGCGGCGATGCCAGCGGGTTTTTCAGCGATTTTGTTGGCCCGGATGTATGGCGGGCGGCCTGCGGTGGCGGTGCAGGTGGTGATCGCGACGACAGTGCTGAGTTTTTTCACGCTGCCGTGGATCATCGCGTGGGGCAGCGCGTGGTTGGGATTGAAGCCGATGCTGCCGTGAATGAGTTGAAATTTTTAGTTGAAGCACCAAGCTCCGGTTTTCCCGATGAACAATCTTTCTGAAACTCTGATCTCACTCGCTCTGGCTGAAGACATCGGCGGCGGTGACGTGACTTCGCTGTATTTCATCCCCGAACAGCGGCGGGCGCGGGCCTTCGTCGTGGCACGCGAGGATGGCGTGGTGTCTGGAGTGGAAATCGCGGCGAATGTTTTCCGCAAGGTGGATGAGAGTTTAGAGGTGGAAATTTTAATCAAGGATGGTGGCCGGGTGGCGGCCGGAGCGTGGGTGATCCGCATCGAGGGTTCGGCGCGGTCGATTCTAACTGCGGAGCGGACGGCACTGAATTTCCTCCAACATCTCAGCGGCGTGGCGACGATGACGGCCAGTTATGTCGAGAAAGTGAAAGGCACGAGCGCGAGGATTTTGGACACGCGGAAAACGACGCCGGGCTATCGGCTACTGGAGAAACAAGCTGTCGTCCACGGCGGCGGGACGAATCATCGGCTGGGTCTGTATGATCGGGCGATGGTGAAGGATAATCATCTCGTGGCGGAGGGCGGATTGGCGGCGATTCAAACGGCAATCAATCAACTGAAAGCGGACAAGCCGGGTATCCAGGTCGAGCTAGAAGCAGATCGCATCGAGCAAGTGAGAGCGTTCCTAGAGATGGATGGCGTCGATTTCATCCTGCTCGACAACATGACTCCGGCGGAGCTTGCAAAAGCAGTCGCGCTGCGCTGTGAACGGACGAGGCCACAATTTGAAGCCAGCGGCGGGATCACGCTCGAGGTTCTGCGCGAGGTGGCGGAGACGGGAGTGGATTTCATTTCCGTGGGAGCACTGACGCACTCGGCACCCGCGCTGGATCTTGGATTGGATTTCGAGCCGCTTTGAGACGATGAGTGAAAATTTCAATGACTTGGCGGCGGGCTTTCCCGAGCCGTTTCGCTTGCTCGTCCGCGAGACGGTGGAATCCACCAACGACGATGTGCGAATTCTGGCGGAAGCTGGAGCAGCGGACGGACTGGTGCTAATAGCCGAGCGCCAAACCGCAGGACGTGGGCGGCGCGGGGCGGCGTGGTTCGCGCCCGCAGGTGAATCGCTGGCGTTTTCGATCCTCGTCAGGCCGCAGGAACCTAAGGCACTTTGGCCGCGCCTAGCACTTGCGGCGGGAGTCGCGGTGGCTGAGGCGATTGAGACACTGGGTTTGCAGGCGGGAATCAAATGGCCGAACGACGTGTGGATCAGCTCACGCAAAATCGCGGGCATCCTCGTCGAGGCAGGCGCGAATTTCGCCGTAGTCGGCATCGGCCTGAACGTGAATACGACTGCATTTCCAGCCGAGGTGGAAAAAATCGCCACCTCGCTCGAGATCGAAATTTCCCACCCACAATCCCGTGCAGATGTCCTCGCGAAAATCATCGACCGCTTCGCGAGACGCCGCCGAGAAATCGGGACTGACTTCGACGCACTGGTAGAAGCCGTGGCGAGCCGCTGCGTCCTGACCGGCAAGCACGTGACTTTAATTACCGCAAACGGCCCATGCGAGGGCCGCGTCGAAGGCATCGGCTCTGGCGGAGAACTTTTGCTGCGAACGCGCAGCGGTCTGGAGCGGCTGATTCAAGCCGACGAGATCCGAATCGCAGACTCTTGAAATCTAGATTTTCATTTCCTCGCCAGCACGTCACATTTCCCTCCATGAAACTAGGAATCCCAATTTTGATCGTCGCGGCGTCCTCACTGCTTGTAGCTTGTGCCGCGAAGAAGTCCGCGACGGAGGAGAAAGAAGCTCCCAAACCACCGTCCGGCCCCACTCTCATCGGGCGAATTGCTTCGGTTCCCCAAGATAAACGCTTCGTTCTCATCCAGTCCTACGGCAAGTGGAGTGCCGAATCTGGGCAAATTTTGACCACTCGCGGACCCGATGGACGTTCAGCAAACCTAAAAATTACGGGTGAGAAGCTCGCCGAATTCGCCGCTGCTGACGTCCAATCCGGCGAAGTCCAGACCGGAGATGCTGTCTATTCGCACCACTCGCCGAAGCCAGTGATTTCTCCACCTGCTCCAGAAGTCTCTGAAATCCAGCGAGATCCCAATTCTGAAAATGTTCAAAAAAATAATTAACTTTTCACGAATTCTTTGCTTTCAAAACCTCTCGGGTTTCTGTATTTTTAAAAAGTCCCGATTGAAAAACTGAGCACAGCCATAAATATTTAATTTTAGAGTTGATTATTATCCGGTAAACCGGGTAGCTTCTCTTTCGCAATGGCTGTGCCCCCTTACATGTCCCGAAACATGAACACTACAACCAGCCATAATGAAAACAATGAACGCCTCGGGCGCTTCGGTGAAAGCCGACGCGGACCGTCTTGCTGACTTCGTCCT
>JANOQR010000064.1:0-20216 GCA_031414935.1 Luteolibacter sp.
TGCCTGCTAGACGCCCGAGAAACAGAAATTGCGAGCCTCCGTAACGGAGCAAACCACTGACTGGAGAGCCGGATGCGGGAGATCTGCACGTCCGGTTCGGAGGGGGGAGCGGGGCGAAAGCCCCGTTCCTACCTCTATCTTATTCTGCAGCGACGGGCTGCTGCGCTTCTGCTTGTTCGGCGGCTTGGTCTCTCAACCAGGCGCGGCGGGACATTTTCACGCGGCCTTTTTCGTCAACACCGAGGCACTTGGCGGTGATGGTGTCGCCTTTTTTGACGATGTCGCCGACGTTCTCGGTGCGGCCTTCGGCGAGCTCGGAAACGTGAACGAGGCCGTCTTTGCCGGGGAGCACTTCCATGAAGGCGCCGAACTGGGTGATGGAAACGACCTTGCCGGTGTAAACCTTGCCCACTTCGATTTCCTGGAACATGCGGTCGATCATCGACTTGGCGCGGTCCAGACCTTCTTGCTTGGAGGCGTAGATGTGGACAGTGCCGTCGTCTTCGATGTTAATTTCCGCGCCGGACTCGGCCTGGATGCCTTTGATGTTTTTGCCGCCTGGCCCGATGAGTTCGCCGATGCGATCTGCTGGGATTTTGACGGAAACGATGCGTGGGGCGTGTGGGCTGAGCGGCTTAGGCTCAAGGATGGACTCGGCCATTTTAGCGATGACTTTAGTGCGACCTGCTTTGGCGATGTGGATCGCTTCTTCAAGCATGGCGAGCGGAAGGCCCGGGAGCTTGAGGTCGAGCTGATAGCCAGTGACGCCTTCGTCGGTGCCGCAGAGTTTGAAATCCATGTCGCCGTAGAAGTCTTCGGAGCCGATGATGTCGAGGAGCATCTTGTAGGACTTGATGGAGTCATCGGCGTTGTTCTCGGTGACGAGGCCAACGGAGATACCACCGACTGGGCGGATGAGCGGGACACCGGCATCGAGGAGTGCCATGGTCCCTGCGCAAACGGAGGCCATCGAGGTGGAACCGTTGGATTCCATGACTTCTGAGGAAACGCGGATGGCGTAGGGGAAGACGGACTCGTCAGGGATGACTGGCTCGATGGAACGCTCGGCGAGCGAGCCGTGGCCGATTTCGCGGCGGTTGATGCCACCCATGCGTCCGCATTCGCCGACGGAGAAGGGAGGGAAGTTGTAGTGGAGAATGAAGCGCTTCTCGTCTTCGCCACCGGCGTAGTTGTCGAAATGTTGCTTTTCGTCAGCAGGGGCGAGGGTGGTGATGGCGAGCGCTTGGGTTTCGCCACGGGAGAAAATGGCGGAACCGTGAACGCGCGGCAAGGTGCCGACTTCTCCGTAGAGCGTGCGGAGATCGCCGATTGCGCGGCCATCGGCGCGAACGCCTTTTTCCATGATGGAGATGCGGAATGCCTTTTTCTGGAGGTATTCGAAGGCTTGCTCGACATCGAAGTCGGTGGCTTCGGGAGCACGCTCTTTGATGGCGGCTTCGACTTCGTCGCGGAGTGCGCCGACTTTCTTGGAACGCTCAGTCTTGGAAGGCGCGTAAATCGCTGCCTCGATGCGGTCACCAGCGATTTCGTAGGCGATTTCGAGGAGGTTGTCCTTGGCGACGGTGAGTTCGTAGGTGCGCTTTTCTTTTCCGGCTAGTCTGGCTAGTTCTTCTTGGGCGGCTACCAATTTAGCGACGGCTTCTTGGGCGAAATGGAGTGCTTTGATGAACTCGTCTTCCGGGATTTCGTCGGCTTGGCCTTCGATCATGATGACGTTGGTCTTGTCGCCGACGTAGATGAGGTCGAGGTCGGAGTCAGCGCGCTCGTCGTGAGTCGGATTGATGACGAATTTTCCGTCCACGCGGCCAACACGCACGGCACCGATCGGGCCAGCGAATGGGATGTCGGAAATGCAGAGGGCGGCGGAGGCACCGTTCATCGCGAGGATGTCGGAGTCATTCACGCCATCGGCGCTGAGGAGGATGGCGACGATCTGGGTTTCGTAGAGGTAGCCTTTTGGGAACAGCGGGCGCAGTGGGCGGTCCGTCATCCGGCAGGTGAGGATTTCCTTCTCGGTGGGGCGGCCTTCGCGCTTGAAGTAGCCGCCTGGGAACACGCCGGCAGCGGTGGCTTTTTCCTTATATTCCACGGAAAGTGGGAACCAGGTCTGGCCGGATTTCACCTTGGTGGCGGAAACGGCGGTGACGAGGATGATGGTGTCGCCGGAGCGAACGGTGACGGCGCCATCGGCGAGTTTGGCAATTTTGCCGGTTTCGAACGTCATCGGGTTGGTGCCGACGTCGGCCGTAAGTGTATGGATATTCATAGTGTGTATTTTCTTTTTTTCAGTGCGTACGGCCCGATCTGCGGGATGCAGGGCGGGCATTCATCGTTTTCAGACAAATTCTGCAGGACGCAAATAGGCGAGCTGCGGAGTGGTGAGTCTGGCGAACCGGGCGGGAAGTACGAGTGCCCGGGCCGCTTTGCAAAACAGCCACGGGAACTTCCCGTGGCTGCGTTTGCGAAATTGGTTTAGCGGCGGAGACCGAGGCTAGCAATGATTTGCTGATACTTTTCCTCGGAGCCTTTCTTGATGTAATCCAGCAACTTACGGCGCTGGGAAACCAAGGTGAGAAGGCCGCGGCGGGACGAAAAGTCCTTTTTGTGGATGTTCAGGTGGTCCGTCAGGTGGAAAATCCGAGCGGTGAGAAGAGCCACTTGGTAAGGGGCACTGCCGGTGTCTCCTTCGTGGAGTTGATAGTCTTTGAGGATGATTTCTTTAGTGTCGGCCATGGTCGTAGGGGATGGATCCAGCGAGAGCCGGGTCGTCCTAGGTTTAAGGTTGGGCGCGGAAGAAAGCGTCCGGGGCGTGGGTTTGCAAGATAATTGCAGCTGGCAGGGGAAGTTTTTAGAAATCGTGGCGAGCTAAGGCACGTTTACGAGCAAGGAGGAAGTCGCGAGGTCTGAGGGAGCGACTACTTTTTCATCCAAAGGCACACGGGCAGTGTTTCCGAATCGTTCTTGAAGGATTTTCTGCACGCTCGGTTTTTTTAAATCGTAGTCACGGAACTTGCGCGGTTCGCACAGCTCGACTCCGGCGTGTTGGTAAATTTTCCAGACCAACTCGGAGCAGTAGAGTTTCCCGTCGTCCCACAGGAAACGGACATCGTAGTTTTTCCCGATCTGCGCCTCCGCCCAAGTCCGAGCACTGCGGTATTTCTCCGGAGTCAGCGGCGACTTGAGCCGACGCGCGAGAAAGGTGCCGGGCTTGCTGCGAGACTTGAAGATCGCCAACGAAACAACGCCCACAGGCTGCACGGCTTCCAATACCATCGGCTTTCCATTTTCCAGAAAAACGATGCCGCAATGCGTGTAGGGCGAGCCAGTCGCCGCGATGATCGCCTCGCCCTGACCTTGCTCAGAACTGCTGAAAACGATATCACCTTCACGCAAATCCTCAGCAAATCCGGACAAAGTGAACAAGCTCGCTAACAAAGACTGTATCAATTTCACAGACGTGAAAATGCGCCACTTCACTCTGATAGCAAGCTGCTCTTGAATTTCAGCTCCAGCTCTTCATCCACTCATCAAATTTCGATGGTCGCAGACGATAGCGTGCTATGTTTCCCGCGTGGAGACATCCGAGTTCGGTTTCCACGACCTCGATGAGTTTCGAGCGTTGAGAGTCGGAAACCGCAGTCACCGCCTTTTCCGCGATCCATCTCGCTGCCACGCGTTTATCCATTTTACTCTGAACGACCTCACGCACGAAGTCGCCAATCACCGCACGATGCCGGAGCCGAAATGGATCAGGATCTCCCAGCGACTGCCTCACCGCCGAGTAGCGAGCACACGAACGCCGATAAGCCTGCGCGAAGACATCTCGCAGTAGCTCGACACGGTTCAACTCATACACGCCCAGCAGCCCGCTGACGTAGTCGTAAGGCTCTACGTCCACGAAAGATAGCGGGCATAAATTATGCCGGACGAGCGGGATGTTAGCCGCCAGTCGTGAAACTCTTTTGTTCACGTCCTCAAACGGCTGCAAATAAGGCAAATGCACCATCACGAAGAACGCTTGCTCAAATGGATTTCTCACCAAGGAAGCCTTTTTCAAGATCATTTCAAAATACTCATCAATCTGTTGGGGCACAGCCAACGGATGAAACACCGTCCCGCTAATCCCAACCGGGCGTGACCGGACGCGTCCGCAGGCCCCTGGATCAGGCAACAAGTTGTCGGAAAGCAAGGCGTGGAGATTGCAGATCGTGTAGCGGTTGAACGCGATGTCACCCGCATCGCTCGCGAGCATTTCGATGGCCGCTTTGTGATTCAGGATCATCTGAGTTTCTTGCGTGCCTTTCCCCTCAGCATCCTCACCGAGTTCTAGCAGACGCTGCGTTTCTAACAAAGAGTAAGTATTCCCCTCAAGACGGCTCGAGTTCCACGATAGGTCGATGAGCAAGCGATCCATCACTTGCCGTAAATAAGTCCCCGCAGGAAGCCGACTTAGCCCTACCTGACCGAGTCCTTCGAGTTCGTTGCGGAGGATTTCAGGTAGGTAAAAAGTCTGGTTTGGCTGATAGGATTCCAAAAACGATCCCTGATAGCCCACGGGCATCCGCTCGGAAACCGGCAGTTGCATGGTCCTGCGGATGTCGCGGGCGTCAGATGACATCCACTCGTTGCCCGTGCGGTAAACAACCGCATCTTCCATCACCATCCCGCCATATTTTTCAGTCTCAGGCTCGGGTTCTTTTTCTGGGACAAAATAACGCCTTGCCCGTCCTGCGCCGGTAGGGATGAGTTTTCCCTCAGTCACGAGTTGGTCGAGTCTGCGCTGTAAAGTGCGTTTTGTGTAACCCAGTTGGGGAACGGCCATGAGGTCTTTCACCGACGCGCTGCGGAACCTATTCGCAATGACGCGGAGAAGGTCGCTGAGTTCACGATCTGTAATTTCAAGTGGCACGATTAGTGGGTTTTGTGGCACGATTAGGGTTAATCGCGCCACTTAGGAGCGTTTTTGTGGCATGATTTGGCGAATCGTGCCAGTTAAATCTTAATTTTTTTAAATCGTGCCACTTTAGAAATGATTTTGGCGCGATTTTTCTATGCGGGTTCTTAGGCCATCGCTACGTCATCTGCCGCGAACCATGAGCCAAGCTCCCCTTCAAGTTATCGACTCGCACACGGAAGGCGAACCCACGCGGGTCGTGATTTCGGGTGGGCCGGAGTTGGGAAACGGCGCGCTGGTGGAGAAAAGGAAACGCCTCCGAGAGAATTATGATTGGCTACGGAGCGCAGTTTGCAACGAACCCCGCGGCCACGAGGCGATGGTCGGTGCGCTGCTCTGTGACCCGCATGAGCCGGATTGCGCGTGTGGCGTGATTTTTTTCAACAATCTCTCAACGCTGAACATGTGCATCCACGGCACGATCGGGCTGGCGGTGACGCTGGCTCACATGGGAAAAATCGGCGTGGGATCGCATCGGATCGACACGCCGGTCGGCGTGGTGGTGGCGACGCTTGGAGAGGATGGTTCGGTGGCTGTTGCGAATGTGCCGAGCTATCGTAAAGCCACAGGGGTTACCGTGGAAGTTTCCGGCTACGGAGTGGTGAAAGGTGACGTCGCGTGGGGTGGAAATTGGTTTTTTCTTATCGAGAATCAAGGCCCACCAGTGGTATTTTCAAATCTCGAAGCTCTCACGGATTTTTCCTGCAAAGTCCGCCTTGCTCTGGAAAAACAAGGTATCACGGGCGACGACGGCATGGAAATCGATCACATTGAGGTCTTCGGTCCACCATCCGATTCCTCAGTCGCCGATAGCCGAAATTTCGTCCTTTGCCCAGGAAAAGCCTATGACCGCTCGCCTTGCGGAACTGGCACGAGCGCGAAGCTCGCTTGCCTGGCTGCCGACGGAAAACTCAAACCCGGCGAGACATGGCGGCAAGCAAGCATTCTCGACACGGTCTTCCAGGGCAGTTACGAAGTGCTCGCCGACGGGAAAATCACCCCCACGATCTCAGGCCGCGCTTGGGTAAATGGCGAGAGCACTTACCATTTTCACCCTGCCGATCCATTCCGCCACGGCATTCCTTCATTCATCTAACTAATACTACTATGAGCATCCAATGGAAGGGCGTCATGCCCGCAACACTGACACAATTTAACGCAGACCTCACCATCGACCACGGCATCATGGCCGAGCACGGCAAGTGGCTGATCGAAAACGGCTGCACCGCGATCGTGGCCCACGGCTCACTCGGTGAAGGTGCCACGCTATCTTTCGAGGAAAAAGTCGCACTCCAGAAAACTTACGTCGCCGCCGTGCCAGAAACTCCGATCATTCCGGGTATCGCCGCGCTTTCCACGAAGGAAGCCGTCGATCTCGCGAAAGCCGCGAAAGACAACGGCTGCCGCGGCCTGATGGTGCTTCCTCCTTATCTCTACTCGTCAGACTGGCGCGAAATGAAGGCGCACATGTCTGCGGTCATCGGTGCCACAGATCTTCCCTGTATCGTTTACAACAATCCCGTCGCCTACAAAACGGACTTCACTCCGGCGCACATCAAGGAGCTAGCAGATGAGTTTGCGAACGTCGCCGCCGTGAAAGAATCCTCTACCGACGCACGCCGCATCGCCGGCATTCGCGAGCTTTGCGGTGACCGCGTGGCTCTCGGAGTGGGTGTGGATGATTGTGCGTTAGAAGGTTTCGCGATGGGTGCGAAATTCTGGATCACTGGCGTCGGCGATGCGTTTCCCGCTTACAACGTGAAGCTGCTCGAACTCGGCACCACTGGCCGCATTGAGGAAGCCATGCCGATCTATCACTGGATGCTGCCGATGCTCCGCATGGACACCGTCGTGAAATTCGTCCAGCTCATCAAACTCCAGCAGACTCTCGCCACTGGCGGAAAACTCGGCAATAACCGCGTCCGTCCCCCACGCCTCGAACTCGTCGGAGCCGAACTTGCCGAAGCCACCGCCATCATCGAGCTCGCTCTTGCTACCGCTCCTGCACTCTAACTTCCTGACCCCATGACTTCTCCACTTCTCGGCACCTCATTCATCGGTTACTCCCGCTCGACGAGCACGGAAACTTGCGGCCACGGCATCCAGCCCGGCACTGGCACGCAGCTCGAACCCGCGTACCTTACCGCCACGCCCGCAGAAGTGGAGCAAGCCATGACACTAGCCGCTACGGCTTTTCCTATCTACTCGAACCTATCAGGAAAAAATCGCGCTACCTTCCTCCGCGCCATCGCCACGGAAATTGAGAACGTCGTCGATGACATCGTCGAGCGCGGCCAACTCGAAACCGCCCTCCCAGAACCTCGCCTGCGTGGAGAAACCGCCCGCACCGTCGGCCAGCTCCGCATGTTCGCGAACCAGATCGAAGAGGGCTCGTGGGTGGACGCCCGCATCGACCGCGCCGACCCCGATCGCAAGCCGATCCCGAAAGTCGATCTCCGCTCCATGCTCCGTCCGCTCGGCCCCGTTGCTGTCTTCTGCGCCAGCAATTTCCCAATGGCCTACTCCATCGCTGGCGGCGATACCGCGTCCGCTCTAGCAGCCGGTTGCCCGGTCGTCGTCATCGCCCACGCATCGCATCCTGGCGTTGCAGAAATCGTCGCTGCTGCCGTAATCCGCGCTGCGAAACTCACCGAAATGCCAGAAGGCGTTTTCTCCGTCCTCTACGGCGGCGGGCGCAAAGTCGGCCAAGCCGTCGTCAAACACCCCGTCATCCAAGCCGTTGGTTTTACTGGCTCCCGTGCAGGCGGCACTGCCCTCATGGACACCGCCGCCAACCGCAAGCAGCCCATTCCGGTCTATGCGGAAATGAGTTCGGTCAATCCCGTCGTCATCCTTCCCGGTGCCTTAGAACGTGGCGAAGAAGCCCTAGCAGAAGGATTTTTCGGCTCGCTCACACTCGGCGTCGGCCAATTTTGCACCAATCCCGGCCTCGTCTTTCTCCCATCCGGAAAAGGCGAAGCATTTCTAGCAAAACTCAAATCCCTCGTCGAGGCCGGCGCTCCCGGCACCATGCTCAACGCCGGCATCTGCCAATCCTACGCTGACTCCACCGCTGCATTCGCCGCCGTGTCAGGCGTGGAAACTCTCGCCCGCTCCGCGACTCCAGCCAGCTCCGGCCAAGGCGCATCCGCTGTTTTCGTCGTTTCCATTGCCGACTTCCTGAAAAATGAAGTCCTCCAAGGCGAAATGTTCGGCCCCGCCACTCTGATCGTGCGTGGCTCATTAGAGGAAATCGAAGCCGCCATCCCTCATCTCGAAGGCCAACTCACCGCCAGCCTCCACGCCACCGATGCCGAGCTTGCCGCAAACAGCAGCCTCGTCCACGCGCTCCAAACCCGCGCCGGACGCCTCGTCTTCAACGGCTTTCCCACCGGAGTCGAAGTCTGCAACAGCATCGTCCACGGTGGCCCATTTCCCTCCACCTCGGATGGCCGCAGCACCTCCGTCGGCACCATGGCCATCTTCCGTTTCTGCCGCGCCATCGCTTGGCAAAGTTTCCCAGACGCCGCCCTGCCCGCCGAACTCCAAGAAGCAAACCCGCTCGGCATCAAGCGCATGGAGTGAGAAAAACCAAGGCTCACTCCGGCAACGCACCGTCGGCGGGCGGGAGATGTTTCGCGAGAATTTCTCTCAGTTGCTTGTAAGGAGCATTTTTACCGGTCATCCAGATTGAGGTCCCTCTCGCGTTCAACACGACGCCGGGTGGCAGCTTGAGGCCGAGTTTCGTCAGGCTTTCGGAAATTTTGGGAAGTGTTTCAAAGCCCGACTTGTTTCTTTCTGGCTTCGGCACTGGCAATCCTGCGGCGATGGCCAACAGCCGCCGAGCGGACGGCGAAGTTCGCACCACGTGGGCGGACGGTTTTTCGGGATCGGACGAGAGCATTTTTACTTTGGGTTCGAGGGCGATAAACAGCTTCTTCTCCCCATTGACTGGAACGAGCGTCACCGTTCCAACTGGCAGCGCGAGGTAATCAGCAAACGAGAATTTCACCGCTCTTTTCTCGCTGCGGGGTGGGTTGAAATTTGCGATGCATTTCATCTCCGCAGTCTTTCCATCCGTCGAAAAACAAAAATAACCCTCTAAGTCGAAGTTGGGCGGATTCGAGTCGTCCTTGCCGTTCAGTGCTAGGCTTGTCCCACCGATGACGAAAGGCGCGTCCTCCCGCACACCCAGCGATCCAGCCTCCAAAATCCTCGCCTTTTTGAGAAAATCTCGCGCTGGCTCGCCGGATAAGGGTCCGTTGGGAGGGGTGCTATTTTCAAATTGGCAAAGACGATAAACCAGCGACGCCTGAAGACGCCCCTCAGCGCCGGCTGGGTTGCTAGAACCACTGAATTTCCCCAAAAACATTGTTACCCGATCTCCATCGCGGCGGCTTCCGAGGCATGTCCATTCGTTCGTTCGGGCCGCATGGCCGGTCAAAATCTGCCATGACAAGCAGCGAGAGGGAGTGTCATCGAGCCTTTCCTGAGACTCGATGTTCAGCCGAAAGTCGATCGTCCCGTTGCCTGTGAGCTTCGCTTGGATCTCGATGTTGATGGCCGAGGGCTGAATTTCGCCATCACCCAGTTTCAGGTCTGGACCCCGGGAAATCGCTCGCTTGCTCACCTCGTCGTCCCCCACGACGCAGTTCCAGCGGTCGAGTTCTGTCAGCTTCTTTTCCTTCGCCAGATCTGGCAATCGGTCCATTACTGCTTTCGCCCCAGGCCCGCCATCTTCGATCCGCTTCTGCAATTGCTCGGCAAGTTCAACCGGCATTCTCAACGTGAGCAGGTCCATAGTCACACTCCCTGCACCCTGCCCGCAGGCTAAAGGAGACATGAAACAGCCGAGAAATAACAGGTAACACCATGCACGCATGGCCGTTTCTCTGCCGCGCTCTATCATGCTGGCAAGCGTGAAAATAGTCCCAGCCCTCTCTGCTCCGGCAGCTTAGCCCTGATCTATTGTTGCATTGCGCTGCATGGCACGGAGTGACGGTCCCTGCCATCGTTTCTGCCGAGATGGGTATAAAGATCAGAGCTTTGCTTTGGGCGAGTTTGGAGGTTTTTCTCCCTGAGTGACGAAACTTCACGTAAATTTCACATGCCGTTTTTTGCCAGAGCTGTTATGAACGCTTCATGCGAAAGTTCGGGTTGTTAGTTTGGTGGACGATGGTCACGGCTTGGGCAGGGGAAATGCCGGAAAAGGCGGCGGGCTATTTGGCGGCGTTGGAGAAGCGGCCTGAGAGTGCGGCGTTGTTTGATCGGTTCCGAGATGCTTGGTTGGAGGAGCGGTCGGTGGAGGATTTAGAAAAAGAACTGCTTGCCCGCACCGAGGCGAACGACGCCAGTGCGTGGCCGACGCTCGCGCGGGCTTACTTAGCGCAGGGGAAAACCGAGAAAGCACTCGCAGCTTTCGATAAAGCGCGGCAGCAAACACCGACGGCTTGGTTGGATCTCGAAACCGCGCGACTGCGGCTGATGGCGAAGGATTTCGCCGCAGCGGAAAAGGATGCGCTGGCCGTGCCGGAGGGAAATGCGTTACGGCTCGATGCCTTGAAACTGGCTGGTCTGGCCAGTATGCGGGCGGAGCGGATTGACGACGCGCTGGCTCATTGGACCAAGGCGGTGGCAGCGGCTCCCGGTGATATCGGGCTGTTGGAAGATCTCACCGAGTTGACTCGCCGCGAGGGCCGTTTGGACCTTGCTTTGGATTATTGCGGGAAATGGCGAGATGCGACGAAAGACGCTTACGGCAAGGCGATGGCGACTTTGCGACGATCCGAGCTGTTGTTGGGTTCGCAGCGCTTTGACGAGGCGATGACGGAGCTGATCGCCGTGCTCGAAGTTTCCGCAGACGACTCTTGGCTGGAGCGCGAAACGCTGGCACGGGCGGAACAGGCCCATCGGCAGCGGGGAAATACAACGGGCTGGGCGACATGGGTCGGTGCTCTGGCAGAGGCCCATCCGGTGCGGCTGAATTTCCGCCGGACGCATTCTCAAGCCCTAGCCGCAGCGGGGAAATCTGACGAGGCACTGGATGTTCTGACCGAGGTGATGAGGCGTTCTCCCGGCGATACGGCGGTGCGTTGGCAGCGAATCGGCTTGCTGGAGCAGGCGATGAAACTGGAGCAAGCCTTCACCGAATGCGCCGAACTGGCGGCGAAGGAGAAATCTGAAGCCGCTCGGCTGCGCTTGGCAGAGCTGGCGTTTCGCTTGGAGAAAAAAGCGGAGTTGAAGCAGGCTTTGGACGATGTGATGGCAGCGACGGAACCGGCAAAAGTAGTAGGTCTGGCTAGTCTTTACGCTCGTTACGGGTTGCCTGCGGAGTCGGAGAGGATTTGGCGACAGGAAGCGGGTGGCGAGCAAGGAGGGCAAGCATTGCGGCAGTTGGCGAAGCATTTGAAAACGGCGGGGCGCGAGGCGGAAGCCATCGAGACGTGGAAACAACTCGGCGCACGCGAGGTGGCACTGGACCGGATCGAGGCGGCGCAGATGCTGAGTTCTGTGGGCCAGCGCGAGGCGGCGCAGGCGATTTTAGAAAATGGGCGGGCAAGATTTTCAACCGATCCTGCCTACGAGGCGGCGGTTGCGGACTTGGCTTTGGCGGCGGGGCGGGCAGACGAGGCGCGGGCGATTTACCTTAATCTAGCCAGAGTAGCCAAACAACCAGATGCGTTGATGAACGCGATCAAAGGTTGGCTTCGCACCACGCCGACGGCCACCGAGCCGCTCAAGGATCTCGGCGAGGAAACGGCGGATCGTTGCATTCGTGCGGCGTGGCTAGCGGCGGCAGGCAAGCCCTTGCCGCCGGTGCGTGACGGCGATGCGCTGGAGCGTCCGGTGCGGCAGGCATTGCTCCGCGAGCAGGGACGCTGGGCGGATGTGGTGAAAATGATGGAGGCTGTTCCCGGCGAGCGAGGCCCACTTTTTCTCAGCGAAATGGCGGAGGCGAAGATGGCGGCGGGAGATTTCGCGGGTGCATTAGCGACGGCTCAGGCGTGGCGTGAGCGGGCGGTGGATCAGCCGGGAGCGTGGTTGTTTGAGGCTGGCACGCTGGAAAAACTGGGGAAAATCAAGGACGCCACCTTGCTTATGCGGCGGGCGGCGGCGCGTTTTGAAGACAACGAAGACGTGGCTCGGCGGCTATTTTCCCTGCTCCAAGAAACGCTCGATCCACGCGAATCGCTGGAATGGGCGTGGAAACGGCATGATCGCTCTCAAGACGAGACGATCCGCACGAACTGGCTGCGAGAAATTTTGCGGGTTTCGAAAGAGCGGGAAAAACTCGATGATTTGAAGGAACGTTTCGAGGAACGGGTGCGGCGCGATCCTGCATCGCCGGGGCCGTTGGTCGCACTCGCGGAGCTGGCCAAGGCGCGAGGCGAATCGCGAGAAGAGCTGGATTTGCTACGGCGTGCGGCGGTCAATGCGCCGCGTGATTCGGCATTGATTTCCGCCCTCGCGACGCTGGAAGAGCGATCCGGCGAGACAGTGCGTGCGCTGGAACGCTACGCCGTACTGGCGCGGCTGGCTCCCGGCCCGGACTCCGCGCGACAACTCGCGCAGGCGAAAATCCGCCTCGGCGACATCGAGGGTGGAATGCGCGACATGCAGGCTCTGGCGGGGGAAAAAGGTCTGGATCTCACGGCTTTGGAGCAGACTGCGGGAAATCTCGCCGCTCGCGGTTACGTCGAGGAGGCGATACGGATATTGAATGCCGTTGATCCCGCGCAGCGCACAGCAAGGCTGTATTTCGTGCTGGGAATGCTGCTGGAAAGCGATGGTCGCGAGCAAGAAGCAGTCGAGGCGTTCATGAAAGTGCTGAACGAGCCTGACGATCCGGCGGAAGCCGCGCAGAGAGCGGCGTATGGACATTCAGGCCAGACACGCCAGATTTCGCAGTTGCTCCAGAATTATTCTGGGCGTGAGGAGAGAGTTCCGGGGAGTTTCCGTGGGCTGCAAGTTCCGCAATCACTGGTCGAGGCGAAGATGATGTTGAAGCCCAAGTTGGTGCGGCTCGCGATAGAGCACGGGGGCGAGATTTGGAGCAAAATGGTTACTTTCATTCCAGAACTGGCGACGGCGACGCCTGAGCAATGGCGTGAAGCCATGGATTTCCAGCGGGCAAGCAACTATGGGAATCAGGGAAAATGGTGGGATTTCATGGAAGAGCACCCGGGAAATCCGCTGGGAGTCGAGCTGCTCATCGAGTCTGGCCAAACTTACAACGCGAAGCCTGAGCAGGTGGACACAATTCTAAAAACGCATTCCTCGCCGCAGGTTCAGATGCTGCTGCGTTCGGCAAATCGTGGCTGGCGCAAGGACGATTTGGAGTTTTTGGAAGCGATGGAGCCTGCTTTTTGGCAGGACGAGGCCATCCGCAAGCAGGCACTTCAGATGGTCGGTAAGATGTTCAATGTGGTTCCTCGGGACGGGATCGAAATTTCCGCTACCGCCAGCGAACGCAGCCGGGCAATCGCGGTGTTGGAGAAAATCGAACTAAGCGACGATCAGAAAAACAGCGTCCTTATGCTGAAAGCTCTCGCGGCGTTATTAGAAAAAAAGCCTGACGACTTTGTGAAGTGGGCGAACACATGGGCGGCGGTTTCTCAGAGAGTAAATCGCGAAAATATCTATTACCATGATCCCCATTCCCCCTTTGTAACAGCATTTTTTCAATGGCAAAAGCAGGCAGGCGACAAGGCAGCGGAGGCGGTCATCGCGAAGATCGACTCGCCCGTGCTGCGGTGCCAACTCAGCGAAGATCCGACGCCTGAGCGACGACTTGCTCGCCTGAATCGCGAGCTGGCCGCTTTGCCGAAAGATGCGCCCGTGACGATCAGGCGTTCGCTGATTCGCCTGAAATGGTTGTGTCGCGGTCAGGGTGAAGGAATGAACGAGAATTTGCGCAAGGAGCTGGAATCGGCGAGTGAAGATCCTGATCCACGTCTGGCGTTCGAAGCGAAATTTGGACTGATCAATTTCAGGCAAAACCACGACGGCAACTTAGCGGAAGAAGACCGCCTGAAATTGGAGGAAATGCTGGTGAAGGTCGCGGCTTCGCCAGACGCTGCGGATCAGTCATTTGCGAAGCGATACCAAGGCTATCTCAGCGGAAATTCCCGCCGCTCCCGGGTGCAAGCGCCGCCGCCTGTGACCCGCTGGGGAACGAGTTCAAACAGCTATTCCTCTGGCTACTCTGGCCAGAACCGTAGCGCGATGAAGTCCATCATCGAGATGGAAGACAAGGAGCAGGCCGTGCGCGAGGCGGCGCGATTGCTGGAAGATGCGGCCCGTGGTTCCGTCAACCGATCTGGGAGTGTGGGCGATGAAATCAAGGCTCTGTCGGAAGCCGGGCTTCTCGAAGACGCGCTCACCCGGATTTCTCTGCCGCCGGAAGCTGGCCTCGGGCGGCGGGTGGCGATGCTCATGCTGCTAGACGCCTGCGGAAAGGCGGATCGCGCCCGCAGTCTGGTGGAGGAACTCGTGAAATCATGGCCGCGAGAGACTCACTGGACCGTGGAGCTCGCCCTGCGGACGCCGGACGATGCGGAAATGCGCCGTCTCTTGGATAGCGTGGCGGAGCGCGGTGACTTCGACCGGATTTTGGGAAATCTGATGGTTTCGCAGAACGCCGTGACGCCCGGAGCCTTGTTTCCACGGCTGAAACGTCTGGCAGATTGGGCTCCGCAGGCAAAGGGACGCCGCGCCTGGATGGAGCCGGTGATGATGATGCTGGCAAACGGTGGGAGTGGCGGTTTGAGCAAATTGGCGGCGAAAAACTCGACTCAGCTCGAAATTTTTCACCGCTACGTGAACCTCGCACTGGACGACAAGCATTTGGCTGAAATCGGCTTTCGCGTCAGTTTCGCCACGCGCTACATCGCCACCCCGGAGGCGATCACAGATGCCGCGCGTCGCGCACTTCTCGCTGGGGCTTACACGGCGAGCGGGCCGCTTTTCGCGAACGGTCAGTCACCGAGTGAAATGCAGCTCGCGGCGCTGGAGCACTTGGTTTTGGCGGCGGAAAAGGACGGTGATGCGGTGGCATTTCCTGCGGATTTCCGGGAGCGGTTAAAAGTCGCCGATCCTGAAACGGAAGCGTGGCTGGCCAAAATGCTGGCGGCGAAAACCGTGGCGGATCTGCCCGATGTCTCAAATGCGGCGTGGAGAACTTCCGGCTGGGTCGCGCAAGCTCGCCACGAAGCCGCGTTGCTCCGTGCGGTGAAATTGTCGGGCCGCGAGGCGTGGTTGACCAAGATTTTCCGCGAAAAGCAGTATCAGGCGTTTTCCGAAAATCTCCGCCATGTGATCCGCGAAAGTTTGCTGGAAGCTGGGAAATCAAAGGCGATCTCAGCCCGTGCGCTCGCATTTCTGGAAGCTGCCGCCGGACCGCGAAAGAACTGGGGCAAGAAGATTTCCGCCCCAGAAAATGCTCAAGTCCGCACGATCTCTGCACAAGATACCAGCCTCCAAAATGCGGCGGATGCGGTCCTGAATGCTGCGATGACGACGGACACGCCGACGTTGCTGGCCTTGCTGGATTTTTACCGCGAGGCGCGGATTCCGGTGAGTAATACGGACTCGGTTTTCACCAAACTCGGTCAATGGTGGACAAAGGAAATGAATCCGCCGCGCAACGCGACACTGCCTGAGCTGCTGGGCAAACAGTCCGCCTACACTCTGGGATTCTGGCAGGGAAATCGTGGCTCCACGGGTGAAATCCAGTTTTTCTGGGGGCTGCCGACGGTGTTGAGGAATCTTCAAAGGTCCGAGCGCGAACAGTCTACGAAAGCCGCGAAAAACAATCCCGAGGCCAGTTTTCCTGATCTCGTGCAGGCGTGGCTAGCCACCGGCGACAAGTTTTTACAACGCCGCGCCCTCGTCAAAGCCGCTCCCGATCTCGCCAAGCTGCCCAAGGAAATTCGCCGTCCTGTCATCGCCGCGCTGATCGAAGGCATGGCACTCGAATACACCGTCGGTATCCATCCCGTCGTCGCCGCTCACCTGCGTGAAATCCTTGATGCTCAAAGCGCGGAGCGGGTCAAAGCTGCCAGAGTTGCTTTCAATTCGCTCAAGGCAAACTCCGCAAAATCTCCCGATCAAAGCTACCAACTTGGCTCGATGCTCGGAATGGTCATCGCCGACGATGAGGCATTTTTCGCTGAAGTTCTCGCCCACTGGCGTCCGACGGCAGAAGCGGATGCCAGCGGAAAGATCATGGAGGCGTTCATCGGCGGGCTGGTTTCAAACAGCCGCCAAAACCCGCGCGCCATGTTCGAAGTCATGCGCCTGTGTGACTCGCTCTGGAAAGGCTCGCCGCCGCCTGCTCGCGCGAACTCGCAGTGGGGAAATCCGATGGTGGGGCTGCTGAGTCAACAGGGCACGGTCGCTTTGCAAAACCCGCAACTCTGGCAGCAAGTCGCCACGCTTTCGCCGAAGTTTCAGGCGCAGTTCTGGCTCAGTGCGGCAGAAAATGGCAATTTAAACGGCTTAGATACCGATCCCAAGCTCTTAGAGAAACTCCGCGAAGCGGCGAAGGGCGGTGAAGTCACCCGCACGGCCCTTGAAGTATTTCTCCAATCCGCCGCGATGCAACGCGGGGGCGAATCCAAACGCGACGGCGCGGCTTTGCTCGCTTTCGCGAAGGCTCTCAAGGAAGTCGGAGTTTCTCCCGTGGATCTCTCCGCTTTGCTGAGTCGTTTCTACTCTAGGCTCAGTCAGATGGAGAACGTCGGCCCTTTGCTGGCAGAAATCCCCATCTTGCTCGATGGTCTGAAAACTTTCCCGGAAGAGCACAGTGGAAACCTTTTCCAAGGACTCCAAAACCTGTGGGAAAAAGCCCAGCAGAACGCCCGCAAGGCCAGCGGTAACCGTTCCGAAATCGTCGCGCCCACGCTCGCCTATCCGGTGGAGACGAAGGCGTTGCTCAAGTTCGTGTTCGCCCGGAGTTTGAATCCATCGCGTTCGAGTTACTACGGCTCGGGAATGACTCCGATGGTTCTCGCCACGGGCGATGCGGAGTTGCTCGAACTCTGGCTCAAGGTCGGCGGGAAAGCACTCGGTGGAGATCTCGCTTTAATAGTTACTCTGCTGGAGAAAGACCGCGTTGCCGAAGCGATCGCGCTGGCTCCTGCGGCGGGGCGGAGTTTTAACACGTCCCGGAGATTCGACTCACACTTGGAGTCGCTCATTTCGAAACTGAGTTCTGTCTCCGCTCCGCAAACATTTCGCCTGCGGGCGCGGCTTTCCATGCTGCCGGACGTTTCAGAAGCCGCCGCCCCGTCCGAGAAATACAATGCGCGCCGGGTCCGACTTCTCGCTGAGTTTGAAGGTGCCCGCAACAGCCTGAGTCTGGCAGATCGTGCTGATATTTGTCTGTTGCTGGGTCTGCACCAAGCCACGGACCAAAAGCACGTCCCGGCACTCGATGAGTTCGCGAACGAAGCGGCGGCCAAGGCGTTGAAAAAATCATTCATCACGGGTGAGAGTTCGTCCGCATCCACCACGCTCTTTATCCCGGCGGTCTGCTCACGAGTTTTCGCTGATGATCTATCTGGAATCACACTCCTCACCGCCGCCGTGCCACCGGGAAGTCGCGATGCAAACTCCTTTCTCCAATCCTCAGTCTATCCGATTCAGCACTGCCTCATCGCTTACGTGAATCGTCACGACGGGATCATTCCTGAACCCTCTGTGGAAATTATCCTCGCCTATGCCAAAGCAATCGCTGACGGCAAGAATCCGATTTGCCGTGGCATCGCCTTCCAATACGTCCATCTCGTCACGTCCGATGCCGCCTCGCTGGAGGCCGGGCTGAAAAGCTGCGGACTGGAGGGCGTGAAGCCAAGTGCCTACGTCGAATCCGGCGCCACTCCGGCAACGATGCAGGCGCTCATGCGCTTGGCACTGCTCCATCCCACCGCCTCGGAAGTGTTGCTAGAATCTTTGGGGACGCCAGCGGCCTATTACTCTAACCGAGGCGCCATGTTGCCATCCCTGCATGAGCCGAAACTGCGGGCGAAAATTTCTCCAACTCTGTTTCTCAGTTGGAATCGAATTTTACGGACCGTCACTCCCGAGGATCTAGAAGTCATCAATCTCTACGCCACGGAAAGACGCAATGATTTCGACGAAGCACAACGCGCCGAACTCGATGGCTGGCTCCAGCGATTGAGCGACACAGCAAAACGCAAAGCCCCCGTCCGCTTCGGACCAAGGCGCGGTGATTGATTTTGGGAAGTGAGATGTTTCAACGCAGCCTGTTGCTAACGGATTAGACTACGGGAGGATATCGGCTTGAACCGCGGCGGTTTTCCACCCATTTCCCGGCCATGTGTATCGTCCTTGCTTCCGCCTCGCCACGCCGCAGTGAACTTCTGGCGGCGGCGGGTGTGTCTTTCGAGGTCGTCGTTTCCCCTGCGGAAGAAGTCCATGACGCGTCGATGAAACCGAGCGTCCTTTGCGAGCTGAACGCGACGCTGAAGGCTCTCGCAGTTGCGGCAGTTCGGCCGGAAGCGACGGTGATCGGGGCGGATACGTTGGTTTTTATCGATGACATTCCGCTAGGCAAACCTGCGGACATGGACGAGGCGCGGGAAATGCTGCGTCGGCTCTCGGGTCGGGTTCACCAAGTCTGCACGGGAGTTTGCGTGATTTATCCGGGAGGTGAAAAAAAGGTTTTTCACGATCTCACGGCGGTAACTTTCCGTCAGCTCGATGATGCTGCGATTGATGCTTATTTTGCGGTCGCGAATCCGCTGGATAAGGCGGGGGCATACGGCATCCAGGAATCTGGTGAGCTGATCGTTGCTGGAATTTCCGGGAGCTATGAAAATGTGATGGGACTACCGGTGGCGATGGTGGTGGCGGCGTTGAGGTGAAAACGGGTTGCGGATTGTGAGGGCATGAGTGAAGAATCCGCGCATGGAGCATCCACGCCGGTATCCGGTTATTTTTAACCCGAAAGCACGCAGCCAAAAAGGTGGTCGGGTGCTGCGGTTTTTGATGAACCATGCGAACCGATTCGCGTTGTTTGCGACGAATCACGCGGGCGAGGCACGCGATCTAGCCGCGCGCTTCGCGGCGGAGGGCGAGCCAGTGGTGATCGCGGCTGGGGGTGATGGCACGCTGAATGAAGTGGTCCGGGGCTTGGCGGGATCACGGACTTTGTTAGGCGTGCTACCAGCCGGGACGATGAATGTTTTCGCGAGGGAAATGGGCATTCCCTTCGACTCGCTGGAGCGGGCGTTTCAGGTGATCGAGCGTGGGTTCGTGAAGGAGGTGGATTTGTTCGAGGCGAACGGTTCGCCCTTCGTCCAGATGGCGGGAGTGGGGTTCGATGCGATGGTCATCGAGGAAACGACGTGGGAAGCGAAGAAGGCGTTGGGACCGTTGGCGTATTTGTTAGCCGCAGTAAAAGTGCTAGGAGAAACGCCACCACAGATCGAGGTGATTTGCCCAGACGGGCGGCGCGAAACAGGCGTGGCGGTGCTGGCGGGAAATGGCTCGCTGTATGGCGGGCAGTTCAAATTTTTTCGCAACGCGAGCAATAGCGACTCGAAGCTGGATGTGCTGCTCTACAAGGAAGCTGGGTATCGGTTAGTGCTAGATTCTCTGCGTGGCCTCGCTCTCGGCGGGATCGATCTGATGGCTTCGACGAGCTGCTTCCAGACGGAGAGTTTCATCGTGAAGGCAGATCGCGAGGTGCCCGTGGAAGTGGACGGAGAGTGGATCGGGAGGTTTTCTGAAATCCGCTTTGTGGAGACGGCGAATCGGCTGCGAGTCGTCGCGCCGGAAGAGCCGTTAGTCGGTGGCTTCACCGAGGCGATGCGGTCCCTACTGCCGTGGTCGCGGCGGCCCGTGGAGCTGCAAACAACGCGAAGTTTATGAAATCGGACACGCAGAAGCACTGGTTAAAGCGGATACTGCTCACGTTGCTTGTCCTCGGCTTGGTGGGTTTCGGCGTGGTTTGTTATGCGAATTTCACGCCAGTCTGGGCGGCGGGAGGGAAATTGTTTTCTAACACGAATGACATTCCCGCGACGGAGGTGGGCCTCGTCTTCGGCACGACGGATCGGGTGAACGGGCGGGAAAATCTCTATTTCCGCTACCGCATCGACGCGGCGGTGGAGGTCTGGAAATCTGGGAAAATCAAGACGATCATCGTTTCCGGTGATAACCGCAGTCAGTTCTACAACGAGCCGGAAAAGATGAAGCACGCCCTCACCGAGCG
>JANOQR010000065.1:0-23927 GCA_031414935.1 Luteolibacter sp.
CCTTTCAGTAAAGCAGAGCACGCTGCCGCAGCGGAGTTTCCGCTCTTTATCGCATTGAAGGCAGTGAGGAAATAATCACTCGCTTTCAGTGCTTGGCCGACGACCGACGCGGTAGAACATTTTTTTCTCGAGTGGCTGCGGATCGAGCGGTTCGCGGGTATCATGGAATTCTAACTGGCTGGGTTGGTTGGCTGTAGTCTCCGTGATAAATTTCCAATGAGTTAGGTTGTCCGAGCGTTCGAGGAAATAAGTTCCGGGCTGGGTGGCGGTCATTTGGATGGTGAAATCGCCTGGAGTTCCGGTGAGAGTGAGTGGGCCAAGTTCCACGGGCGGTAATGCAATGGCCTGCGCCACCATGGGGGCTGGCATGGAGACTGCGGTAACGCGGACGTTGTCTAGCAGTAAATCAAGAGCGAGAGTGGAGGAAGATTGATCGCGGAAAGTCAGGGTGGTGTTTGTGCTATTGGCGACGAAGTTGAAAGACTGAGCCTGCCATGTGTTAGATCCGCCTCCTGTGCCAAAGATGTTGATGGTCCTCGTCAGGACATTGCTCGCGCCATTGACGGTGACTTGGAGGGTTTGGGAATTCGTGTTGAAGGCGAAGACCCCGGCGTCAAACGCGAGCGTATAGGTCTGTCCGGGTGCGGTGTCAAAGATCTGGGAGAGGACGCCGCTCGGGGTTTGGTTGGCGCCGTTGAAGCCGATGAGTTTTGTTCCATGAGTCGGGATGTAGGGAGCGGCGGACTGGACGATTTGGCTTCCAGAAATGGTCCAACCCGCAAAGCCAGACTCGAAGCTGCCGTTTACCAAACCCACGAAGATGGGGGGGCTGACGGTGATGTTCACCGCGACGGGAGTGGAACTTAGCGTGCCGTCATTGGCTTGATAGGTGAATGAATCTATACCTGTAAATCCATTGTTAGGCGTGTAGGTGAACCCGCCGTCTGCCTTCAGGGTAAGGGTACCATTCGCGGGTGAATTGTTGATGTTGGAAGTGAGTGGCTGGGCTTGAGCGTCTGTGTCGTTCGCCAGTACGCCAGCAGCGGGAACGACGAGGACGGTGTTGTGATTGGTCGAGAAAGAGTCAGCGACAGCCACAGGGGCGGTGTTGGTTGAAATGATCGTTAGGCTGACGGTTGCGACGTTGGAGTTTAGTAACCCGTCACTGGCGATGTATGCGAATGAGTCACTGCCGACGTAGCCGTTGTTGGGCGTGTAGGTAAATCCGCCGTTTGCGTTTAGGGTTACGCTTCCGTGGGCTGGCCCGTTGCTGATGATGGCGGTCAGTGGCTGGGATTGCGCGTCAGTGTCGTTCGCCAGCACGCCGGATGGTGGAACGACAAGGGCGGTGTCTTGATTGGTGGAAAAAGAATCTGCGATGGCGACAGGAGCAGTGTTGGTCACCTGCGGAGAATCGGTGACTCGGACATTGTCGAGGGTCATGTCGAGACCTTGAGTCGAGGTGGATTGATCGGTGAAACGAAGTGTAGTCAGGGAGCTATCGGCGACAAAATTAAAGTTTTGTGGAACCCAATGGTTAATGCCTCCGCCCACGCCGAATACGGTTAGGGTACGCGATAGTAAACTTGCAGTGCCAATCACGGCCACCTGCATCGTCTGAGAATTGGTGTTGAAGGCGAGGACACCCAAGTCGAATTCTAACGTGTAAGTTATTCCCGGAGTGGTTGCGAAAGACTGCGAAAGCACAGCGTTTGGCGTGAGATTGGCACCGTTGAATCCGATTAACTTTGATCCGGCTGTCGCCACGTAGGGTGCTGTCGATTGGATATGTTGTGCGCCGGAAGCTGTCCAACCGTTGAAGTCTGACTCGAAACTACCATTGACTAACCCGACAGCAACGGGTGCCGAGACTGTGATACTCACGGTAGCGACGTTTGAATTCAGAGACCCATCGTTAGCTCGATAAGTGAATGAGTCAGTTCCGACGTAGCTATTGTTCGGTGTGTAAGTGAATCCGCCGTTTGCATTCAGGGTGAGGGTGCCGTTCGCTGGTCCGGTGCTGAGGGTGGCGGTGAGAGGCTGGGCTTGCGCGTCGGTGTCGTTTAAAAGCACACCTGCAGCAGGGACAACGAGTTCGGTATTTTGATTCGTCGAGTAGGAGTCGGCGGTGGCGACGGGGGCAATGTTGGTTGAAATGACCATTAAGCTCACCGTTGCGACGTTTGAATTTAGTGATCCGTCGTTAGCTCGATAAGTGAATGAGTCACTGCCAACGTAGCCGTTGTTCGGTGTGTAGGTAAATCCACCGTTTGCATTCAGAGTGAGGGTTCCGTTAGCTGGCCCGGTGCTGAGGATGGCGGTGAGTGGCTGCGCTTGCGCGTCGGTATCGTTTAAAAGCACACCAGCAGCGGTGACAACGAGGGCAGTGTTTTGATTCGTCGAGTAAGAGTCGGCGGCGGCGACGGGCGCGGTGTTGGTTGAAATTACCGTTAAGCTCACGGTAGCGAAGTTTGAATTCAGTGATCCGTCGTTAGCTCGATAGATGAATGAATCACTGCCGACGTAGCCGTTGTTCGGCGTGTAAGTGAACCCGCCGTTTGCATTCAGGGTGAGGGTGCCGTTCGCTGGCCCGGTGCTGAGGGTGGCAGTGAGAGGCTGGGCTTGTGCGTCGGTGTCATTTAAAAGCACACCTGCCGCAGGGACAACGAGGGCAGTGTTTTGATTCGTCGAGTAGGAGTCGGCGGTGGCTACGGGGGCGGTGTTGGTTGGGGCTGTTGGCGGCCCGGTCACTCGTACGTTGTCCAGCGTCATGTCGAGATTGAGCGTTGAAGCTGACTGATCTCGAAATGTCAGAGTAGTAGTTAGGCTGTTTGCGACAAAAGTGAAACTCTGAGGCTGCCAGCGGTTACTTCCGTTACCCAAGCCATTAAAGGTGATCGTTCTAGTTAGTAAACTTCCGCTTCCAGTGACCGAGAGCTGCATTGTCTGCGAGTTCGTGTTGTAAGAAAGAACTCCAACGTCGAACGCAATCGTGTAGGTATCTCCGGGTGCGGTGTCGAACGTTTGTGAGATCACGGCGTTAGGAGTGGAATCAGCACCGTTAAAGCCAACGAGTTTTGTGCCATGCGTCGGCACATAAGGCGCGGACGATTCGACTGCCGCATTTCCTGTGACAGTCCAATGAGCGAATCCAGATTCAAAACTGCCATTGAGCGGGCCAATGAAATTGATGCCTTCAACTGTGATCGTAACCGTAGCAGGACTCGATTCCAAGAAGCCGTTTCGTGTTCGGTAGGTAAAGGTGTCAGTTCCAGAAAATCCGACGGTAGGCGTGTAGGTGAACGCGCCACTTGAATTCAATGTCAGCGTGCCCTGACTGGTTGTTGATTGAAGCAAAGCAGTTAGGGAACGTGATCTGGGGTCTGTATCGTTGGCGAGAACCCCCGCTGCCGGTATAGTTAGAGTTGTGCCGCGCAACGTGGTGTAGGTGTCAGCCGCCGCAAACGGGGCCGGGATCACTTCTTGGATCGTCAAACTGACGCTGACCACGTTGGAATTCCTTGTGCCATTGTTCGCACGGTAAGTAAAGGAATCCGCTCCGAAGTATCCGGCCAAAGGAGTGTAAGTAAAACTCCCGTCTAAATTCAGCGTCACTGTGCCATGGCTCGGACTGGTTTCAATCAATGCCGTGAGCGGGCGAGCTCTGGGATCAGTATCGTTAGAAAGCACCCCATTGCTGGGAACGACCAGCGGAGAGTTTTCGTTGGTCACATAGGAATCCGCAACGGCGATGGGTGGGGGAATGACCTCAGTGACAACTAGGCTGACGGTGACTGCATCTGAGTTAATAAACCCGTTTCTGGCACGATAGGTAAATGAATCGTTTCCAAAGAAATTAGCAGCGGGTGTGTAAACGAAGCCTCCGTTTGTTACTAATACTAAGTTGCCTTGGCTGGGTCCGGACTCCAAAACGGCGGTCAATGGCCGTAATCTCGGATCAGAATCGTTTGCCAGCACCCCACTTGCGTTGATCGCAAGTGGGATATTTTCACTCGTCGTGAAGCTGTCGGCTAGAGCCACGGGTGCAGGGATTCGCTCATTAACAAGAATTTCAACCGTGGAAACGTTTGAGTTTAGAAATCCGTTGTTGATTCGATAAGTGAATGAATCGGCTCCGAAAAATCCGTTCGCTGGAGTATAACTGAAGCTGCCGTCTAAGTTGAAAATCAAATTTCCATGAGACGGACTCGTGACTAATTCCGGGGTGATCGTCCGCCCTCGCGGATCGGAATCATTTTCGAGGACTCCGCTTGGCAGAACAGTCAGCGGTTCATTTTCCTCCGTCACGTATGAATCTGCCACTGCTACGGGTGGGGGAATGACTTCAGTGACGTTGAGGCTTACAGTCGAAGTATTGGAATTTAGAACTCCGTTATTCGCCTGATAAGTGAACGAGTCAGGTCCGAAGTATCCGGCGGCAGGAGTATAAAGAAAGCTACCGTCGGGATTGAGAATGATTGTTCCGTGGTTAGTTGTGGATTTGAGCACCGCAGTGAGTGATCGCGCCCTTGGGTCTGAATCATTGATGAGAACGCCATTAGCAGGAACAAAAAGCGGAGAGTTCTCGCTGGTCACATAATTATTCGCGACGGCTACTGGAGGTGGAACGACCTCAATAATGGCTAAATTAACGGTCACTAAATTGGACGCGAGGAAGCCATTCTTCGCGAAGTAAGTGAAGGAATCACTTCCGTAGTAACCGGTGTCTGGGGTGTAGATAAAGCTACCATTTGAATTGAGAATAAGTGCCCCGTGGGTGGGTCCAGTGGCAAGTATGGCGGTGAGCGGGCGTCCTCGCGGATCGGAATCGTTGGTGAGGACGCCGCTGGCCGCCACGACTAACGGAAGATTCTCGTTGGTTGAGTAAGTGTTATCCACTCCGACAGGTGGAGGAATCACTTCACTTACATTGATGTGAACAGTGGTAGGAGCGGAGCTAGCAATTCCGTTACTTGCCCGATAGGTAAAGTTGTCTGATCCGAAGTAGCCAGCGGTCGGGGTATAAAGAAAACTTCCGTTCGGATTGAGGATTACGTTTCCGTGGGCGGGCTGGGTGTCGATCAACGCGGTGATCGTTCTACCGCGAAGATCAAAATCGTTACTCAGCAAACCATTCGCCGGAATGGATAATGGCACATTTTCGTCTGTGGCGTAAAAATCTGCGGTAGCTACTGGAGGTGGGACGACTTCGTTGATCGTTAAATTAACGATGACTAAACCAGACGCGAGGAAGCCATTCTTCGCAAAGTAGATGAAGGAATCGTTTCCATAATAGCCAGCGTTCGGGATATAGGTGAAGCTACCATTTGAGTTGAGAATCAGTGATCCGTGAACTGGAAGCCCAGCAAGTCTCGCGGTAAGTCGGCGACCTCGCGGATCGGAATCGTTGGCCAACACACCACTGGCAGATATAACTAACGGAATGTTTTCATTCGTCACGTAGGCATCGGGCGTTCCGATCGGTGTAGGAATGATTTCGTTGATATTGAGATAAACAGTTGCAGGAGCAGAGTTCGCAAATCCATTGGTAGCACGATAGGTGAATGAGTCTGTGCCATAGTAGCCCGTTGTAGGAGTGTAGAGAAAATTTCCGCTAGGCTGGATGACGACGGTTCCGTGGGCGGGTTGAGCATCCAGCAGGGCAGTAATTGATCTACCGCGAAGATCTGAGTCGTTGCTGAGTAAGCCACTTGTGGCAATCGATAGAGGTCGGTTTTCGTCGGTCGAATAGAAATCCGACACGGCAATGGGTGGTGGCACGACTTCATTGATCGTTAAATTTACGATCACCGGAGCGGAATTGAGGAAGCCATTGTTGGATCGGTAGGTGAACGAATCAGGGCCGAAATAAAAATCGTTTGGAGTATAAGTGAAGCTGCCGTCGGGATTTAGGATGACGCTCCCGTGCTGTGGGTTCGCGTCGATGATTGCGGTGATTGCACGGGTTCGTGGGTCCGAATCATTGGCAAGGACTCCGTCGGCGGGGACGAAGAGCGGTGAGTTTTCATCAGTCACATACGCGTCAGCTACGGCAATCGGTGGCGGAATCACTTCGTTGATCGTTAAACTCACTGTGGAGATGTTTGAATCCAGAAAACCGTTGTTGCTGCGGTAACTGAAAGAGTCATTTCCATAGTAGCCTTCAGTCGGGATGTAGATGAAACTTCCGTCTGGTTCGATCGCGAGGCTACCGTGTGCAGGTTCGCTGTCTAAAACTGCGGTCAGTGGACGTGATCTGAGGTCGGCGTCATTGTTGAGAACTCCGCGAGCTGGGACAGCCAGAAGAGCATTTTCGTTCGTGCTGTAAAAATCTGCTGTCGCCGTGGGAGCAGGTATCACCTCGTTCACCGTGAGGCTCACGGTCACGATGTTTGAGTTTAGGAATTGATCGTTGACGAGGTAGGTAAAGAAATCGGTTCCATAGAATCCCTGAGTCGGAGTGTAGGTGAAACCTCCGTTCAGATTCATGCTCAAGGTTCCATTTCTCGGTAGCACCTTGGGGATAGCTACCAGCGAATTACTTTCGGCGTCGTTGTCGTTCGCGAGCAATCCGCCCGCAGCCACGATCAGCGGGATGTTTTCACTCGTCGTGTAGGATTCTCCGATGGCAACAGGCGCGGTGTTTGTGGGAATGGCCGACGGGCCAGTGACCTGAATATTGTCGAGAAGAAGATCGATGCCGACAGTCGTGCTGGAAAGATCGCGGAAGCTGAGAGTCGTTGTTTGGGTATTTGCGACAAAGGTGAATGACTGCGGTAGCCAGAGGTTATTTCCGCCGCCGGGTCCGGTGATGTTGAGGGTTTGTGTGAGGAGATTTCCCGACCCTGTGGCGGTGACTCGCATGGTCTGGGTGCTTCCGTTGAAGGACAGCGCGCCCAGATCAAATGCGATGGTGTAAGTGCCACCCGGAGCGGTGGCGATGGACTGGGTGAGGATACCGCTCGCTGCCAGATCCCCACCGTTGAATCCCGCAAGTTTCACTCCATCAGTCGGCGAGTAGGGGGCTGAAGTTTGGATTTGGGTGCTTCCTGAAATGGTCCAACCGTTGAACCCAGATTCAAAACTCCCGTTGAGGAGAGACTTGGGTTTGACCGTGATTAACAAGTCGTCCGTGTCTTTTAGCCCGTTAGCGTCAGTCACCGTGAGCTGGATGACCTGAATGCCCACCGGTAAGGTGACGCTGGCTGACAGGCCGCTTGCGATTTGAGCACCGCCGCGCCACCAGGTGTAAGTTTGGATCGGCGAATCCCCGGCAGCAGAGCCAGCCGCGCTGAGAGTGACGAGTTCTGAGCCGTTGTTGTTCGCGTCCATGGCTTCAAGATCGGGGCCAGCTTGAGCCGACGGGCCATCTAGCGAAGTTGCAGCGAAATTGAGCCAGTTGATTGCCCCTGCTGATCCGCCAGTTCCCACGTTGGAAATCCCGAGGCGCAGGATGTGATCGCCCGTGCTGAGGTGGATTTCCGGCAGGGTGATGGTTTGCCAATTTTCCGTTCCACCAGTGTTTGGCAGCGTGACGTCGTCTGTGACGTTCGCGCCATCCACCTCCAGATAGATTTCCGCTCCGGTGGACTCGGTGGCGATCCGCAGGGAAGGAGTGAAGCCGCCTGCTTGGCTGGCGGTGACTGAATACTCCAGCCATTCTCCAGCCTGAGTTTGGAAAATCTGATAGCCGCCACCTGCGTCCTGAGATGCTTCGATGTCCACACCTTCATCGGGCCGATAAACTCCGCCTTCATTCGCAGCAGACGTGTCGGAGTAGCTGATGCCCGATCCACCGAGATTGTAGTCCTCCGCCTGAATCTGCCCCGGCAGAGCGACGGACTCGGCATGGAATGGACGCTTCACTGCGGGCGGTGAGTATGCTGCCACGATGCTTTCAAACCAGCGGCTGGCCATCCAGTTGAAGCCAATGCTATTAGGATGAATCCCATCGGGATCGAGACCGTTGCTCGGAAATCCGGTGTTTAAATCCACGAGAAAAACCTTTTTCCCCGCTGCTTGGAAATCTCCGACGACTCTGGAAACGATGCCGTTATATTCCCCGACGGTCGTCAGACTCAGCACGGGCGCGACTCGTGCCACGAAGAGTTTCGTATCGGGCCGCAAGGTGGTGATTTTAGTCAAAAGCCCCACCAGACTCTGCTCCACGCCTGTCATGTTGTTGAGGTCGTTAGTCCCAGCCATCAGGGTGATGATTTCAGGAAAAATGGGCTGACGGCCGGTTCCGTTGCCGCCCGTGAGCCAGTGGCCGCCTCTGGGATCGCGGTCAGGGCCGCCCAGCTCAAGGAAACGAGCGGTATCGAGACCATCCAGATTGTTGGAAATGTCCTGAATGTTATATGAAGAATGTCCCTCGTGGAATCGCTGGTTGATCGGTAGAAGAGGCAACGCACCCGGGCGCTCGGCGGAAGATCCTTGGTAGCGGAAATTCGTGACCAGCGGATTGAGCAGGCTGTAAAGCGGTCCTCGGTAGCCTGCATTTCCGCCGTTGTAGCCGTAGGTGATCGAGTCCCCCAAAGGCATGACTCGCAGATCCGTGGGAAACACCGGGACGACTTCCTGATAGATCGCCCGCAAGGTCTGATCCGCCGTGAGTATCACCTGTGTGCTCAAGCTCGACGCGTGGGCCTCCCCATTTTTCACCCACCTCAAGAACCGATACCGCCCGACTTGATTCGGAGCCGTCAAAGTCACTTCCGTGGCATCCGGGTAGGTGAGCGAGAAATTCGTAACGCCTTGCGTGACCCCGAGGCTGCCCGCCGGACTCACCGCCACCGTCACGCCCGTGGGCGGCGACGATTCGATCACCAGCGTCCTGGCCGCGGCACCCGTTACCGAGAGCGCGATCAGCAGCACTAGCGAGGCGAGGGCGCGTATATAACCTCCGCGATTTAGAAAAAATAACGTCAAGAAATGAGGGGGGCAGGGGGATTTAAAAATGCCTTCTCAGTGACGAAGGCGAGGTCGCGCGAAGTCCTCCAACTGGGGAGTCGATGAACATGACGAAGCGGGGGGAAATCGTTACGACGGCCTTTCTTTAGCGGCTTTTCAGATCGGCACAATCTCAAATTGCCGCCAAAATCGTCACCTTCGTCCCAAGGTTCCTACACTAGGGACAAGAAGAATTCGAACCACGGATGAGAATGCAGTATTGAGCGTCCGAATCGTGGTTTCGCGCTATTATCATCCCTCGAAACATTTAAAAAAGGAGCTGCAACCCGGTCTTATCCGTGTGCATCCGCGTTCATCCGTGGTTCTCTCCTTCATTTGGATGGGTTTTCTCCCTAGTGCAGGAACTCTGACCTTCGTCCTATAAAAAAGCGGCCCGATCGACAGTCCCCGGGAAAAACCCAAAACCCAAAGGGATGCTCAATCGGGCCGCCTAATGTGTCGCCACGCCGAGAAATCGCACTGCTACGGGTGGCTCGCAACTGGTTTTTGGAATTTTTTTCTATGAAATTTCCGGCTCAATCGGGAGCGAAATTTCATGCACCACAGCTCGAAAATATCGCCCACAAAACTTAATTTTTCTCCTAGCCCGCTTGCAAAAGGCATTTACTCTGACCGCGTTGGAGACAACGACGGGTGACTCATCATCCGCACCAGAATCGCACCCAATTTCACATGAATCTGACACTTAAAGTATGGCGGCAGGCCGGACCCACGGCGAAGGGCAAGATCGAAACTTACGACGCACGCGACATTCCGGGCGAGGCGTCGTTCCTTGAAATGCTCGACATCGTCAACGAGCGCATCATCGAAAAAGGTGACGAGCCGATCCAGTTTGACCACGATTGCCGCGAGGGGATTTGCGGCACTTGCTCGTTGACGATCAATGGTATCCCGCACGGCAAAGAGCGCGGAATCACGACTTGCCAAGTCCACATGCGGAAGTTTTCCGAAGGCGACACCATCTGGATCGAGCCATTCCGGGCGAATCCGTTTCCTGTAATCCGGGATCTGATGGTGGATCGCTCTGCATTTGATCGCATCATCTCGGCGGGCGGCTACATCGACGTGCGGACTGGCTCCAGCGTCGATGCGAATACCATCCCGATTACGAAAAAGGATGCAGATGCCGCCTTTGACGCCGCCGCCTGCATCGGTTGTGGAGCCTGTGTCGCATCCTGTAAAAATGCCTCCGCCATGCTCTTCGTCTCTGCAAAAGTTTCCCACCTCGGCCACCTCCCACAAGGCCAGCCAGAACGCCAAAAGCGCGTGCTCGCCATGGTCCGCCAGATGGACTCCGAAGGCTTCGGAAATTGCACCAACCAATACGAGTGCGAGGCTGCTTGCCCTAAGGAAATCAGCGTGGACCACATCGCCCGCATGAACCGGGATTTCTCCAAAGCCGTCCTCCAAGAGCAATTTTCCTGAACAGAAACCAACACGCTGGGAATAAATCGAGCAGTCTGTTGCTCCTCCATGCACTCCAAACCGAGTCCAAAGATGACCACACCACGCCTCGCCACCGCCGTTTTATTCACCCTCGCCCTCGCGGCCTGTTCCGCCGAAGAAAAAAGCAAGAAAGCCATGGAAGTCCGCACCGAAAAAGCCGCCGAGCCCACAGGGAAAATCGTCAAAACCGACGAAGAGTGGAAAAAAATCCTCAGCCCCGAGCAATACGCCATCCTGCGTAAATCTGGCACCGAGGCCCCGAACGGCGAAGTTTACAAACAGTTCAAACACCAAGGCGAAGGCTCATACCACTGTGCCGGCTGCAACGCGCTGCTCTTCACCTCCGAGCAAAAATTCGACTCCGGCTGCGGCTGGCCTTCTTTCTACGATCCTGCCAAAGCCGAAAATGTTACTTTGAAAAAGGACATTGCCCTCGGCATGACGCGTGTCGAAGTGCTCTGCGCTGTCTGCGATGGCCACCTCGGCCACGTCTTCGAGGGGGAAGGTTTCAGCACTCCCACCGACAAACGCTTTTGCATCAACGGCGGCGGACTCGTCTTCGTCCCCGGCAAAGAAGCGGCAGATAAAAAGCCCTGAGCCAGCTTGCGTTTTCGTTCTCACGAACAAAGTGCCCCTCCAAACGGACCGCGAAATTTATTTCGCCCGAGACCCCGCAAGTCTGTCCAACCCTCAGGACTTTCCGTGGCTTTCGAGTATCCCCGCACAGCCATCTTTCAGCAGTTCAATGACGTGGTCGAAGCCGCGCTGCCCGCCGTAGTAAGGATCTGGCACGCGCAGGTCGTCATGTTCTCGGCAGAAACTCACCAGCGGGCGGATTTTTTCGCCGTGGCGTTCGGCTTTATCCAGCAGTCTAACGTCGCGGAGATTGGACTCATCCATCGCGACGATCAGATCGAAGTTTTCCAAATCCGACTCTAAGAGTTGCCGGGCGCGACCTTGGACAGGGAAACCTTGGCTTTGGAGAGACTCCGCCATCCGCGAATCCGGCGGCTCTCCCGTGTGATGGCCGATGGTGCCAGCGGAATCGATTTCGAACTCACGATCTCGCCCGGCATCAGCGACGAGTTTGCGAAAGATGATTTCCGCCGCAGGGGAACGGCAGATATTACCGAGGCAGACGAACAAAACGCGGAATGGCGGGGCTTCGATTTGCATGGATGAGATTTTGAATTTCTGGTCAATGCCGCCAAGGGTGAAATCTTAATCCAAAGCCGTTTCTGACAGGATCGCTCAATGGACGAAGCGTAATATCTTTAGGGAGCAGTAGCCGCAATTTCGACCAGATCGCCGGGTTTCAGCATGGCGTTGGGGTTGATGATGACTGGGGTTTCGGCGGAGAGAGCGGCGGAGGTGACTTCGAGGGTGGCACCGAAATTTTTCCCTGGTAGGACTTCGACGAAGCTGACTTTTCCGTCCGTTGCGACGGCAACCATCGTCTTTCCTTGGCGAACGAGGAGGGTGTTTGTCGGAAGCGTGAAGGTTCCGGTGGTGGGTGTGAGTCTGAAGTTGGCCAGTCCGGTGAGTCCGGCGGGGAGCTGGAGGTCTGGGTTTTCGAGGAGAAACTCGGCGCGCATGGTGCCGGAGGTGGTATCGAGCACTTTGGCGGTGCGCGATAGCTTGGCGGTGTAGGATTTGCCGGGTAGTTCGGTGAAACGGACGGTGGTTTGGGTTTCGTTCGAAAGCCGCAGGGCGAGATCGGGTGTCGCGCTGATGACGAAGCGCAGGGTGTCGAGGCGGATGAGTCGATAGAGCCAGCCTTCTGCGGTGGACGAGTCGCCGCGCATTCGGTCGCCACGGTCGAAGTTGCGGGCGGAAATGACGCCGTCGAAGGGGGCGAGCACGGTGGAAAATTTTTGTAACTCCTCCAAGCGATCCAGTTCTGCCTTGGCCGCGCGGAGGGCGGCTTCGGATTCGTCGGCCTCGGAGATGCGTTGTTCGGTTTCGTCTTGGGAGAGGGCGCGGGTGTTTTGCAAAGTCTCGGAGCGATCGGCGGCTTGGCGGGCGGTTTTGGCTCGTGCGGCGGCTTGATCCATGGCGGCGCGGGCGGCTTCGACTTCGCGGTCGATTTCCGGGGCGTCGATGATGGCCAGCACATCGCCCGCTTTGACTTGATCCCCGATGTCGAACTTCCGCTCGCGGACGATGCCGGTGGCGCGGGTGAAAATGAGCGCGGACTCCAGTGGCTCGGTGCGGCCGGGTAGTTCGTAGTTGCTCGCGACGGTGGCGGCGGTGGGAAGCGTGGTGCGAACGCTGGGTTTTTCCTGCGCTTGAACGAAAATGGTGAGCAGGAAAATCAGGGAAATGATGGCTTTCATGGATCGGAAACAGGGATGAGCTTGCGGTGGGTGAAGCCACGGACGGCGGCGAAGGCGACAGGGACGAGGAAGAGCGAGGCGAGTGTGCCGAACAATAATCCACCGATGACGGCACGGCCTAACGGGGCATTTTGTTCGCCGCCTTCCGCGTGGCCGAGTGCCATCGGGATGACGCCGAGAATCATGGCCAGCGCGGTCATCACGACGGGGCGAAGCCGGGTGGTGGCGGCTTCGACAGCGGCGTCGTGCGCGGTTTCTCCCTGATCGAATCGGTCGCGAGCGAAACTGCTGACGAGCACGCTATTCGCCGTGGAGACGCCGACGACCATGATGATGCCCATCAGTGCGGGCACGCTCATCGGTGTGCCTGTTAGCCAAAGTGCGAACAGTGCGCCGGAGACGGAAACTGGGAGTCCAGCGATGGCGACAAAGGGCAGCGTCCAGGATTGGAAATTCACGACCATCACCAGAAATACCAGCACGGAGGCGAGTCCGAGGCCGCCGATGAGTTCGGAGTAAGACGTTTCCATCAGGGCGGCTTGGCCAGCGAGTTCGATCTTGTTCGCGGGTTTGAGTTTTTTCCGCAGGTCGGTGAGGATGATTTCTAAATCGCGGGTGATGCTGCCGAGATCGCGGCCAGAAGCATTTGCGACGATGGTGAAAGTCGGTTGCAGTGAGGTGCGGCTGACGCTGGCGGGCGAGCGTTTTTCCATGACGGTGGCGAAGGAGCGCAGTGGCACGGGCGAGCTGCCGCCAGTGGACGGGCGGATTGGGAGATTGAGGAGTTGCTCGATGGAATCCAGGCTGGCGGGCGGTGCGATGATTTGCACGTCGTAGGATGCGCCGGTGGCTGGATCTGACCAGAGATTTGGTGCGACGGAGCCACCGCTGCCGAGCGCGGCTAACAAAGCACTGGCCGCGTCTTGGGCGTTGATTCCGAAGGTGGCGGCACGCACGCGGTCGATGCGGATCGAGTAGCCGGGCTGATCGAGCACCTCGCGCAGCGTGACATCGACGGCTCCGGGAACCTTCGCGAAACGGTCGCGCAACTCGCGGGCGAGAGCCAAATTTCCCGGAACATCGCGACCGATCAGGCGGACCTCGAAGGTGGTGGGCGCGCCGGATGCGAGCGTCTGGCTGGTGGCGTCCGCCGGGCGGAAGAACGATTGCACCTTGGGAAATTTCTCGGCGAGCATGGCGCGGATTTTCTCGATGTAGCTCTCGCTCGGGGCTGCGTCGGGATCGAGCTGGACGAGGATTTCACCGTCGGCAGAAGTGATGGCGGTGGTTTCCACCCAGGCTTGGTTGACGGAGCTGGGCGTGCCGATGTTTTCGACGATGAATTGGAGTTCTTCTTTCGGGATGATGTTGCGGATTTCGCGCTGGATATCGGCCATTTCCTGCGCGGTGTCTTCGATGCGGATGCCGGTGGGGATTCGCACAAACAGGCGGATCAGTCCGGCATCGGTTTTCGGGAAAAACTCGCGACCAGAGTTCACGGCGGCGAAGGCTCCCAGTGCCATGGCGATGAGCACCGGGATGAGGATCAGCAGCTTGCGGCGGAGGATGAAACGGAGGATTTTCCCCTGCGTGACGGCGATGCGATCCACGCCGTGCTCGATGGCGTGGTGGATGCGGATGAGGCCGCGCGGTGGCGACGCGGCGCGTTTTTTCTCCGCCCGGATTTCGCTGGGTAAAATGAGCGAGGCGAGGGTGGGGACGAGCGTGCGGGCTAGCAGGTAGCTGGCGATCATCGCGAAAATCACCGCCAGTGCGAGTGGCCGGAAGACGAAGGACGAAGTGCCGCTGAGGAGGAAAATCGGCAGGAAAACGATGCAGATGGAGATGGTGGAAACGAACTCGGGGAACGCGACTTCCCGTGCGCCGTCGATGATTGCCTGCTGCACGTCCTTGCCGAGGGCGATCTGACGTTTGATGTTTTCAATTTCAACTAACGAGTTGTCCACGAGGATGCCGATGGCGAGGGCGAGGCCACCGAGGGTCATCAGGTTAAAGGTCGCGCCCATGAGGCTGAGTCCGAGGATGGAACAGAGCAGGGCGAGCGGAATAGAGGTAAGGACGATGAGGGTGGATCGCCACGAGCCGAGGAATAACAGCACGACGGCTGCGACGAGACCGCCGACGAGCAGGATCTCGTGTTGGACGCCGGTCACTGCGGCGCGGACGAAGACGGATTGGTCGAAAATCGGCTCGATATTCATGCCGGGCGGCGCGGAAGCGCGGACTTCTGGCAGGCGGGCGCGGATGCCGTCGATGATGTCCACGGTGGACGCACTGCCGAGCTTGAGGATGGAAATCATCACGGCGTTCTGGCCATTGAGGCGGGCGATGTTGGTGCTAACGGCCTCGCCATCGCGGACGTTTGCCACGTCGCGCAGGAGGATCATTTTCCCATCCACGGAGCGCAGAGGAATGTCGAGAAAGCCTTGGATCGTTTCCGGGCTGGCGTTGATTTCCACCGGAAGTTCGCGGGAATTCTCGCGCAGGGAGCCGGATGGCAATGTGAGATTTTGCCGACTCACCGCTGCGTTGACTTCTGCGGCGGAGATGGAAAACGCGTTGAGAGCCTCAGGGTTGAGATCGACCATCACTTGCCGCGCCGCACCGCCGTAGGGCAGGGAAATCCTCATGCCGGGGATGCTCTGGAGCTGGGCGCGCAGGGCGAGGCGCGAGTAGTCGTAGAGCTGGCCACCCGTCATCGTGTCCGAGGAAATCACGAGCTGGACGATGGGCACGCTCGACGGACTGGTGCGCACGACCAACGGCGGCGTGGTGCCGGCGGGCATCCGGCGGAGGATGGTTTGGGAGACGCCAGTGACCTGCGACATCGCGGTGTTGATGTCCACGTAGGGCTGGAATTTCAGTTTGACCAAGGCGATGCCGTTAGAAGTTTCCGAGCGGACTTCCAGCAGATCATCGACGTTGTTGAGGGTGATGATTTCTGAAAAGGAGGTGATTTTCGACGCCATTTCAGCCGCGCTCAAGCCACCGTAGGACCAGACCAGCGTGATTTCCGGGCTTTCGACCCGGGGCAGGATGTCGGTGGACATTCGCCTGCCCGACATGATGCCGAAGAGTAGGATCAAGATCGCAAGAACCCCGATGGTGTATTTGTAGCGAAGGGCGAAGAGGACGATCCACATGGCGAGAAAAATCCGACGGGACTAGCACGCCCGTTGTCGTCCGCTTACTAGCACGGGAGATGCCTGAGGCAATTGTTAGATCTGTCTGCAACTTGCTACAGACGGCTACTTCAACAAAAAGTCCGCCACCACCATCCGGTGGTCGCTGTTTTTCGATGTGACCACGCGACTACGTACGGGGACGAAATGGCGGGTGGCGTAGAGGTGGTCGATGCGGAGTATAGGGAACCGACGCTGATAGGTATTGCCCCAGCCGGTGCCTGCTGCGGCGAAGGCATCGAGAAAATCGCGGTGCAACTGCTGGTGAATGATGTCGGTGGCAGGGGCATTAAAGTCGCCACCGAAGATCACGGGGGAGTCGGGGAAGTTGGGAGTGGTTTGTTCGAGAACCTGGCGGGTGAGCGAGAGTTCGCGTAATCTAACTGCACGATTGACGCGATGGCTATGCCACGCGGATTTTTCCCATAGACGGAGATCGGTAGCAGCGGTGGAGAGATGAACGTTGACGACTTCGATCTCTTGCTTGTTAGGGAGTAGGATGGTGACTTGCTGATCGCGGCGTGATGGATCGCGGATTTCTCGCAGAATTTTCCAACGGGTGACGACACCGTTGGTTTGGTGAGCGCGGTAGTCGCCGCGACCACCGTAGATTACGTCAGCGATTTGTCGGACCTGATAGGGAAACGCATCCTGAAGCAGCAAGATATCGGGCTGCCACGCGGCGATGTCGGTCGCGGGATTACCATAGTCGAAGATCGCGGTGTTCATGGTGATGACGCGGAGGACGGGCTGGCCTTCGTGAAGCGCGGCTTGACCTGGGAGTGGTGGGGATTTTCCGAAATTGGCTAACACGCGCGCCTCGTCCGCGCCGACAAGAAGGGTGATGGCCCATACCGCCGTCATGATGAGCGAGAGCGATGCTCGCAGGAAATAGTAGGCGACGGTGGAGAGGATGAGTCCGAATCCACCCCACAGCCAGATGGGCATCACCGTAAAAGCTGCGAATCGATCCGGCTGCCGCGAGTAGCAATAGACGGTGAAAAGGTGGAGCAGCAGGGAGATGCCAACTAATGTCCATCCGAAGCGGCGGCTGAATGCGGACATTAGAACTGAGAGCTTGGAGCTAAGAGCGGAAAGATTTTAGAGGCCGGGGATGCCTAGGCCGCCAGTGAGTTTTTTCATCTCTGCGGCGGACTGGTCTTTGCCTTTGGAAATGGCTTCTTGCACGCCTTTGAGGACGAGATCTTCGAGAAATTCGGCATCGGCGGGATCGATGACTGAGGGATCAATCTTGATGGAAACGACATCGCCTGCACAGGTGGCAACGACGTTGACTTTGCCGCCACCGACGGAGGCCTCGACGGTTTGATTGGCGAGTTCTTCTTGTTTCGCGGCAAGCCCGGCCTGCATTTGCTGGGCTTGTTTCATGAGTTTCTGGATGTTCATAGGGAGTTGGGTAGTGGGAAATTTTTAGTTTTCAGGAGTTAGTTTTATTGGGAATTTCAGCTCAGCACCTTGCCCTCGAATTTCACCAGCGCGGCTTGGATGAGCGGGTCGTTGTAGAAGGCGTCTTCGATGGCCGCATTCACGGCGGGGGCTTCGGGTGGTTTTTCGACGACGACGGGTTTGTCGTTTTTCCACGGCGGTGGCTCGGGTGGCGGTGGGAGTTCGCTGACTTCTGGGGCGTCGGCGATCATGGAATCGAAGGCTGATAGTCCACCAGTGGCTTGAGGTTTGGCGGGCTGGGGAGGTGGTTCGGGTTTCTTTTCGGCGACGGGTTCTGTGACCGGTTCGGGTTTGGAAATGGGGGTGATTTCTGGAGCTGGAGCAGCAGCGGTGGCAGGAGCGGTGGCAGGAGTGAGTGATTCGGTGGGGAGGAAATCCGCGCCTTTGGTGAGGACTTTGATGACGTCGGTGATGCGGACTTCGCCGAGGGATTGGATGGCTTTGATGACGCCTAGCTCGAAGTGGAGGCGCTTGTTAGTCGCCCATTTCATCCGGCCTTCGGTTTCTGCGAAGACGTCGATGGCAGATAGAATCCGATCTGGCGGGTATTCGTCAGCGGCGACGAGCAGCGCGGACCAAAGGTGCGCGGGGATGCCGTCGCCATCGGCGGATGGATCGAGCTTGGCGACGAGGAGTGCGCGCAGGCAGCCGATGAGTTCGCCGAGGAGTTGGGAGAGCTCGCGTCCGCTCTCGGCTTCTTTTTCGATGAGGGAGAGTGCCGCGGGATTGTCGCGGGCGAGCAGGGTTTGGGTGAGTGCGGCGACTTTTTCCCGAGAGGTGAAACCGAAGACATCGAGGACGTTGGCTTCGTTGATCGAGTCGCCACAGAAGGAGACGAGCTGATCGAGCATGGATTGGGCGTCGCGCATTCCGCCGTCGGCGCCTTTGGCGATGGCCCAAGCAGCGGTTTCATCAAGGGCGATTCCTTCTACACTGGCGATGTGGAGCAGGTGTTGCGCGATGGTTTCCGTGGGAATGGGCCGCAGGTCGAAGCGTTGGCAACGGGAGAGGATGGTGGGGAGGATTTTGTTCGCCTCGGTGGTGGCGAAGATGAATTTTACGTGTGGCGGCGGCTCTTCGAGGGTTTTGAGAAGCGCGTTGAAGGCCGCGTTTGAGAGCATGTGGACCTCGTCGATGTAGAAGATTTTAAACTGTCCACGCGCTGGGGCGAAGCGGACGGACTCGCGTAGATCGCGGACTTGCTCGACGCCGTTGTTCGAGGCTCCGTCGATTTCTAGCACGTCGAGCGAGCGGCCCTCGGCGATCTCGATGCAGACGTCTTCATTGGGATCAAAGTCCGCGTTTGGCCCGCCGGTGCAGTTGAGGGCTTTGGCGAGAATGCGGGCGGTTGAGGTTTTTCCCGTGCCACGCGGCCCGACGAAGAGGTAAGCGTGTGCTAACCGTTTTTGTAAAATGGCATTTCGCAGCGTCTTGACGACGTGATCCTGACCGAGAACGTCGGCAAATGACTTGGGGCGATATTTCCTAGCGAAGACCTGATAACTCACGGCGGCGACTGTAAGCATGACGGCGGGTTTGTCATCGCTGACTTTTTGAGATGCGGAAATTTCGAGGAAAAACTTTGTGGGACGGGGATTGAAGGGCAGGGGGAAATCGGTAGTCTGCCCGCGATGGAACTCCTGAATGATAAGAGAAACCGCCCGAAACGTGGCTTCCGATGGTTCGGACTGAGGGACGTGTTTTATTTGGCGGTGATTGTCGGCGGGGTGATCGCCAGTGGGAATTTTTCCAAGATCAAGCGGGGGATTCAGGAAATTTTCGCGCCCAAGCCCGTGGTGGCCGCGACTCCCGACAAGCAGGATTTGTTTCGTCAGGCGGAAGCGAAAATCCGTGCTGAAGTGGAAGAACGGTATGATCGGGAAATCGCCGCTCTGAACAAAAAGCTCGAGGAAGCGAACAAGCAGAATGCGGAAAATTCTGCCGAACCTGCCACAATGGATGAGCCCGAGATCGGCACGGTGATGGATGTGAGGAAACTCCGTTCCGGCATTCCTTTTAAGACTGAAGTGAAGATCGAGAAGGGTGGAATCGCTTCGCGGGAACGGGTGGATGCCGCGAGCTACACCGCGAGCTATCAGCTTTCACTGCGAGTTCCGACTCCGGCGAAAACTTTGGCCGAGCTGGAAACGTCGAATCCAGATTTGGCGAAAATTTTACCCGGTTTTCCGTCGCTGGTCGAGAAGGCGCAAGTTTCACCGTGGTTCGGGAAGCTCTACGACAACAAGACGACCCGCGTCCGCCGCGATGCGAACACGCTCAACGAACTGCTAACAAAACATAACATTTACGACTGTGAGACGATCCTCAATCTCCAGTCGGACCAGGGCCGCAAAGTGTTTTTCATGCAGGCGGAAATGGATGTGGTGTCGGACGGCTCCGATGGCGACCGACTGCCGACGATGCCGGATGACGTGGTGAATTCCACTCACTATCAGCCGTGGACGAGTTACGGCTGGCCGAAGAAGACGAAGACGCCGAACCCGATGCTTGCGGGTTGGGAAAAAAGGGTCACTGCCGCCCAAAAAGAACTGGCTGCCAGCACCACGACTGCCGCTCGCAAGACTTGGCTGAGAGAACGTATCCAATACCTCAAGCGCGGAATCGAAGACCTGAAAGCCCGCAGTTTTCTCATCGCGGAGTATGATCCGTTCATCGTCGTGCCAGTCGATATTCTCAGTGCGAGCGATGCGTTTTCGCCGAACGCGGGCGACTACGCGGTCGTCATTCACGGGAAGAAAATTTATCCTGCGATTGTCGGCGACGGTGGGCCGACTTTCAAAGTCGGCGAGGCGTCGCTGAGGTTCGCCCGTGAGCTGAATCCTAAGGCGGACTCGTACAATCGCCCGGTGTCTGACTTAAAGATCACCTATCTCGTTTTCCCTGGTACCCGCGACGCGGAACGCACGGCTCCCGACTACGAGAAATGGCGGCAACGCTGCCATGAGCTTTTGGGGGAAATGGGCGGAGTGGGGGAGGGGTTCACGCTGCACCAATGGCAGGATACCTTGCCCAAACCACCGCCTGTTCCTGAGCCTACTCTGCCTCCAGCATCCGGCGCACCCGCTCCTGATGCAGCACCCGCAGGACCCTAACGAGTAGGATCGCGCAGAGCACGGTGACTGCGAATTCGAGGATCGGAGCAAGGCCGCGACTGCGTTCACCGCTGGCGAATTTTACCAAATCTGGAAGATTCGCGAGGCCGCGTCCGGTTCCTAACAACGCAAGCACCCCTGCACCGATGATTCCGTGCCACGGCATTTTGATAGAGAAAATGCCGCAGATCACGATGCCGCCGCCGAGTTTCAATGCGCCCTCCAGAAAGCCGTATGAGTGAGGATGTGGCAGCAGGGAAAGAGCCGCGACTCCAGTGGCTAGAATGCTGATCCCGCTCAGGAAAATGGATAACTTCATGCGCGGAAGCTGGCACGCGCCACGATTCACGCAAAGTGCAACCCGTGCCCTCTGAAAAATGGCAGGGACCGAACCCTCCGGGCGGTCCTGAGCGTGAAGTGAGGATGATCCAGTGAATGCTTTGGCTCATGGGATCTCTTCATTCTCTTTTCTTCCACCCACCACGCACTGGACCGCACGGAGTGACGGTCCCTGCCGAAGTTTCCAAGATTTACACTCGCGCCGCACTGACCAGAATGCCGCTGATGAATCAAATCTGGTGCAACGGTGATTGGCTTCCTGCGGATCGGCACCCCGGCGCGGCGCAAGATCGCGGGGCTTTCCTTGGGCTTGGGTTGTTTGAAACGATGGCTGCCATCGACGGTGTCGTCGTTTTCGCGGATCGGCATCTGGCTCGGCTTCGACAGAGTTGTGAGAAACTTGGCTGGGTGATCGAGCTGGCAGATTTTAGAAAAATCGCCAGCGAACTCTTGGTGAGAAATTCGCTCACTACGGGTCGCGCCCGGCTCCGGCTGATTGTCACGGCTGGCAGTGGACCGCTCAATGAACTCGCCGCAGGGCTGGATCGTGTGGTCTGGCTCGCAGCATTTCCCGCCGGAGAAACGCCCGCGTCCATGACTGTCTGCCTCTCGCCGTGGCCGCGTAACGAACGCTCGCCGTTGGCTGGGCTGAAGTGCGCCAGCTACGCGGAAAACCTCATCGCGCTCGATCACGCCCGCCACCACGGCTGCGACGAAACGATTTTCCTGAACACGGCTGGCCAGCTCTGTGAGGCCGCGACTGCCAATCTTTTCCTCGTGAAAAATGGCGTCCTGCTAACGCCCTCGCTCGATTCAGGATGCCTCCCCGGCATCGGGCGCGAGGTGATGATCGAGCTGGCCGCCGTAGAAGCGCGTCCCCTCGTCCTAGCTGATCTCCACGCGGCTGATGAAATTTTTCTCACCTCATCCACCCGGGGCGTGATTCCCGTTGTGCGGCTCGATCAGCGAACTCTCGCTTGTGGTCCGATGACGCAAATTCTCCGCGCGGCTTTCCACGAGGCAGCCGCACGCGACGCCGTATTTCTGGAGGCAAGTCAGTTTGCTTGATTGACTAAACTGCAATACTCAGTATGTCACTTCGCGTGACATTGACGTTTGTCGAAACTCCACATTTCACCCGCCAACTCCATGAGAGCGTGGTCGATTCGGACTACCGAGTATTTCAAAACGGGCTACTGGAAGACCCTGAGCGTGGCGACTTGCTTGTGGGTTGTCGTGGTCTGCGTAAGGCCCGGATGGCATTTGCCGGGCGCGGGAAAAGCGGTGGAGCCCGTGTCATCTATCTTTACCTTCCCGAAGATCATATTCTCTACCTGTTTCTACTCTTCAAAAAATCTGACGCCGCCAATTTGAGCAAATCCCAACGCAACCAACTCGGAAATCTCGCCGAACAAATCAAAGCCGTTTATGCCAAAAAAAGACAAACTACCTGACTTTAATTTCAATGATCTCCTCGCCAGTATGCAGGAAGGGGTGGATCACGCCTCCGGGAAAATCACTGCCCGAACGATCCATCTCAAGAAAGCACCGACTCTGCTAACGGGCGCGGACATCGCGAAAATTCGCAACGACTTGAATGTGAGCCAGGCGGTTTTCGCCGATTTGCTCAATGTTCCCAAAGCCACTGCGGTTTCGTGGGAGCGAGGTCTTCGCTCGCCGTCCGGGGCCGCGTTGAGACTGCTGCACATTGCGAAGAATACTCCAGCCGCGTTGGTCGATGTGTGAGGGAATCGGGGCATTTCATTTCGGTGGTGATTTTTCCTTTATTCCCCTCGCCAGAATCCTCCATCTTTCCGACGCCAACCTATTTAAAAAATCATGTCACGCTCCGTCACTCTTTTCACTGGCCAATGGGCCGATCTCCCGCTCGAAAAACTCGCACCACTCGCCTATGAAATGGGCTACGACGGACTGGAACTCGCCTGCTGGGGCGACCACTTCGACGTGGATGCCGCGCTCTCTAGCAAGACCTACGTGAAGGAAAAGTGGGAGCTGCTTGGAGATCACGGATTGACCAGTTTCGCGATTTCTAACCACCTCGTCGGTCAGGCGGTTTGCGACCTGATTGATGAGCGTCACAAGGCGATCCTATCACCTGAAGTCTGGGGCGATGGGGATCCAGAAGGCGTGCGGAAACGCGCCGCGAAGCAAATGATCGCGACTGGCAAAGCCGCCCGCGCGTTCTTCAACGCCAAGCCCGGACGCGATGGGAAAGATGAGTTTCCCGCTGTCGTGAATGGCTTCACTGGTTCCTCGATTTGGCATTCCATTTACGCCTTCCCGCCGACGACGCAGGAGTATTATGAGAAGGGTTTCAAGGATTTCGCCAAGCGCTGGCTGCCCATCCTTGATGCTTACGAAAAGGTCGATGTGAACTTCGCCCTCGAAGTGCATCCCACGGAAATCGCCTTTGACATTGCCTCCGCTCAACGCGCTCTTGCAGCCGTAGGCAACCACAAGCGTTTTGGTTTCAACTACGACCCATCACACCTCGGCTACCAGGGCGTGGATTACGTGAAATTCATCCGCGATCTCGGCAGCCGCATCTATCACGTCCACATGAAAGACGCGTGGTGGAATCACGGCGACGGCTCGGTCGGCGTCTTCGGAGGCCACACGAATTTCGGCGACGCCCGCCGTTTCTGGGACTTCCGTTCACTGGGCCACGGCGACATCGAGTTCGAAGACATCATCGTCGCGCTCAACGACATCGGCTACCGAGGCCCGCTGTCCGTCGAGTGGGAAGATATCCGCATGGACCGCGTTCACGGCGGCGAAGAAGCTGCGGCGTTCGTGAGAAGCGTCGATTTTCCATCCAGTAATCTGGCCTTCGATGCGGCGTTTGATAAGTCGAATCAGTGAGGAGTTAGATCCAAGAAGACTTCATGAGATCGGCTACGAAGTTTATTTCGTAACACGAGATCTTGATGTTCATCTCCCCCAAAAAACCCGTTCTGGACACGTTGGATTCTGACGCCTAGTTTCCGCGCTCTTCCACCAAACCACTCCATGATCCGCAAATTTATTCC
>JANOQR010000066.1:0-2222 GCA_031414935.1 Luteolibacter sp.
TCGACAACAATATTCATGATAGATTGGATCGGCTTTGGCGCCGGGGAGGGGAACCTAGTGGACTCGGGCGTCGCTTGTCAAACGGGGTGTGTGATTTGTGATGCGATCCTAAGCCTCGGTGAATCCAGTCCAGTGCCAGAGTGACGGATCGAGTTCGGTACGTGCGCTGGCGGCGAGTGTTTCGGCATCGGCGTCGGCTTTGAGAACGCCGAAAACAGTGGAGCCGGAGCCGCTCATCAGGGCGGCTTGGGTTTCTCGTCGGTCGAGCAGCCATTCTTTGATCTCGGCAAGAAATCGGTGTTTTTGAAAAACTGGGCGTTCGAGAGAGTTTTCGAGGGCTACCCCCGAGTAGTTTTGGACGCGGTAGCAGATGCTGGGAATTTCGTGTGACTCCTGCCAACGCTGGTAGGCTTCCGGTGTGGCGACACTAAAAGACGGCTTTAGGAGGAAAACTCGCAGCGCAGAAGGCGAGGGGACGGCAGTGACGATTTCGCCGCGCCCGGTGCAACGAGCGGCCCCGGTGGTGAGAAAAAAAGGGATGTCGGAGCCTAATTTCGCAGCGATTCCGTGAAGCTCCTCTGTTCGGAGTGGGAAATCAAACAACTGATTTAAACCAAGCAATGTAACAGCCGCATTGCTACTGCCGCCGCCCAGGCCAGCTCCGTGAGGGATGAGTTTTTTCAAAGAAATCGAGCAAAGTGCGTTGGTTTTCGCAGCGGTCTCGAAGGCGCGGACGGCTTTGACGATGAGGTTTTCCTCGCCGAGGGGCAGGCTCGGATCGTCGCAGTGGAAACGAAATTCCGAGGACTCGCCGATCTCGATTTGGTCCGCCAATCCGGGAAGTTTCACCATCAGTGTGTCGATTTCGTGAAAGCCGTCTTCGCGTTTTGAGAGGATTTTCAGCGAGAGATTGAGCTTGGCGGGTGAACTCAGAGACAGGGTTTTCATGGCTTGGAGTCGCGGGTAATCATGGCCATCATACGTCCGGTTTTTCCCAGCTCGCGGCGGTAACTGTAAAATCGGTCGAGATTTGCGGCGGTATTGAATCCGCAATCCAAGAAATTTCCAATGCCTGCCTGCGCCGCTTGTCTGCCGATCTCGCCAGCGAAGTCGATTTCATAGTCCGGGACGCGAATGCACGGACTCAGAACAGCCGTGACATCTTCCGGGCGAGTTCCGAAATTTTCCGCCATCACCGCAAGCGCGTTTTGGAGGATATTTCCTTCGGTGCCTTTTTTCCCGGAGTGCAGCAGGCCGATGGCACCAGTTTTCCGGTCAGCCAGCCAAATCGCGCCGCAGTCTGCCACGTAGATCACCAGAATGATCCCCGTTTGAAGAGTAACGAGGCCATCCACAGCAGGAACCACCAGAAGTCCATCGGGCGCAGAAATCCGCTGCGGACCGGGCACGGCGGTGACAGAAATCTCGTGAACTTGCTCTGCTCGAAAGTATTCTGCGGTTTTTTCCGAAAAATCAGTAATCGCTTGCTCGTGATAAGGTCGGAGCACTCGCATCGCTTCATCGCGGTCGCCGGTGATCGGCAAGTCGGGAATGCGCTCCACCCATCCGGCTCGGATGCCGGGGATCGAGTTCAGCGGGTCTAAAAAGGGGAACGCCTCCGTCACCCGGGGACGGTAACGGAGGCGCTGAGGATTCGCCAAGCTGGTTATTTCAATTGGCTGGAATCAGTGGTTCAAGCGATGGCACGGCCACTGATGGCGCGCTTCGTGTGTTCGACTGTTTCTGCCTGGTCTTCATCCATGCCTGCCAGAATACCGGCCAGATCATTCGCGATTTCCTTGCGCATCTTCGAAACGAGTTCGATTCCTTTAGAGGTGATGCGGACCATGATTTTGCGACGATCTTCGGCGGCGTGTGTACGCTCAACGTAACAGAGTTTCTCCAACCGATCGACTAAGCCGGTGGCAGCGGCGGTCGAATGGCCCATCTTTTTCGCTATGTCGGACATCGTGAGATATTCTTCGCTGGATAGGTAGGTTAGGAGGAAGAACTGCGGGAACGAGATGTTCCCTTTGTTGAGTTCTGTTGACAGGTTCAGGATGCAGCTTCGTTGTGTAAATAGGACGAAGTCAGCAAGACGGTCCGCGTCGGCTTTCACCGAAGCGCCCGAGGCGTTCATTGTTTTCATTATGGCTGGTTGTAGTGTTCATGTTTCGGGACATGTAAGGGGGCACAGCCATTGCGAAAGAGAAGCTACCCGG
>JANOQR010000067.1:0-9390 GCA_031414935.1 Luteolibacter sp.
ACCGCGAGCTGCTAGACGACCTCAACGAACTGCTCAAGCTCTGGAGCCACTGGCGCAACCTGTTCTGCGTGACGATGAAACAAGAGAGCAAACGCCGTGAAGGAAGTCGTCAGATCCGGCGTCATGAGAAACAAGGCCGCACCCCCGCGCGTCGCCTCATCGACAGCGGGCAACTGCGCAAAGAAGAGGCATTGAAGCTAGAAACTCAGCTCACGACGCTCAATCCGTTTGCGCTGAGGAAGGAAATCCGGTGCCTCGAAGACCGGCTGTGGAGTCGCCGCAAAGAGCTCTACGCCGAGGAAGAGCGAGAGGCACTTGCCCTTGCGGGCGCTCCTCCGCTACGCTGCGAACCGCCCGCAAGGGCAAGCAAACCAACAACAAGAAACCAAGTCGCTATGGTGTCCTAATGGTGAGGCAACGCTCCCGGTCGGTCAGGAACCTTTCGGTGTGCTCGATTTATGAGGCAACAGGCTCAGCGGGTTTTAGACTCGCGAAGGAGTTCCTTCACCTTGTCTTTGATGGCTTCCGACCAGATCTCATAGCCTTTGGGGCCCAAGTGCAAAGCGTCCGGCATCACCTCCTTGCTAATCGTACCGTCAGATTCCAGAAACTTGGCGGAAATATCCATGTAGTGAACCGGGCCACCTTGGTATTTCGAAATCAACGCGTTGATGGCGGCCCTTGTTTCGCGGCCGGGATTGGGTTTGTCTCCGACGGGAAGGATACTCAGCAGTAGGATCTTGGCCTTTGGTTGCTTGGATTGGATCAAATCGAGGATCGCCTTGATGCCACCGGCCACATCAGCGGGCACGGGTTCACTCCAACAGTTGTTGGTGCCGATCATGACCACGAAAACGCGCGCTTTGTAGCCGTCCAACTGACCGTTCTTCAATCGCCAAAGGACGTTCTGGGTCGCGTCGCCGCCGATGCCCATGTTCACGGCCTTATACGAACCCCAGTATTTGTCCCACACCTCTATATTGCCCTCTCCGCGCCAACGTCTGGTGATCGAGTCGCCTACGAATGCCACGTCGATCTTGCCGCGCATCTTCTCGATGTCAGCGTTGATCTCCCGGATTTGATCCTTCGAAAGGTCGTCTGGGCGCTCGCTGGGCGTCGTCGGACTCTCTTCAGCGGCAATGGCCGCGAAGGCACACACCGCAAAGGTGAATACCGTGATGGCTTTGGTGTTTAGAAGACCGGGTTTGAGATATGATTTCATAGCTTCTAGTCTGTGGTTTAGAGGAAAACACTTGGCCGACTGAGGGTCATCCATGTGGCCATAGATAGTTATTTTGGACTTCTGATTGTAGGCTCGGCTAAGGGATGTCAACGCCCTTTTATCAGCCTGTCAGCCACGGCGATCAAGCTAGGGAGAGCAAGGAATCGCGGTAGGTGAGGTCCAGCATGAAAGTGAACCATCTACATTCTCCCCTGAACCAATCGCTATTGGTGGAGTACTCGGGAAAAACTCCGATTAGCTACTCTCCTATGTCATCACCGGATTTCACGCCTTTAATCGGCTAGTCTCGAAATAATCTGAACGAGACTGCGCCCAAAAACCTCGCCAAAAACCATAAGGATCGCTAGCACGTTCATAGCTTTTTCGCCCCCACCTAATCCCCAATGCCAAAGCCACGAAAAGTCTGGATGTATAGTCCTGCAAAACAGCCGAAACCATCCGTTCCTGAGCCACTCAAGGCGGAAGTGATGACCAAAGCGACTCAACTCATCGAGAGCGTATTGAAACCGAATCACATCCAGCCGCCTCCAGCAGAAGAGCAGTTCAACTACCTCACCGACATCAGCGGGAAATGGCACCGTTGCTATTTCTACTTCATCTCCCACTACACCTGTCCGGGGCCGGACGCGATCAGCCCGAGCTTCGAGTCGAGGTTCGCGCGGATGGAGTTCGTCGGCGACGGGCAATTCGCACTTTCTTTCCTTCGGCATACCGGCGCGTGGCATGAAATTTTCGCCTCTCTTTCCGTGGATGAGTGCATAAAGCAGATCGCAGAAGATCCGTGGTTCAGGCCGTGAATGGCGGGGAAAATCGCAATTACAGACTTTACGCTCGATCTTGGCCCTGCAAGTAACAGACAGTTCCCTAACTCCACCTCGCCAACTTTTCGCAAGAAAATGAATTCCCTCTGATCCAGAACTCACGCCAAGGCGGATCAACTGTGAATCCTGAAAATCACTACCCAACCAATCCCCATGAAAATGAAAACGAAACTCACCTTGATTACCTCCATCGCGGCTCTTGCGACCAGTCCGCTAGCTCTCGCAGGCAAAGGCGAACCCGCCAAAGCAGATGCTCCCGAAGTTTCCGAAGTGGAAGCCGAAGTCATCATCGAAGAAGAAACTGCCGAGGGCGAAGAGGCCACTAACGAAGTTGATTCTGCCGTCTGCGAGATGGTGGACGGCGAAGTCGATCCAGCAGTCTGCCACCTCGCCGATGGTGAAGGTGTCCCAATCGACTGGGTCAAACGCGGCGGTGGCGACGAAGAAGTGAATCCTGAGATTTTCCAAAATACCGCTGTTGATAGCCCAGTTTTCAAGGGCGAAACTGCAATCAGCAAGGATCTCGGCCAAGATGAAAAGGCCAGTGCCATCGTGGCCCAAGACGGCCCGGTCAACGCACAAGTGAAGCGCGAGAAAAAAGCTCCCGTCGCCTTGATCAAAAAAGGCCGCGTTTTCCTTCGCTAATCCCCACATCATCCATGTGATTTCCACAAGGCTGCCGGATCACTCCGGCGGCCTTCATTTTTGCCAACGGACTGATGAAAAATACCGCATCTCTCGCATCCTTATGCGCCCTCGTCCCACTGCCTTTGCTTGCATTGAGCGCGGACGACGCCGGACGACCGACACCGCCATCTGAGCCGCGTGCGACGGAACGTGCGGCAGTTCGCGAAAATCCGAACACATCCGGCGCCGTAAAGGCCGGACAAGATCAGGTTCTCTTGCCGAAGCTAATCGGTTTAGCGATAGCTCCAAACTCAGAAACCGCGCTCCAGCTCCAACAGAAATCTCAACCTGGAGTGAACGCCACTGGCTTTTCTGAAAGCGAAACCGCCGCCATTGGCAAACTAACCGAACCCATCATCGGCACACCGATCTCTCTGCGTTCACTCGACGAGCTAGCCGGAAAACTCGAAGCTGTCCTCCGCTCTTCAGGTCAGAAATTCATGTTAGTCAGCTACCCCGAGCAAGAAATCACCTCGGGGATCATCGCCATTTCCATCCAGCCTGCGCGTGCCGGGCAGGTGCTCGTCGCGGGAAATCCAGCATTCGGCAAAGAGTTCGCCACATCCACCTTCCGCGTTAGATCGGGCGATGAAATCTCAAGCTCAGACATTTTGGACGACCTCGATTGGATCAACCAGAACTCTCTCCGCCGTGCCTCCATTTCCTATGCCGACGGCGCGACGCCCGACTCACTTGATCTCACACTCCGCCTCACCGCGAAAAAACCATGGCGTATCTACGCCGGAATCGACAGCCAACTCAGCGAAAATCTCGGCAATGAGCGTCTATTTCTCGGTCTCCAACATGGAGACTTGTTCGGCCTCGATCATCGGCTCACCGCCCAAGTCACCACGGCCATGAATCCAGATGACTTAAAAGGAATCAGCGGCATTTATGAAATCCCACTGCCGATTCGGCATTTGATAGGAGTTTCCGTAGGCTACACCGAGTCTGAGACCGACGCCCCCGGCCCCATCGACCAAAGCGGAAAATTCTCGCGTCTCGGTCTGAACTATCGGGTTCCCCTGCCCCGCTGGCACTCCATCGGCCAAGAAATGCGTTTCGGGATGGAGTTCCGTAACAACGACTACGTTTTTGCCACCGCTCCGTCTCAAACGGTGAAGTTTTTCAACCTCGAAACCGGCTGGAAAGGTCGCCTAACCGATTCATGGGGAACGTCGCGCGTGGATGCGTCGCTGTCCTACAATCCAGGGCAAGGCGTTTTCGGCTCAGACGATGAAGACTACATCGCACTCGGTGCATCTGAGGCGGAGTCGCTAGTCGCACGCTGTGAGTTAGAGCGCACTCTGAAACTGCCAGAAGACATCACCCTCGTCGGAAAAGCCCGTGGCCAATGGGCGGATTCCGAGTTGCTCTCATCCGATCAGTTATCATCCGGCGGCTACAACCGCGTCCGCGGATTCGACGAGACGGAGGGCTACGCATCGACAGGTGTTGTTCTCACGCTCGAACTCCAATCGAAATTCTATCAGACGGACCATCTCGGCAGCATTCAGGGACTCGCTTTCGTGGATGGAGCCGCGTTGCATCGGGATGCCACCACGGATACCGGCCAGCTCGCCTCAGTCGGCTTCGGCTTTCGCTGGCGCTTCGATGATCGTGTCTCCGCGAGAGCCGATCTCGGAATCCCGGTGGACTACCCGGATGATCTCGATGGCGATCCACAACTGGAGTTCGCCATCAGCACCAGTTGGTGAGTTTCAGTTTGGCCCTTGAAGAACCGTGTTAGAAACGGATGGTGCGGCAGGATCGCTTCCTGTTCCCTTCGTGAGAATGAACGCTGTCGGGACGACACCTCTTGTTCCCAGAGAAAAATCAATCGTGCTACGGCCCTTGTTTTTTTCAAACTCAGGAAGGCGGCCAACCCGCAGTGGCTTGTCATCTTGGTCTGTTTTGACCCACAAGTGATAGTCTTCTTCTGCGCTTTTATCCGGGAGATTCTCCACCATCAAGGTGCCTTGCGCCCGCGTGGGATCATAGATCGGAATTCCTGAAGCACTTCCATCACTGGTTCGCGGGGGTTCAGGTGGCGTAATTGCTTGATCGGCTCCGGTGGCTGTCATCCTCGACGAAGCGAGGGCATCAACGATCTCATCAGTCAAATTTGGCTCTTCTGCATCGGCGGCGACGATTTCGCCAGATGTCGCGGGTGGAAGCATCCGCATCACGATGGGCCATGCCATGCCGGACCTAGGCTCGAAACGTTGGCGGTCTCGCAGCTCGACGGTTTCTAACTTTTCGCGAAGCACTTCGATCTCTTGGATCAATCGCTTCGTTTCCACCTTCACCACGACTGCTTGTTCGCTGCCATGTTCCTCGACGGAAGGAGTCGAAACATCATCGGAAACAGGAGCCGCATCCGCTTGTTGCGGTTCTTCGGAAACGACGGTCTCTACCGGTGCAGCAGCGATTTTTTCCTGCACATGGACTTCGGTGGATTTTACTGCCAGCTCAGTTGAACGAACAGAAGATGGAGACATCCGGTCGATGACTAGCAGCAACGCCAAGCTAGCTGCTACTGCCCAGCCGGAAATGCCCAGCCAGTTCGGTCTCTTCTGCGGACTCAAGCCGAGACGGAGATGCAGCCGCTCTAACTGACCCGCATGCGGGGCGATGGGAACCGTCGCCGTGACCGCTACCGCCGCTGCCAGTCGATCCATTTCCGCGTAGGCATTTCTCAACTCTGGATCGTGACGCATCGTCTCGTCGAAGGCGGAAGCCTCCTCGCTATCGAGCATTCCAAAGGTCCGCCAAGCGGCACTTTCATGTGGGTCAGAATTCATGGCGTGATAGTTGGTTACGCACTTTTTCGAGTGCTCGGCGTAGTCGGTTTTTCACCGTTCCCAGCGGAGTTCCGAGGTGTTCAGAAATTTCCGAATGAGAGTATTCTAGGAAAACAGCAAGTTCCAGACAGCGGCGTTCGTCAGGAGAAAGAACATCTAACGCGGACCGCACTCGCCGCCAATCGTCCAAGGCCATCACCCGCGCATCTTCGATTTCCTCCGGCGGCGCATGGACGTGGATGGAGACCACTCGCGACGAATCGCGCTTGCCACGGTGGCGGTAGCGCAGGCGGTCGATGCAGTAGCCACGCAGCACCGCGAAGGCCCAGACGAAGGGCGGAGATTGCTGCGGATCGTAGTCCACGGAGCGATGCCACATTCTAACGAAGGTGTCTTGCACGGCTTCCTCTGCCTCGCGCCGATCACCCAGCATCCGGCAGGCCACGCCTAACATCACCGGACTCCACATGCCGTGCAGCTCCGTCAAGGCCGAGCCGTCTTCCTTCGCCATCCGTGCGATCAAAGCCACAGCTTCGCCATTGCGCTCATCGCCGAGTCCTTTGACAAAGAGCGTCGGATGAGCGGCTTCGGAATCAATCATCGGTGAAGGCTGGAACATGAAATTTTCCCGGTGAGGTCGGCATGATACCTTGATGATCCGCCATTTACGGCGATTTGGCTCACTGAAAATCAGGAAATTTCCGCAGGTCCGATGCGGCTAAATGGATTGAAGATTACCTAGCCGCAAAAACCGCAAAGATTTGAAGAAGGGATCAGGAAAAATTAACAGCATCAAAGGTTCTCAGGCCAGAGATTCATCGAAGCGCAGCGTCGCCTCACATCACTTTCTGCGACCTTTTTTGCCTTTCTGCGGCTAAAAAATCTCCGACACAGGACGGCGCAGCAGCTCCAGAAATTTTCTCCTTTCCGATTCCACCGCTTGTCTGGAGGGTCGTTGTGGTGAATGGAAACTGGATTTTTCTAGCAAGCGGCATGGCGAATATCTCGCCGTTGTTTGCTTTGCTGACGCTCGTGCTGGTGGTCGCGGTGATGGTCTCGCTGGTCTTGGTGAAATTCAAACAAAGCCTGTTAGTCGGCTACTTGCTGAGTGGAGTCATGATCGGAAACTTCGGCCTACTCTGGGTCACCGGGCTGGACAAAGGAGATCCGGTCATCATGAGTTTTGCGGAAATCGGGGTGATTTTACTGATGTTCACGCTGGGGATCGAGTTCTCGCTGAGTGAGTTCAAGCATCTGTGGCGGACGGCATTGATCGGTGGCGGTATGCAGGTGGGACTCACAGCGGGAGCGGTGGGACTGATCGCCTCGGCGTTCGGTTTTCCGATGGCGGACAGCATTGTGTTAGGCGTGGCGGTGGCATTGAGTTCGACAGCCGTTTCCATGATGTCGTTCCAAGACCTCGGCCAGCAGAACAATCCTGGAGCGCGAGCGAGTCTCGGCATCGCCTTATTTCAGGACATTTTAGTCATCATCTTCTTCCTCGTGATGCCCGCGCTCTACGGTCAGGGCGAAGGCTCGGTGGCTACGCAAATCAGCACTGCGCTGCTGAAGGGCAGTTTGTTTCTCGTCGGCGCTTGGTTGTTAGGCCGCTACGGTCTGACGCCGTTGTTGCACGCCGTCGCTCGCACGCGAAGTCGGGAGCTTTTCACGCTCACGGTGATCGGTCTGTGTGCGGGCGTCGCGTTTGCAGGTGGTGCTTTGAATCTATCGCTGGCGTTAGGAGCGTTTGCGGCGGGCTTGGTGGTGAGTGAGTCGATCTACAGCCACCGGATTTTATCCGACATCCTGCCGTTCAAGGATTTATTTCTCGCGATCTTCTTCATCTCCGTCGGCTTATTGATCGATCTATCCGTCGTTGCCACGCACGGGTGGTTCATCCTTTTGGGCAGCACGGCGATCTTGGTGTTAAAAGGCAGCATTCTGCTTGTGGTTTATCGAGTGATTAAGCTGTCACCTCGCCCCGCGCTGGTGGCCGCTGGCAGCCTCGCGAGCACGGGGGAGTTTTCACTCGTGCTCATCGGTAAAGCCGGTGGCTATCGGCCATTTGATCCGCAAATCGAGCAGATGCTATTGATCTGCACCGCCGTGACGATGGCCGTCGTCCCGTCATTGATGCGCGGGGCTGTACCATTCGGGAAATGGCTGGAAAACAAGGGGATTTTCGGTGTTCGCAAGCTCGCAACGGGAGAACTGACTCCGCTCAAAGTGGTCAAAGAAATTTCCGATCACGCGATCATCTGCGGCTATGGACCAGTGGGACGCTCACTAAACGAAGCACTCAAACGCTGCGGTGTTAGCACGCTGGTGATGGAGCTGAATTCGGAAACAGTGCGAACGCTCAAGCGCGAAGGACAACCCGTCTTGTTTGCGGACTCCACCCACCCCGAGGCTCTCGACCTTGCAGGAATCAAACGGGCGCGGCTAGTGGCGTTCACGTTCCCTTCGGTGAGAACGACCGCCATCGCCGTGCCGTTAGTGCGTGAGCGAAACAGCGGGATCTTCATCTTTGCTAGAGCGAAGTTTGCGACTGAAGTCCGCTCACTTCGCGAACTGGGCGTGCAGGTCATCCACGACGAACGCGAAAGCGCGGTGGCGATGGTCCGAGCTGCGATATCCTCCTACGAACGCGCCGACATTGATCCCGAGGAAATCGTGGGCGACACGATGGAATGAGTCATTTATTTGCATTCCTGCTCTCCGTGACCGTAGCGAGAGCGATCAAGAAAATGCCGCCCAGCTCTAGTAACCAGTTCATCCTGATGCCAGCCATTGCGGAATTCAGGAACACGTCCACATGATGAAACGAGACCGCGCGGACGACGATGAATGTGCCGAGAAATAGGCCACCTGTCGCGAGTAGCAGATGTTTCCGCCAGAAGGAATGATAACGCCACAGCGACCACGCTCCGCAAATCCCACAGACAAGGATCACGCCGAGAACGATCCAAATCTGATAGGATCGCCTTTCCTCAAACCAACCGCCATGCCATGCGACGACGCGGCCAATGGCGGTGAAGAGTGATTGTAAGTCGAGCTGCTTGTTGACGCAGAGCACTGCCATGCCGAGAGAGACGAGCAGCCAAATTTTTTCCCGCTGCATGATCCAGACGCGTGCGGCTAGTATGGCCGTAACCGCGTAAGCCGCGACAGTGAGCCAGCCCATGATGCTGGGATCGCCGATGGTCGGCTCCCAGCGCACTTCTTTGAAAAAATTCATCAGTTAGCGAGGAACGTTATCGCCAGCGTCATGGCTGTTGACGACCGATCCGATAGAAGCGTTTAGTTGGAGGAGTCTCGGAACCGAGTGCGTCGTGGGCATCGTAAAAGCGGATAAGATCTTGGGCTTCAAAGGGGGCTTCATCGACGGTCCGCCAGTGAACAAGGTCGTCTGAGATCTGGAAAACGTAATTTCCAGGCTCGGTGGCGATCATACTAACAACGTGGGCCTCTGGAGTGTTCGTCAGCATCGGGCTGCCGGGAAGGACGCCTAGATTTCCTGGAATGATGGCGGCCTGGAGCGACGCGGCGGGCGCGGCCAAGGGCTGAACGCGGACGTTGTCGAGTAATAGGTCGATGCCGATGGTGGCAGTGGATAGATCGTGGAAACTCAACGTGGTGCTGGTGCTGTCAGCCATGAAGGTGAAATTTTGTGGAACCCATGGACCGAGGCCTGCGCCATCGCCGATGAGGGTGATGGTCTGATCTAGCAGGCTCGCCGCACCCGTGGCGGTGACTTTGAGCGTCATCGTGTCGGTGGTGTAAGCGAGCAGGCCGGTATCAAAGGCAAGCGAGTAAGTGTGGCCGGGAACGGTGG
>JANOQR010000068.1:0-4014 GCA_031414935.1 Luteolibacter sp.
TTTGAAAAACTGAACTGCGAAGAGCGTCAGAAAAAAGTGATGCAACACGTCCGCGAGCTACGTGATAGCCCCATCGCCATCGCTACCGATGAGGCTAACGAACAGCACTACGAACTTCCGACGCGGTTCTTCGAGCGCGTGCTCGGGAAACACATGAAATACAGTTCGGGATACTGGGATGAAGGTGTCACGGACATTGATGCCTCTGAGGCGCGGATGCTAGGCATTACCTGCGAGCGTGCCGGAATAGAAGATGGCCACCGTATTCTGGAACTCGGCTGTGGCTGGGGTTCGCTGACGTTGTGGATGGCGGCTCATTACCCGAAATCTCAGATCACGGTGGTTTCTAACTCACGGACTCAGAAGCTCCACATCGAATCCCAACTCTTGGCACGAGGACTGACGAACGTGGAAGTCATCACTGCCAACATGATCGACTTCCAAGGCGTGGGTGAAAGCGTGTTTGATCGAGTGGTCTCGGTGGAAATGTTCGAGCACATGAAGAATTATGAACTGCTCATGCAGCGGATTTCCAGTTGGCTGAAACCGGGTGGAGCCTTGTTTGTGCATATCTTCACCCATCGCGAATACGCCTATCATTACGAGGCAGAGAGCGAGGACGACTGGATGGCGAAGTATTTTTTCACTGGAGGACAAATGCCCTCGGATGATTTACTGCTCTATTTTCAGGACGCTCTGAAAATCGAAGGCCACTGGCATGTCAGCGGCAGTCACTATCAGAAAACCTCCGAGGCATGGCTTGCCCGCATGGACGCGGCACGCGACGAGCTGTTGCCATTTATCGGCGAAACTTACGGCGCTGACCAACAAACCCGTTGGTGGGTCTATTGGCGCGTCTTCTTCATGGCCTGCGCGGAACTCTGGGGCTACCGCAACGGTGACGAGTGGATCGTTTCTCACTACCGGTTCCGCAAGCATTCGTAGGCAAATGGCATGTAAATCGGTGAAATTTTGACAGCCGGGAGAAGTTGGCTATGGTCCCGCCCGTCCTACCTAATCACTGATTTACTCATGAGCGAAACCACCGCAGAAAAACACGTCTTCCAGGCCGAAATCCAGCAATTGCTCGATCTCGTCGTCCACTCACTCTACACCGACAAGGAGATTTTCCTGCGGGAGCTGATTTCGAATGCTTCTGACTCGATGGAGAAACTCCGCCACATCGAGGCGACAGAGAAGAACGTTCACGAGCCGACGCTGCCGCTTGAGATTCACATCACCACGGATGAAGAGGCCAAGACGCTGACCATCGCGGATCACGGCATCGGGATGACGCGTGAGGAGTTAGTGAAAAATCTCGGAACGATTGCTCACTCGGGAACGAAGGCGTTTTTGAAATCCGTGAAGGATAGTGGCAGCACGCCGGGAAACATGATCGGCCAGTTTGGCGTCGGTTTCTACTCGGCGTTCATGGTGGCGGATGAGGTGAAAGTGCATTCGCGGAGTTGGCGCGAGGATGGCGAGGCACTCGTCTGGATCAGCGACGGCAAGACGGGCTACGAAATCGAGGATTCGCCCGGCCAAGCGCGTGGGGTGAAAATCGTGATGCATCTCAAGGAGGAGTTGGGTGAGTATGCGGAAGAGGTTCGGATCAAGCACCTGATCGAGCGTTACAGCAATTTCGTCGGCTTCCCGATTTTCCTCAACGGCAAGCGTATCAACGAGGTCGAGGCGCTGTGGCTGAAGAACAAATCCGAGATTTCCGAGGAGGAATACAAGGCGTTCTATCAGTTCGCGTGTAAGGCGTGGGATGAACCAGCGTATCGCCTGCACTTCAGTGCGGATGCGCCGATCGCGATCAACTCGCTGGTCTTCGCTCCTAACGAAAACCCGGAGCGCATGGGCTTCGGCAAGGTCGATTGTGGCGTGGCTCTCTACTCGAAAAAAGTCCTCATCGATCCCGAGCCAAAGGGGCTGCTTCCCGACTGGATGCGCTTCATGAAGGGCGTCGTGGATAGCGCGGACTTACCACTGAACATTTCCCGCGAGACGATGCAGGACAGCGCATTGGTGAAAAAGTTAGGCGCGGTTATCAGCAAGCGGGTGATTAAGATGTTCGAGAAAGAAGCTGAAGCAGATCCCGAGAAATACCGGGGATTTTACAAAAAGTTTGATCGCTATTTCAAAGAAGGAATTGCGACGGATTACCCGAATCGTGAGGCACTCGCGAAGCTGCTACGCTTTGAGACATCGCTGACAGACACAGGGGCAGTCTGCGGATTTCCAGACTACGTTTCTCGGGTGAAAGACGGCCAAGAGTCGATCTACTATCTCGTCGGCGGTAGTCGCGAACAGGTGGAGAGCAGTCCTTACATCGAGGCATTCAAGGCGCGCGGATTGGAAGTGATTTATTTCACGGATGCGGTGGATGAATACGTCGTCGAACAGCTCGGTGAGTTTGAAGGTAAGAAACTCGTTTCCATCCGCAACGGCGGCGTGGAGCTGGAAGATCAAGCGTCTGAAGGTGAATCGCTAACTGATGAACAGACCTCTGCGCTGTGCGATTTCCTGAAGGCCGAACTCGGTGAACGAGTGACCGGTGTGGCGAGCGGGAAACGGCTCGTGGACAGCCCGATCATCGCCCTCGTGCCGACGGATGGGATGAGTCCGCAGATGCGTCAGATGATGAAGGCGATGGATGAAAATTTCAAAGACGACATCAAGGTAGAGCTGGAAATCAATCCTCGCCATCCGCTGGTTAGAAAACTTTCCGAGGCGAAGGACACAAATCCAGATCTCGCCAAACTTGTCGCGCTTCAGCTTCTGGATAATGCGCTCATCGCTGCTGGTTTACTAGAAGACGCCCGCGATACGGTGAAGCGGATGAACCAGTTGATGGAAAAGGCGATGGGCTGATGAAGGTCTTTTGCCCCGAGTGTAAAACGAGTCTCACTGGCCCCAAGTCTGCGCTGGGAACTCGCGTGAATTGCCCGGAGTGTCGGCATTCGTTCTATTGGACGGAGCGCCAACACGCGGGTGAATCCTTCGTGGTCTATGACTTGGAAACGACGGGGCTCGATCCTGAATACGACGAGTTTATCCAAATCGCCGCGATGCGATTCACAGCGGGGAGCCTCTGTCCTGCGGAAACTTTTGCCAGTTTCGCGAAGCCACGTCGGTCGATTTCATCGTTTATCGAGAGTTACACCGGAGTGGGAAATCGCCACGTCGCGGACGCGAAACGGCCAGAGGAAGTGCTGTGCGAGTTTGCCGCGTGGTCGGGCGACGCGACGTTGATCGCTCACAACGGGCTGCGTTTTGATAGTAAATTTCTAGCGGCGACGTGTCGGCGTCACGGCCTGCCGATGCGCGAGGTTCACAGCATCGATACGATCCACATGTCGAAGATGCTCTTCGGCAAAGTGCGTGGCACGGGTCACTCACTCGATCATTTGATTTCGCGACTGCGGATCGACTCGCAAGGTATCCGCCGCCATGACGCGCGGGGCGACGTGGAAATTCTCGGTCGCGCGGTGGCAGGCATGTGGCAGCGTCTCGGCCTTGATAGAGCGTTCAACGGCGTGCCGCGCCATGGTGCGTTTTTACCACTGGACCGAGGGTGACTCTGCGCTGGACGAGTGGAATGTTTGCACACATTCCCCTCCATAGACGAAGCGGAGGTGACGCTGACGTGGTTCACCGAATACCCGCACTGCCTGCTCGTCAGGTGGCGAAAGCCGCCGGGTCGAGAGTTTCGCCCAACTCCTGTCACCTGCCGCCGTGGACAGTCCTGCGGAAAATGGCTGGTGTGTCGCCACCGAAGTGCGACTGGCTAGCCTAGGGCGATCAAGCTAGGGATTTTTTCAACCGCGAATGGACACGAAGGCACGCGAATGCAGAATTTTTTGAATGAAAATCCTGATTCTGAGAAATGCGGTTTTTTCAATTCGCGTCCATGGGTGTCGATTCGCGGTTAAAATCACATCGAATCTCCGTGGTTGATCGCTGTGCCGACGTGCCTTACGATTTAGGCTCCTAAAAAACTGGAAATAG
>JANOQR010000069.1:0-27747 GCA_031414935.1 Luteolibacter sp.
GCAGAATCATGGCATGCCGAGGGTGAAGTCTATCGCACCGCCGGCTGGGAAATCGACTTCGGCGGCGATGACGAAGCATTTTTCATCCACGCAGACGGTCACGCACTCTGCCCATTTCTCAGCGCACGCTGGGTCCACGCCGCGCTGCTAGGACTCGGTCGCACGACTCACCAAGTCACCGGCCCAGCCAGCGGCGGCGGTGAGTATTTCCGTGCTGACGCCATCGAAACTCTCACAACGTTAGAGCCGCGAATTTTACCTGAGCTGCCTATCATTCGCACTCACCAAGACTGGCAAGAAGCTCTCGACAGCACCCTGGGAGCCGCACTGAAACGGGCGTGGGAAGAGGAAGCGTGAAGACTGAGGTTGCTCGCTTAGTTCGATTCGGGTAATCCAAAGCAAATGATCCACGGCGCGCCAGATTCCCGCTTTCAGACCACCCTGTGGACCATGGTCTTTCGCGCCGGGGCCACGGATGGGCACGCGCTCAGTGACCTGTGCCGGATGTATTGGAAACCGCTCTTTGTCTATTGCCTCAGCAAAGGCCGCCGGATCGAGGATGCGGAAGATCTCACCCAGGCATTCTTTGCACACCTGCTGACTCGCGATACCTTGCGCGTGGCTGATCCGGCGCGGGGGAAATTCCGGGCATTTCTTCTCACCTCCTTCAAAAACTTCATGCTGGACGAAGGTGATCGCTCGCGTGCCGCACGCCGTGGCGGCGGCGCAGTTCACTTATCCTTCGAGTTAGATTTCCAAGAAGCCAGCCGTTTACCGTCCGCCACCGATGACTCGCCAGAACGCGCTTACGACCGCCAATGGGCCAACGATCTCGTGAAACGTGCGACCACTCGGCTGCGATCCGAACAGGAAAAAGCCGGGAAGCTACTCTGGTTCGATCTCATCGCTGGTCCTCTGGCCACAAGCTCCTATCAGACAGTCGCCGTCGAGCTAGGCTCCACCGAGGAAGCCGTGAAAAGTTACGCCAAACGCGCTCGCCATCGTTTCCGGGAACTCCTCGAGGCCGAGATCGCCGATACTGTCAGTTCCCCTGCCGAAGCGACTGAAGAAATGGCGTATCTGGTAGAACTTTTACGCGGTTGATGAGGCACCTACCGAGAAATTTCCCGTATCTCTCCGTGACATGCACGATCCCGCTGAACCGAAACGCTGCCCTGAATGCGGCTGCCGCCTCGCTTCCGACACCAGCTTTTTGCTCTGCCCGATCTGTGCGCTGACTGGTGAAAATGATGCGGAAGTCGCACAAGAATCCGATCCACAGCGGATGGGATCCTACACGCTGCTAGAAGAACTCGCGCGCGGTGGCATGGGTGTGGTGTATCGCGCCCGGCAAGATGGCCTGAACCGCATCGTCGCACTCAAAGTTCTACCCGGTGCCGCCTTTGCATCGGCGGATTTCAGACTGCGTTTCCGGCGTGAAGCAGAGACCGTCGCGCATCTCAATCACCCAGGGATCGTCTCCGTGCATGACATCGGCCAGGCGAATGGGCAGCCGTTTATCTCGATGGATTTCATCGACGGCCCATCACTCGCAGAACGCTTGGCGGAGTCTCGGATGACTCCAGAGTTTTCCGCCCACCTCGTCCGGGAGGTCGCCCGCGCAGTGAGCTACGCCCACCAGCAGGGCGTGGCTCATCGGGATTTAAAGCCGTCCAACATTTTAATTCGGGCAGACAACCATCCGGTGCTCACCGATTTCGGGCTTGCCAGATTCATGGACTTGGAATCCACGCGCGGCTCCACGCTGGACCTCATGGGTTCCCCGCCCTACCTGCCACCAGAGCGGATCACGTCCGGGGCAAATGCAAATCCAGTCGCCGAGGACGTCTATGGATTAGGAGCCGTTCTCTATCATTGCCTCACCGGAAGACCGCCCTTTGTGGCAGATTCGTTGAACGCGATCCTCGCCGCCGTCGGTGCTGGCGACCCACTTCCACCACGCCGCCTGAATCCATCCGTGCCGCAAGATCTGGAGACGATTTGTCTAAAATGCCTCGAAAAATCCCCATCCTCACGCTACGCCGGAGCCGCAGATGTCGCAGATGAGTTAGATCGTTTTCTCCGAGGCGACGCCATCATCGCCCGTCCGCTGTCCCCAGCCAGCCACTTCATCCGCTTCGTCCGACGCAAGCCCGCGATGGCCAGCCTGATCGCCGCCCTCGCACTCACCATATTTTCCGGGACGGTTATTTCACTCATCGCTTGGAGGCGTGCCACGAAGAACGCCACAGACTATCGAGAAATGGCGGAAAAACGCCGCATCGACCTCTACTCGGGAAACATGGCGGCAGCCACGGCTGCGATGGAGTTAGGAAATCGTGTCCAAGCATGGCAACTGCTGGAGCAGGCCCGCCCGGACCATGGCGAATCCGACCTGCGCGGCAGCGAGTGGTTTTTGCTAGAGCGTCTATTGAAGCGACAAGAGACCATTTCTATCAAAGCCCACGAACACATCCTCACCGCGCTGGCATGGAGTCCAGACGGCGAGATGCTCCTCAGCGCGGCTCACGATGGCTCGTTGAAATCATGGCGAATGACCCAGCCACAAGCCCTAACGATCGAGCAAGAAATCATCAAACCCGGAAATGGACGGCTCCTGAAAATCCAATGGCTGCCACATAGCGACGCGTTTCTCACCGCTGAGAACGATAAAATCCGCTGCCGCAAGCTCGGCTCGCCAGACCCACTCTGGGAGATTTCCGGGCGGCTATTCTCGCTCACCGCAGATGGCCGATCACTCGCCGTCTCCACCGGCAGCCCATTTTTCTTCGAGCCACATGGCCAGATTTCCCTCTGGAAAATACAGCCTGAAATCGCACGCGAACCGGAACTCCTGCGCACACTCACCACCCCCGCCCGCGCCGTCGCCATCTCCCCAAATGCGCGCTGGCTCGCCGTCGGCCTGCCCGTCCATAGCCATCACGATGAAGAGCGAGGCCTCGATTTGATCGACCTCACGTCACCCGACGCATCACCACGCCACCTCGCGACATCTGGCTCGATTTTAAATCTAACTTTCTCCCCAGATTCCGCCCAACTCGTCGCCACCACGCAGTCCTCAGACACCCATCTTCATCGTTACGAAGTCGCGTCTGGCCACGAGCTAGCCCTAGCCAGCAAACACACGGCTAACATTTGGTCCGCCGTCTTCACCGCAGACTCCGGCTCGCTACTCACCGCCTCCTCCGACCGCTCTCTATCGCTTACGCCCACCGTCGGCGGCGCGGCCCAGTTACTCCCGCTCGCCCACGACAACGAAATCTGGATCGCCGCGATACATCCGTCCGGCAGCCAAGTCGCGACAGGCGACAAAGACGGAAACCTGAAAATTTATCCCCTCCCACTTCCCAAAACACCGCTGGCAGATTTCCCCCGCCATCCGCATTTCCGCTATTCGCGCCCAGTTTTTTCCGCAGATTCTAGCCTGATATTTGCCTGCGAAACCTCGCCCAAATGGCAAACCGTCGGCTGGAGACCCGGCAATGCCGAAACACAAAGCACCCCCTTTAAATTCTATCCCGAGTGCGTCGATCCCGCCGGTAACGCCGCGTATCGTCACACGGAAACGCGGACCATTCATCGAGTTTACGCATCCCGCCCGCCGGAAATCCTCGCACTCCCACCTGCATCCTGGCCCGCCGCGCCGAGCATGCACAACCACGGTGCCGCCGCCGACCGCCGACACATCTATCAATTTTCCGAATCCGGCCACGCCGCCACCGCGAACCTCGCCACAGGAGAAATCCGCCGCGCCGAAAACTTCTGCCGGGATGTGCCCAACGCCTCCGCCCTCTCGCCGGGTGGACGATTCCTCGTCGCCGCGACCTGGACGGAACTTCACATCCATGACTTTCACTCCGGGAAAACCACCCGCACATCCAACGACCCGCACTGGGCGAAAACCCTCGTCTTCTCTCCGTGCGGCACGCTCATGGCCAGCGGCGGCAGCGATGGCCACATCCTCATCCGCCGTCTTCCTGATTTCACCATCGTCTGGAAACTCAGCGGCCACCTCTCCGAAGTCTCCGGCCTCGCGATCTCACCCGACGGACGCACGCTCGTTTCCTCAGAAATCGGCGTCGGCCTGCGCTTTTGGCGGCTCGACACCCTGCGTGAAGTCCTCCGCCTGCCGCTTCCTGAAGTCTGCGAAAACCTCGTCTTCTCCCCAGACGGCCAAAAGCTCGCCGTCACCACCTGCCCGCCCGCCTCCGCCCCAGAGAAAGGCAACCTACTCGTCATCCCCTGCCCGCGCGCCGACTAGAAAAATCCCTCCACCACGCCACCACGCCGGGAAAAATCCTTATGATTCCAGAGTCACCACCCGCTCACATGAAATCCATCCTTCTCGTCCTCACCCTGCTCGCCCCATCCATCCGCGCCCAAGTCCTCATCAGCGACGCCATGGAAACTTACACCACGGCCACGGCCAGCAGCGTCGTTTCCAACGCCGCCAGTTCCAATCCCGCCTCATGGCAAACCGTGGTTTTTTCCGCCACTGGCTCAGTCACGACCGCCGCAGGAATCGGCACAGCCAACGGCAGAACCGGCAGAGCCGCCGTCATCAACACCAACTTCTCCACTGCCGGCAACCCATGGGCCGGAGCCATTCTCAACAGCGCCGCCTACACCACCCCCGCCACCCTCGGCACCGCCCTTTCCAACTTCCAGTTCTCCGTCGATCTGCGCGGCACCCAAGCCGCCGCCGTCACCGTCCAGTTCCTTTCCTACTCCACATCCGCCCAGCTCACCGGCTCGATGGAAAAAACCTTCACCCTCCCCGCCGCCAACACCTACCAAACCTTCTCTGGCGACCTCTCCCAAAACGGCTGGGCACCCGACTCCTCCAAACTCTCCGGCGCACCCCTCATCCTCAACGCCCCGCGCTACGGCTGGAGCGTCGTCGTCCATGCCGAAGGCAACGGCGGCTGGGGCTTCGATGCAGGAAACATCCTCGACATCGACAACGTCAACCTCACCGCCAGCACCACAGGAAATAGCTACCTCTCCACCACCTACGACGCCAACGGCTTCTTCACCCACAACAGCGGCCAAAGCAACTACATCGGCTACAAGCCAGACACCTACAGCCACACCACGCCCACCAGCCTCTTCGTCTGGATGCACGGCTGCGGCGGAAATGCGGCGGGCGACATGTGGACCATCGCCCCCTCCGCCACCCGCCAAAACCAAAGCTACATCGCCATCTCCCTCGGTGGCCGCGACGGAGCCTGCTGGCAAACTAATGTGGACACCCCGAAAGTCCTCGCCGCCATCGACGACATCGCCCGCTACTTCAACATCAACCCGCGCAAAATCTACCTCGGCGGCTACTCATCTGGCGGAAATCTCACCTACCGCGTCGGCTTCGAAAACGCCTCCCGTTTCGCCGGACTTCTCGTAGAAAACAGCGATCCCTTCACCGGCACTGGCCGCACCGGCGCCCAGCTCATGGCCGCCGCCTCGTGGAAAATCAACATCGCCCACCTCGCCCACCTCTCCGACACCACCTTTCCCATCGCCACCGTCCGCACCAATATCACCACCCTCACCACCAATGCATTTCCCGCCACCCTCATCGAAAAACCCGGCACTCACTACGATCCAGACACCGCCACCACCGGCACCAACTACGACCTCAAAACCTTCCTCCTCCCCTACCTCAACGCCGGCTGGACCTCACCCGTCCCCAGCACTCCGGACATCCTTCTGGAAAATCCCGCCGGAGCACCTCTCGCCAGCGGCGACACCCAAAGCATCGGCACCACCGTCACTGGCACGCCCGTCAGCCTCACCCTGACCATCGCCAACACCGGCAACGCCAACCTCACCGGCCTCGCCATCACCAAGACCGGAACCAACGCCGCAGACTTCACCATCACCAGCCCGCCCACCGCCCCCGTCCCAGCCGCTGGTGAGACCCCTTTCACCATCCAACTCAGCTCCACCACCGCCGGACAAAAAACCGCCACCCTCAGCATCGCCAGCAACGATCCCGACGAATCCCCCTACCTCATCCAGCTCACTGGCCGCGTCCTCTCCTTCACCACAGACACCGACGCCGACAGCCTCAGCGACGCCGCCGAGTTCACTTGGCGAAACCTCAACTTCGACTGGCAAGTCAGCCAACCCACCCTCGTCGCCACCTTCCTAGCAGACGCCAACCGCACCGGACTTTTCTCCACCTCCCAAGTCCAAGCCCTCCACATCGGCACCCCACTCATCGCCCGCCACCCCACCACCGGCGCGGTGAAACTCACCATCGGCGTGAAAAAATCCATCAATCTTACCGACTTCCTTCCCTTCCCACTCACCCCCAGCACCACCGCCATCAACCCCACAGGCGAACTCGAATTCACATTCACCCCGCCCGACAACGCCGCCTTCTTCCGCCTCGAATCGCGGTGATTTCCCCGAGGCCATCGTGGCACAGGTGAAGGCAGGGACCGTCACTCCGTGCGGTCCGGCGCATGGATAGCGGATGAAAATTGAATGATGAGATTCCCCGAGCCGATGCATTGGCTCCCGCATCCACACCCCATGCTCGCGGACCGCCCGGAGGATCGGTCCCTGCCAGCCAATGGGTCACGCTTCCTCTGCTTCCGCTGCCCGCTCCTGCTTGATCTGCTCGATGATTCGGCGGATCTCGGCTGCCCAGAGTAAAGGTTCGTCTTTGGTAGCATCGTCGCCGGGGAAATCCGGAATGGGTTCGCCCTGCCGGGTGATGGTTTGGGCAAATTGCACTTGGTTTACCGCGCCCATCCGAACCATCCTCCCAGCACTTCATGAGTTCATCAACTCCCTCCACGCCAGACTTCTCCAGTTCCGTCGTCCGTGAAGACACCATCGAATACGGCTTCATCGGCACCCTCCAGAAGCTGAAATACGAGTATTGCCCGGACATCACCAACCGCGCCACGCTGGAAGCCAATTTTCGCGAAAAGTTCGAGGCTCTCAACCGCGTCCGCCTCACCGACGCCGGCAACGGCTACAACAAGACGCTGCTCTGCTTCATGCAGCTCTTCATCGTCAGCAACCGCGACTGCCCCTACTACTTCGCCAACAACAACGCCCGCCACTTCGCCTTCAACGCCGACGAGCTTGTAAACAGCTCCCGTTTGTTCGCTGGCGAAACGGAAATCAGCTTGATAGCATGATGCCATGAAAATCGCGGCTCCAAGAAACCCCAGAAGTCGGCAGGGGGAACTCGGACAGTTCCTCACCGCGACGCCTGTGGCTGAGTTCATGGCTTCCATGTTCGGGCCGCTGCCGAAAACGGTGCGCTTACTCGACGCTGGCGCGGGTGCTGGCTCACTCACCGCAGCTTTCGTCTCCCGGTGTTGTGAAAAGCGGGCTGGGGTCCGCGCCATCGACGCGACCCTCTACGAACTCGATGGTGAAATCCTAGACGCACTGGCCGCGACGATGAACGAGTGCAGGCAACGCTGCGCTGACATAGGCATTCGCTTCACATTCACCATTCATTCCTCCGACTTCATCCAGGAAATCTCGGCCCGTCTCGCGGGTGATTTGTTCGGCAAATATCCGCCCGCATTCGATGCCGCCATCGCAAATCCGCCCTATCGAAAAATCAGCACGGACTCCGCCGAGCGACGTGCACTGCGTTCCGTCGGCGTCGAAACCAGCAATCTCTACACCGGCTTCATCGCCCTCATCCAGCGCCTGCTCGTTCCCGGCGGGCAACTCGTCGGCATCACGCCACGCAGTTTTTGCAACGGCCCTTACTTCCGCCCCTTCCGCGAAGACAGCGTGTTACGTGCCGGATCATTATCTGCCAATTTCTGCTGACCCCATGACATATCCTGAGAAACTGAATAAAAAACTCGTCCCTGCGAAAGGAGGCACACCCTTGGTTGTGGATTTGTTCGCTGGCTGTGGTGGCCTAGCACTCGGGTTCGAAGCGCATGGATTTCAAACGATTGGCTTCGAACAGGATCCCGACTGTTGTGCGACATACGAGCGTAATCTCGATGGCCGTTGCGAGCAGGTGACCCTTACACCCGAGACGCTTTTGCCATCCGCAAGTGTTGTGATCGGCGGGCCTCCCTGTCAGCCATTCAGCGTGAACGGGCATCAGAAGGGGTTGCTTGACACGCGTGATGGATTTCCCGCGTTCATCTCCGCCATCTCCCGCCTTAAGCCGGATATTTGGCTTTTTGAAAACGTGCGCGGAGTCCTATACGGTAATCGCTGGTATTTTGATGAGATTACCAACGCGCTCCGCAATTTGGGATACATCGTTGAATTCCAGTTGCTCAATGCAGTGAACTATGGAGTTCCACAAAATCGGGAGCGGGTGATTGTCGTCGGGCACCGGGGGAACTTCAGTTTTCCAAAGCCAGATGCTAGAAAAGTCACCGTGGCGGATGCGCTTGGAAGCATGCTGCATGACATCCCGGTGGAATCAAGATTTCTGACAGCGAGTATGGATGCCTATGTTGGACGCTACGAAAAGGCATCGTCATGCGTCACCCCCCGAGACCTGCATCCTCAGACACCCGCCCGCACCTTAACCTGCCGGAATCTTGCGGGAGCCACGGGGGATATGCACCGTATCAGACTACCCGATGGTCGCCGTCGCCGCTTGCTCACACGGGAAGCCGCGCGCCTCCAATCGTTTCCAGATTGGTATGAGTTTACAGGTGGCGAGACGAGCGTGTTCAACCAGATAGGAAACGCAGTCGCGCCGCTTTTCGCGTATCACTTGGCCAAGAGTGTCCGAGCCTATCTGGAAAGTGCCGAGCGATTCGACCTCGTTGCCATCAGTAAGCAGAAGCCGCTCGTCCAAGCAGACCTATTTGCCCAGCCGGAATGAATATATCGCCAACCACAAAAATCGTAAACAGCAGGAAATCGACCGATATGGTCGTGCTTCTCAACCAAGCCGTTTGGACACTCGAACAACTTGGCATCCCATTGACAGGCGCAACCAACCGGAGGCTAGAACGGCTGGCTATGGTCTTTCTCGCCCTAGCGGATGTGCGGCAAAAAGAAGATTGGAAGAAAGCGAAAGGGCATGATGCCAACCGTTTGCTACGAAGCCGAGACATCATCGACTACCTAAACACTCATTTCGAAGAACAACTATCAAAGGGATCATACGATGATATTAGACGGCAGGAACTTAAGCTCCTGACTCTGGGCTGCCTTGTGGATACAAGTGCTGGAAATCCGACATCATCTCGCAATGATCCGCGAAGAAGCTATGCCATCAGCCCTAAATTGGTGTCTGTCCTGCGAGCGGTTGGAACTTCCAAGTGGAAGCCCTTGCTCGCCAAATTTCTATCGAGAATCGAAACACTCAAGCAGGCCATCTCAGAAGAGCGCGCGACTCATAGTCTCCCCGTGACCATCCCATCAGGCGTCACCATTGGATTCTCACCTGGCCCACACAATGAGCTCCAAAAGGCGATCATTGAGGAATTCCTGCCCCGATTCGGTTATGGTTCCGAGGTTCTTTACGTCGGCGACGCTGCGGACAAATACCTCGTTCGTGATGACTCCAGATTAAAGGAGTTGGATTTCTTTGAGCTGTCTCACGGAGAGCTGCCTGACATTGTGGCCTACTCGACTGAAAGGCGATGGCTCTATCTCATCGAAGCAGTCTATAGCTCAGGCCCAGTCTCGCCTCTCCGACACCTCGAACTCAGTCGGCTCACCGCCCGTTGCAAAGCTGACATCGTCTATGTCACGGCCTTCCTAAACCGCGAAGCCTTCCGTAAATTTGCTGCTGATATTTCATGGGAAACCGAGGTTTGGATCGCTGACGCACCCGACCATCTCATCCATTTCAATGGACATTCTTTCATGGGACCGCATAGACCCAAACATCACTAGTCATGTCGAGATGCTCGTCCTGAACCGCAGTATCATGCAGACCTTCGTCGCGCACATCGCCCGGGAATCCAAAGTCTGAATAGCCGAAGACCCCGACCACATGCCCACTTCAATGGCGAGCGGTTTCTTGGGCCTTATCCGGACGTGATGCCGAAAGAACCTTGACCGCCTCATTCGACATTCGAAGTGTTCATGCTGCTGCACGGGGTAAAGGACACTGAGTTCGACATCTTCCACGGCGACACCCTGCTCAACGAGTGGGACATGATGCGCGAGCAGAACCCGGCAAAGAAGGCGAGCTTTGAAGCCATCGTCGCTAGCCACGGCGATCAAGCTAGGGAGCAACCACGGAGATTCGATGTGATTTTAACCGCGAATCGACACCCATGGACGCGAATTTCAAGAACCGCATTTCTCAGAATCAGGAATTTCGTTCAAAAAACTCTTCATTCGCGTTCCTTCGTGTCCATTCGTGGTTGAAAAATCCCTAGCTTGATCGCCCTGCGTCGCTAGCCCGCCTTTCAGCTACCGTCCCACCGACGCGCTGGCCGACGACGTGCTCTTCATCAACGCCGCCGAGCACTTCGTGAAAGGCAAACGCCAGAACCAACTGACGGAAGCGCACATCGCGAAGATCATCGACACCTACCAGAGCCGAACGGAAGCCCCCCGCTACTCCCGCCGCGTGGAGATGGCCGAGATTGAAAAGAACGAATTCAACCTCAACATCTCCCGCTACATCAGCACGGCGACGGCTGAGGAAGAGATCGACCTCTCGGTTACGAATAGGGAACGGGTGGAGTGCGAAAAGGCGGTGAAAATTGCAACGACCAAGCACAATGCGTTCTTGAAGGAACTGGGGCTGCCGCTACTGCCAAGGTGAGGCGGGCGGCGATTTCCAGCCCCTGATCCAAGTCCGAGCTCACCCGCTGTCCTGCGTTACCTGGAAAGTTTCCGAGATTTTTTCAAAACTCGCGCCACCCCGCCAGGGGAAATCCTTATGGATAGAAAGCAGGTCATACTTTGCCCACGCGTGGCATTTGCCACCGCAAAGACAAGGTCAGCACGATCTGCCATTCCATTATGAAACTATCCCCGATCATCCCATTCCTGGCCATTTCTACCACGCTCCATGCCCAGATTTTCACACCGAAGGACATCGATCTGAGTGTATCGTTCAATAACGTCAGCCCGACCGTCACCGGCCCGATGAGTGCGCCCGGTGGCCCCGGCATCCATCGTGTCTTTGTCACTGCCACCACCGATCCCGTCCCACCGGAGGGTGTGCGTCAGGCGCTCAAAGACTACGATGCCACCGGCCCGCTATCCGCGCCCACCACTTTCACCGTCGATGACACTGTTGGCGGTCTTACCTACGCCGCCCAAGTCCTATGCGAACTGCATAACGGTCAGCAATACTACTTCCCCCGCACTTCCGGATTTTCCACCGCTGGCGCGAATCCGGCATGGAGCGTCGCCAACACCGCCACCATCGTGAACTTCCAGTTCGTCGATCAATTCAGCGCACCTGTCGCTATCAACGGCGGCATCATCCTTGCCAACGACCCGGCTGCCACCACTACCCCACCCAGCAATCTCACCCTCACCGATGGAGCCACCAGTGCCGCTTTCCTCGCCAACGGTGGCACCCATACCATCTTCACCGTCTATGTCGATCTCGGCGGCACCGATCCCGCAGCCACGAAGTATCGGAAAAAATACACCGTCGCCGATTTCCAAATCACGCCCTTACCCGGCGACACCGTCCAGACCGTCAACATCGTCATCGATACTGCGGCAAACACCAGCGGCTCCCTCTCCGGCAGATTCGATGTCACTCAATCCGCAGTTTCCCCCAATGATCCGCCAAGCACCGATGACGGATTCTTTGAAATCTACGCGCCCACTCCCACGCCCAACGACAATCAACCCGATTACCCCATCCTCCGCACCACCTTCAGTGCTGGCGATGGCTACGGCGACTGGGACCGCGAAAAGTCCTTCCTCGGCACCAACTTCACCACTGAAGCCAGCGGTAATTTCACCGCCGCCAATCTCCTGCCCAGCCCACCGCCAGTCGATGGACGCTACGTCGTTTACGGTGAAACCTTCCTCCGCCGCACCATCCTAGGTGACACCGCAGGCCTTCACCGCTTGCAGTTTCTCCGCACCCCTTGGCTCGGCAGCGGCACGAATCTCGCGCCACCAATCCCCGCCGGAAATTACGACACGGCGGATACCTTCGTCATCAAGCCCGGCTACTTGACGGGTGCAGTCACCCTTGCCGGACCTGATGCACTTCCTGCCCAACCCGCCTTGCTCGCCCACATCGTGCGTTCCACTGACGACGATACGAACAGCGACGGTCTTCCTGATTCGCCCGTGACAGAATGGTTCAACGGCTCCGTCATCCGCGCAAACGGCGTGGATGCACTCGCCACCGCAGCCAGCTTCACCGCATCCGGTGGCCAATCCTTCGTCCCGCTTCCCGGTTCCTTCAGCCCCAGCACCGGAGATTTCACCGGAAACTACAACTTCGCCCTCGGCGGTTTGAACGGCGAATCCTCGTTCTGGAAAGCCAACACCACTTCCCTGAGATTTTATAATCCTGGCACCTCCGCAGATACTTACTTCTTCACCTCCCTCTCCCTCACCGATCGCACACCCGAAGCCACGGCGCGCCGGGAAATCGCTCCCGATGCCACCGCCGTCTCAAACATCACCCACGAGTTTGGCGAGGTCAGCCTGCGCGTCCGCGCCGTCACCGGCACCATCTATCAGCCGCAGATTCGCAACGTCACGGATGATCCAGAAAAACCTCTCAACCCCACTGCCGTCGATGATTTCACCGCCAACGGCTGGCCTAACCTCCAGGCAGACGCCGCTACCACTGCCACCGTCCGCTGCCTGATCCCGGCAGGAAACTGGCTAATCACCCCACGCATCAACCCCGGCGACCAAGCCCCCGGCTCCGCCATCGACCTCCTGCCCATCAGCATCGAAGTCCCTGCCCGTGGCCGCCTGAATATCGAGACCGGATTCCGCCTCGAGACCTCCATCCCCGCCTGCCTCACCGGCCCATCCGTCAGCATCTCCGGCTCCATCGTCAGCGCACCCAACGCCGTCACGGAAATCCGCTACACCATCGACGGCGGCGCACCCATCATCGTCAGCAATCCTAACACCGCAGACCCCAACTTCGCCATCGACCTCTCCGCCCTCGCGGACGGCCATCACATCATCACCATCACCGCCACCGGCGCAGGCGGCGAGGAAAGCTCCATCACCGCCAACTTCCACCGCGACGCCGTCGGCCTAGTGATCGAAAAAGCCGTCATCCTCACCTGGGGCTGCGGCGTCCTCCAAACCTCCACCGACATGCAGAACTGGACCGACGTCCCCGGTGCCACCAGCCCCTTCGCCGTCCCCACCAACGAACCACGCAGATTCTGGCAGGTCCGTTACGAGTGATCTGCGCCACAGGTCAAAGGCCCTCAATCTGAGCTCCGCCAAGGAAACGTTCCACCTCCTTGGCGGAGGTTCCGTAGCCTTCAACAATCGAGGCCGTGTGAAGCTCACATCACTGGAACTTTGCGAAATGCGGTCCCGGCTTTTTATCAGGCAGTGTCTCGGTTTTAGTGATGATTTTCGGTAAATTTCAACCCGGACGCCTCGTCATGTAGTGAGCCACTGCCTCTGCCCGCGAGCGGACGTGCATCTTGGTGTAGATGTTTTTCAAATGGCTACGCACCGTCTCGATGCTCAGGTTGAGTTGATCGGCGATTTCCTTATTAGAATATCCCTTCGTCAGCAAAATCAGAGTTTCCTCCTCACGAGATGATAGGGAAATGGACGGGTCTAGGCCACTGCCGCGCCGGAAGGAAGCCACGACGTGCCGCGCGATCTCGCTGGTCATCGGCGCACCGCCATTCATCACGTCCAGCAATGCCACCCGTAAGTCCGCTGGCTTGGTGCGCTTTAACAAATAGCCGTCCGCGCCAGACTCCAGTGCCGTGAACAAAATCTCATCCTCATCCGAGGCCGTCAGCATCACGATCGGCGTCTGTGGGTGCAGGGCTTTGAGCTTGGCCGTGCATTCGATCCCCGACATCCCCGGCAGGAAAACATCCATTAACACCACATCCGGCTTTGCCTGTGGGATCACCTGCAAGGCTTCCTCTGCCGACACGCAAGCACAGACACAGTCGAAGTCGGGAAACGATGAAATCAAGCGTTGCCAGCTCTCGCGAGTGTCCGGTTGGTCTTCCACTAACGCCACTCGGAACGGTGGTTTATCGGCGACTTGCTGGCTAGAGTTTAAAGGATTGGTTTTCATCTTGCTGTAGATTCTTTTCCACCGTTCGCCACGGGGAGTCCGGCAGAAACGCCGCGCATCCCGCCCAGATTGGCCACGCGATGACTTGCGGAGGGAGTGGCGAGCTGCCTGGATTTCGGCAACGGCACTTGAAATTCCACCCGGCAGCCAGCTCCCGGCTGGGTGATGATTTGGCAACGCCCGCCGACTTCTTTCATTCGCTCACTCATGTTCGTGAGGCCGTTGCGAACGGTGTCCGCAGATTCAAGATCGAAGCCCGCGCCGTTGTCCTCGATTACCACCGACAAGGTTTGCCCGCGACGGTTGATCCGCAGAAACAACTCCTCCGCTTTCGAGTATTTCACCGCATTGTTGAGGGCCTCTTTGACTCCTAGCAGTAAATTGCGCCGCAGCGGCAGCTCAAAAACCACCTCTGGCAGGTCGCTATCCACATCCAGACGGCAACGGATCGGTGAGGCTTCGAGAAATCGCTGGGCGTGGCGGCAGGCGAAGTTTGAAAAATCGCGAAGCGTGTCCCGCCGCGAGTTCACCATCCACACGACCTCGTCCATCGCGCCGGACACCGCGCGGGCTTTTTCGCAAAGCGCCTCTAACTTGGGACGAACCGATGACCCCGCAGGCAGCTCCGTTTGCACCACCTCCCCCTCCAGCGCGAGTTCGGTCAGTCTGGCGCCGAGCTCGTCGTGGATGTCGCGGGCGATTCTGGCCCGCTCAATATCTAGCAAGGTCTGCGCCTTGGACTTCAGAGCCAGTTGCGCCATCAAACGCAGCGAAAAAACCACACTCACCACGATCACGCTCCACAGTGCCGCTTGGAACCAGCCGCGCTGCCAGAACAGCAATTCGATGGGCCGCAGCAACGGCACTTTCACCGTCATCGTCGGCCTGCGTTCCTGCCAAAGTCCATTTCTCGGCAGGAAAGGACTCACAATCACGGCACGCGCCCATGTCTCGGGGGCGTTCTCAATTTTTTCCCAATGCCGCTGATCGCTCGGAGCGATGCGCCATTGGCTATCAGAGGGAATCAAAATCACGCGCCCATCCGTTAGCTCGATCCTCAGCCCGAAAAGCATCCCAGCCTCGCGGTTGTCGTTGAAACCCTCGACTGCTAACACATGCCGCCCCGGTTTCAGTAAAAGCCCGATTTCATACTCCGTGATGCTGCGCCAGTCACTGCCCGTGCCCAGCTCGCGTCCGTTCAGTGCCAGCCGATAGCCATTGTCCACGCCGATGTGCAACTGAGCCGATTTTACCTTTGCGCCCGCTGGAATTTTAAACGAACGCCACATCCGGCAAGTCTGTTTATCGTAGGTTTCCCTCGCCCAAATCCATGAGCCGACACCCCAACTCGGATCCAAAACAATCGGCGGATCTTCTTCAGCTAACGGGGCGACTGGCGTTTTCTCCGCTTCCGGCTGCGCGGTCACCGCTAGCCCCAGAATCAACGCGAAAAAACCCACGGCCATTCGCGCTAACACTCGCCGCAGACGATAAGTGAAGATTTCCAGCATGGGTTTTTGGTAGTTCAAATTTTAATCTGGAAACGGGCAAGCTATTTGCAAATTCAAATCCCATCTCGATGTGGAGCAACTCTCACCCGAACGGGGGAGTGGACGAAAGGCGTCAAAGCAGTAGTTTCGATATCTCTTTAAATCCATGGATCGCGGCGTTTTTTAACCCATCACGTCACTGCGCCGCAGATCACGCATTCTTCAACTTTCAAACCCATGAAAAACCTACACCTCCGCCTTGCCGTCTGTTCTTTGCTACCTCTGTCCATCGCCTCTGCCGCCACCTCCACATGGACCGGCGGCTACGCGCCTACAGGCACTTGGAGCCAAGCTACGAACTGGGGAGGAACCGCATTCGCAAACAACAACGATGTGGTCTTCGAACTCCCTCCCACCAGTACGATCCTCGGCACTTTCGTTGGTGCTGCCAGAACGGTGAAATCCATCACCTTCAAGGCGGGAGCTCCAGCTTACAGCATCCGCCTTGCTACCGGCGGTGGCGGAGGAACTGCGGCCAATCTCAGCTTCAACAGCACCAACACCGGAGTCACCGTCGAGTCTGGTAACTCCTCCGCGCACAGCATCGGGGTCAGCGACGGCAGCATCGCCCTAGCAGGAAATATGCTCGTCACCCACAACGGCACGGGAACTCTCACCTTTTCCCGGCCTGTCACCGGAAATTTCCAACTCACCAAAACTGGCACCGGTCTATTTGCCGTCACCGCCGCGAATACCTACAGCGGCGACACTACGATCAATGACGGGAAATTGCGCGCAACGGTCGGCGGTAGTTCGGCCAATTCCAAAATCGTCATCAACGCCGCGTCCGCCAGCTTCAGCACCAACGTCACGAACAACACCCAGAGCTGGACCTGCAACTCATTCACCGCCGCTGCCGTTGGCACGCTGGAATTCAACTTCGGAGCCACCTTGCCGAGCCAGTCTCTCGCCCCGCTGACCGTGACCAATGCCGCGACTTTCACCGCCACCCCCGCCGTCAGCGTGCTCGTCGATGCAGGTTTGGACCCCGGCACTTACCCGCTGATGACGTGGGCTTCCACCACCGGCGTCGCACCCACCACCGCGAATCTCACCATTTCTCAGCTCCTGCCCAGTTCCGCTGCGACCCTCACTGTTTCCGGGAACACGCTGAACCTCGTCATCACCTCCACCATCCTCTCCATCGCCAAAGCCAACAACACCAACAACCTCAACTTCGGCAGCAGTTGGCTGGGCGGCGTAGCACCCGGCCCCGGTGCAGTCGCCAAATGGAACGCCTCAGTTACCTCACCGAATACCACCGCGCTCGGTGCGAATTTGACTTGGACCGGAATCGCCATCGAGGCACCGAACGGACCCGTCACCATCACCGCTGGAAACGTCCTCACTCTGGGTGGCGACACGATTGAAATCGACATGACCTCAGCCTCCACAGCGGACCTCAGCTTAAATTGCGCTCTCGCCCTCGGAGCCCCCAACGTCTGGGATGTCGCCTCGGCACGCACGCTCACCGTCGCAGGCCAAGTTTCCGGTGGATTCGGCGTCACCAAGCAAGGCCTCGGCACCGCCGTCCTCTCTTCCCCAGCGAACAACTACACCGGAAATACCACCATCACCGCTGGCACCCTCAGACTCGGAGCCACCCAAGTTTTGCCGGATGGCGCGGGCAATGGCAACGTTTCCATCAACGGCACCCTCAATCTCAACGGCAACTCCGAGACCCTCAACGGCCTCACTGGCGCGTCCACTGGCAGCGTGGACAACACCGCCACCAGCACCGTTTCCACCCTCACCCTCGGCGGCAACGATCAAACCAGCACCTTCAGCGGCGTTCTCAAAAACACCGGCAGCGCGGCCACCCTCAACCTCACCAAGATCGGCACCGGCACCCAGATCCTCGGCAGCGCGAACACCCTCAGCGGTGCCATATCCATCACCGCCGGCACGCTGGCGTTCAGCAACATCGCCCCCCTCGCCAGCGTCAGCGGCATCGCCATCGCTGCCGATGCCGCGCTTCGCCCAGACATCGTCAACGCCGTGATCGCCGCACCAATCTCGCTGGGCGCAGGCACCGTGACCACATTTTCCACCATCAACGCCCCCAACGCCCCCGGCTCCGGCACCACCGCCATCCCCTTCAACGTGGAAGGAGTGATTTCCGGTCCGGGAAATCTACAACTGACGGGTGTGAGCCCCAACAACGCCTACGGAGCAATCTACCTCAAAGCAGCGAACACCTACACCGGCAGCACGCTTTTCACCTGCAATGACGATCTCGCTGCACCCACCACCCTAGGAAATCACAACATTTTTGTCAGGCTCTTCGTCGCCAACGCCTTGCCAGTCACCACCGTGCTGACTCTGGACGGCGGCGACGGTGCTGCCCTAGCATCCGCTCCAGGCCGGTATTGTGAACTCAACCTCGGCGGAAATAACCAAACCCTCGCCGGTTTGAAAAACGTTGATGGCAGAAACCTCCGCGTCCAACGAGTCATCAACAGCAGTGCCACCACCGCCACCTTGACCATCAACACCTCCGCCAGCCACATCTACAACGCGCAGCTCGGCTGGGTCTCCGGCTTCGGCTCGACCAGTTTCGACAATTTCAACCTGACCAAAAGCGGCACCGGCACCCAAACCTTCACTGGACCGCTCCGATACGACGGCCACACCACCGTCAATGGCGGCACCCTCAGCCTCAGCAGCGTAAATCCAAACAACGAGTTTGCCACCGTCACCATCGCGGAAACGGGCGCAACCCTGAATCTCACCTTTGCTGGCCCAGACACCGTGGATAAGCTCTTCATCGGCGGCACCCAAAAACAGGCTGGCGTTTATGGAGCCACCGGATCCGGCGCACAGTTTGAAATCTCACAAATCACCGGCACCGGCACCTTGTCCGTCTTCAGCAGCCCCATGGGTTTCTCCTCATGGATCACAGGCACCTTCGCCAACGGAACCATCCCACTCGCAGACCGAGACGCCAATGACGACTTCGACAAAGACGGCATCGCTAACCTCGTCGAATACGCCATCGCAGGCCAAGACCCCACCGTCCCCGCCACATCCATCGGCTCCCTCACCGCCAACACCCTCAGCTTCACCAAGCGCACCGGCACCAGTGGCCTCACCTACTCCATCCAAGAATCCACCGACCTCGGCACCACCGACAACTGGACCGAAGTCCCACCCGGCCCGTCCTACACCAACAACGCCACCACCATTTCCAGCATCCTTACCCCAGGCACTCCCATGAGAAACTTCCTGCGCCTGCAAGTCCTGTCAAACTGACGCCACGCCGATGTGGTGAGACGTGTGATTCCCCCGCCTCACCCGTTTGGGGGATAGAAAATCACCTGTAAAATGGCTTTTTCTGGGCTATTTGTCTTCGTTGAAGTTTTCTCAAACTTCGCAAATTAGCTCGTTTATCCACTCCGCCTCCTATGCAGCAAACCCATTTCCATCACGCGCGAGCAGCCACTCTCGCGTCGTCGCGCAGCTCCGTTTTTCGCGCATTGCGCGTTTTCTGGCTGGCCGTCGGGATACTGAGCCCACTCGCCGCAAACGCCGCAGTTATCAACGGCGAAACCAGCGACACTGACGTTCGCGAGGATGGCTCGGTCAGCGCCACCAGTGGCAACAGCCTTCAGGCGGGGGCCTCGGGAAGTCCCGTCTATGATCGGACAGCGGTTTACGTTTTCCAGCTTCCGAATCTCGGGTCGGTCGCCAATCCCTTCACGTCAGCGAAATTTCAGTTTAATCTATCAAGCAAGTCGGGCACGGCACCGAATTTGGATCTTTACGGACTCGGTCGCCGGGCAAGCTCGACCGTTTTAGCTAGCGATTACTACGGCGAAACCACCACCGTCGATTCAACAGACGCCGCTCTCATCCAAAATAACATCCTGATATCGTCGAGCGCGGTCGGCCTCACCTCCACCAACAGCGCAGGTGGCACCGCGTTGAACAGCTACCTCAATGCCCAATACGCTTCCGGTGCAGGCGCGGGCCAATACGTATTTTTACGCCTGAGCACCGATGCCGCAGCCAGTGGTTCGAATCGTCACGCACTGACCTCAGCAGAAAACGCATCGCTCGGGCCACGCCTGATCTACAACCTACCCACTGGCTTCACCCGCCCATTCATCTGGGTGCGGAGTTCGGAAAAAGCCGACATTTTAGCTAAAATCGCCGCCAACCCGTGGGCTACCAGCGTTTACAACGGAATGGTTTCCCGCGTCGCTGCGGACTTGGCCAGCCACCAAGCGGACCCAAATACTTTCCTGCGCCAGTTACCGATTGAGAATTGGGCAAATGCCACGCCGAAGTTCAAAACGATCCCCGCCTATGCGGAAAGCACCGTGCGCTTTCCCGCAGAAGCGAAATACAACGACGCCCTCGATTGCGCGGTCCTCTACTACCTCACGGGAAATGCCGCTTACGCCCAATGCGCGGCGGACATCCTCTTCAATGCGGTAAAAACCCTGCTGCCTGTCGCCGCATCCACCAGCACTGGCAACGGCGGCTGGATTTTCCAAGCAGACCTGCTCAAGGAAGCGCGTGTCACCGGCACCCAACTCCCCATCATCTATGACCTGATCCATCCGTGGTTAAGCATTTCTACAAATAAAGTCCACGATGCGAAAACCAACACCATGGTGGCTTTCAATTTCACCAGTGCCCAAAGCGTTTTCCGCAAGCAATACGAACTCACCCGCGATCACGGACAGAAGGAATCCAACTGGTCCGCGCTGATGGCCACGATGATGCTCAACAACTTGCTCGCTCTCGATAACTCGACGGAGCGAAACACAGCGTTGCAAATTTATCTCACCACCGGAACCAGCCGCCAAGCCTCACTCCAATACGACTACCGCCACTACACCAAGGCGGGCGATATTTGGCCCGAGTCGCTGCAATACGCGGGTGCCGTGGGCGGCATTCGCTCCACCCACATGGTGCTCCTCGAACGGGTGGATCCGACCCTGAACTTGTTCAACGCGTATCCTAATTTCCCGTTGAGCCTGCCGCGCATTAGCTACCTGCGTTACCCGAATGGCGAGCAAGTCATGTTTGGTGACGGCCATCGTGCTGGCTCCAACGGCTCGTATTTTAGTTACGAACAGATTTACCAACACGCGCTCGCCCGTGGTCGCACCGATCTCACCTCGTTCTTCGGCTCACTCATCAATGGCGGCGTGGCGGATGGAAATTATGATCGCTCCACCACCGACAGTTACTCGACACTAGGAACACAAATCGAGCCACTGCAACTCCTCTGGCAGGCCGCGAGTTTACCTGAACCCGCCGTGACGCCCACCCTCCCGCGCACCGATACGCTGCCTTTTGCAGGCATCACCTTGCAGCGCAATCCAGCCCCGTCGAACAACTCCACCTACGGCCTCATGGGCTTCGTCGGCGGCGCGGCCCATGTCCACAGCCACGCCAGCGGCATGAGCATGGAACTCTTCGGCATGGGCGAAGTCTTGGGCGCGAAGTCAGGGACCGAAAGCTACGGCACCGCCATCAACGAAAACCACTACCGCCTCTTCGCTGCGAACAACACTATCATCGTCAACGGTGCTTCACGCGGCGAAGGCGACTGGGGCGGCTTTGGCATCAACACGGTGCAAACCGTCTCCATGGAGCCACAGGCTTTCGCAAACGCCGTTTCTCCGAACTACTCATTCACCACCAGCTCCTTCGCCGACAACCGAGGAACTCAGGCAGAAGGCACCCAACAGCGCACCCTCGCCATCGTCCGCACCTCGCCCACCACGGGCTACTACGTGGACGTTTTCCGCTCAAAATCCACCGTCACCAATCGCACCGTCACCACCCTCAACGGCAACCAGACCAACCAATATCACGACTACATTTACCGAAACATCGGGGAAAATTCCGTGAACCTCCGCGCTGACGGTGTGGCACTCCCGCTCACCAGCCAGCCGAATCGTTTCCAAAATGACATCGGCGACGAAAACGAGCAACCCGGCTGGCGATACTTCACGAACACCACCGTTTCCTTCCCCACCAGCCAGTCCATCCGCGCCCAGTTCGTCGCCACCGTCTCCGGCACCACCCGCTACATGGACCTGCACATGCCCGCCGTCGCCAGCCGCGAATACGCGAAAGTCGATAGCCCAGCCATCCTCGAAGCCCCCAGCCCCTACCACAACCGCGTCGCCCCCACCCTCGTCGTCCGCCAGATCGGCGAGGCATGGAACAAAGCCTTCGCCACCGTCTATGAACCGCATTTCGGCATCGCCGATAGCACCGTGCAAAACGTCACCCAGCTCGTCCGCAGCGGCATCGTCGTCGGCGTGAAAGTCGAAAGCACCGTCGCCGGGAAAAACCTCGTGCAGTATATTTTCTCCAATCCCGCCGCCGCAGAAACCTACACCGACGCGACCGCCGGAGTTTCCTTCACCGGACGCTTCGGAATCGCCTCAAACAACGGCGACGGCACTACCACGCTCTACCTCGGCGAAGGATCAGCCATCGCCTTTCGCGGAAACTCCATCACCACCACCAACAGCTCCAGCTCCCAAGCAGAAGCTCGGTTCTCGCCCGGCCAAGCTCCCGTCATCACCACCAACACGCCACTCACCGTCGTCGTCGCCCCGCTCCCACCCGGCGGCACTTGGGTTCCCATCGCTACTGGCACTTACGACTGGACCACCGCCGCGAACTGGACTCCATCCATCCCGAACACCGTCGGCAGCATCGCCTATCAAAACATCAACCTCGCTGGCGATCAAACCGTGAACGTCAACTCTGCCATCACCCTCGGCGATCTCGTCGTCGGTGACAGCAGCGGCAGCCAAAACATCACGCTCCGGAAAAACACCAACGGCTCCTTCATTTTCGACCAAACCGACAACGGCACCGCCTACCTCACCCGCACCGCCGATGGCACCGGAAATGTCACCCTCAATAGCGACCTCAACATTTCCCTCAACGACAACCTCACTGTCCGCCTCGCCGGCGGCACTGCCAGTTCCACCATGACCATCGCAGGCGTGATCTCCGGCTCCGCCAAGGATTTCACCAAAGAAGGCACCAGTCTCACCCTCGCCCTCACCGGACCGAACACCTACTCGGGCACGACTCGCATCACAGCCGGCATCCTGCATCTCGGCCACAGCCAAGCCATCCAAAACAGCGCGCTCGACACCCTCAGCAGCGTCGCTGGAAACGCCAGCAGCGGTTTAAAAACCAGCCTGCCCACCCTCACACTCGGTGGCCTCACGGGCGACAAAGCCCTCGCCTCCCTCTTCACCACCCCCTCCGGCGGCTACTCAGGCATCACCGCTCTCACGCTCAATCCCGGCAACGGCACCTCACCCAGCTACTCCGGCACCATCGCCGACGGCGCAGCCGCCATGACCCTCACCAAGACCGGCACCGGCACCCAAATCCTCGCCGGACCCAACACCTACACCGGCACCACCACCCTCGCCGCCAACTCCGGCGTCCTCGAAATCGGTGCAACAGGCACGCTCGGCAGCGGAGCTCTCGCCATCGGCAGCGGCTCGACTTTCAGATACAACAGCAGCTCCACACAAACGCTATCGGGTGCCATCAGCGGCTCGGGAAACATCCAGAAAAACAACAGCAGCACTCTCATTCTCAGCGGCTCGAACCCATCCTTCACCGGCTCCGTCACCGTCAATTCTGGCATCCTCACCCTCGGCAACACCAATGCCTTGAGTGCTGCCAGTGCCCTCACATTGTCTGGGACCAGCTCACTCAGAGCCTCCGTGCAAAACGCCACTGTCAGCGCACCCATCACGATCAGCGGCACCCCGCAAATCCACGCTCCCGATTTCGGCACGGGCAGCACAGTTTCCACGCTCACTCTCGGCGGGGCGATCTCTGGAAACGCGGATCTCACCTTTTCATCCTTCTCCGCCGTCGCATCAAATTCCAATCAAACGATCCAGCTCAATGGGCCGAACAGCTACATCGGCGGCACGATCATTCATCCTGCCGACAGCGACACCAATCTCATCGTCAAGCTCGGCATCAACAACGCCCTGCCGACGACCACCGTGCTCTCGATCAATGGTTCTTCCGGTGGCGGTACTGGTCGCTCTGCTAGGTTCGATCTCAACGGATTCAGCCAGACCCTCGGCGGACTGCAAAACATCCCGGTCGGCCTCCGATCCCAACAAGTCCGCAACACCACCGCCACCGCCGTCACGTTGACGATCAACAGCACAGCCAATCACGTTTTCTCCGGCACCATCAGCGACACCAATATCAGCCTCCTCAAAACCGGCACCGGCACCCAGACCATCGGCGGCGTGAACAGCATGGCAGGAAATACTACCGTCAATGGAGGTAAGCTCCTAGGCGCGGTGGGCGGCAATTCCTCCAGTTCTCCCGTCATCCTCAACAATGCTTCCGCGACGTTCGGCGTCTCCGTCACCGACAACACCAAAACCTGGACTTGTGCCACCCTTACCACCGCCGCAGCGGGAAATCTGGAGTTCAACTTCGGCTCGATTGCACCCGGTACCGCCAGCCCATTGATCGTTGCTGGACAGGCCAATTTCTCCAGCACTCCTCTGGTGCGCGTCGTCACGAGCGTCGGCCTTGCGCCCGGCACCTATCCCCTCATGACGTGGGGTTCCATCTCTGGCACGGCTCCCACGGTGGTAAATGTTCTCAATCCAGCAGGCACCAACGGACTATCGGACGGTACCTCCGCCAGTCTGAATGTCGCTGGAAACACGCTCAATCTGGTCATCATCGGCGTGCCAGTTTCCGTAAAGGCCAACAATGCCAACAACCTCAACCTCGGCACCAGTTGGGTCGGCGGGTCGGCTCCAAATGCCTCCGCCACAGCCACTTGGAACAATACCGTCACCGCCGCAAACACCACCGTGCTCGGCACGGATCTGACATGGGCCGGAATCACCGTCTTTAATCCAACTGGCACGGTGACCATCAACTCAGGCCACACCCTCACGCTCGGGGCCAATGCCAAAGACATCAATATGAGTTCCGCCACCTCAAATCTCACCCTGAATTGCCCACTCATCCTCGGCGATGAAAACGTCTGGAACATCGCCAGCACGCGCACCCTCACCATCGGTGGCGTCATTTCCGGCGCATTCCCCATCACCAAAGAAGGACTCGGCACCGCAGTCCTCTCCGGCGTGAACACCTTCACTAGCGACACTTTCCTCGCGGAAAATTCCGGCATCCTCGAAATCGGCGGCGCAGGAAGCCTCGGCACTGGCACCTACGCCGCCGCCCTCAATATCGGCAGCGGCTCGACTTTTAAATACAGCAGCAGCATCGGCCAAGTCCTCAGCGGTGCCATCAGCGGTGCAGGAAACATCCAAAAAACCACCAATACCAGCACCCTCACCCTCAGCGGTGACAGCCCCTCATTCACCGGCTCTGTTACCATCAACTCAGGCAGCCTCTCCCTCGGTAGCAATACTGCCCTCGGCAACGCCAGCTCCGTCACCCTCAACGGCGGCACCACCCTCGCCAGCCAGACCAACGGAATCAACATGCTCCCCCCCATCACCCTCGGTGCCGCCGCCAGCAACAGCACGATTTCCTTTGGGCGCAACACCTCTGCCCAAGGCACATTCACGGTCAATAGCCTCATCAACGGTGCTGGAAATTTAACCTTTACCACTTCCAGCGTGAACAGCGGCGGAAACCTCCAGACCATTTTCCTCGGTTCGGCCAACACCTACGCTGGCACCACCACGATCACGACTGCGAACTCAGGCAATACCGTGACAGTCAGAGCCAATATCGCCGACACTCTACCCGTCACCACGGTCCTCTCAATCAACGGCGGAAACGGCTCCGGCAGCGGACGCACCGTCACTTTCGACCTCAACGGCTACGACCAAACCCTCACCGGACTCCACAACACCATCACCGGTCTCATTGCCAGAAACCAACGAATCACCAATTCCTCACCAGAACTCGCCATCCTCACCATTAACAACTCCTCACCCTTCACCTACGGTGGCATCGGCACCACCTCCACCTTCAACGGTAATACCATCAATCCCACCGCCCAAATCACCGGAAACTTGGAACTCAACAAAATGGGCAGTGCCAAATTCACTCTCGCCCCCGGCGCGGGCAACACCTTCACCGGAGCCACCGCCGTCCTCGAAGGTATCCTCAGTCTTGGCCACCCCACTTCCCTCCAAAACAGCCCCATCGATGCTCTCAATAGCGTCATCGGCGACGCCACAAATGGCCTTCAAACCACCGTCACCACCCTCACCCTCGGTGGACTATCCGGCGATGAAAACCTCGCCTCCCTCTTCACTACCAGCTCCGGCGGCTACTCCTCCGTCACCGCCCTCACCCTCAATCCCGGCACCGGCTTCACCCAAGAATACTCCGGCATCATTGCCAACGGTGCCGCAGGCATGACTCTCACCAAAAGCGGCCTTGGCACCCAAATCCTCGCCGGAGAAAACACCTACACTGGTGACACCACCCTCACCGCAGGCACCCTCACCCTCGGCGCGAACAACGTCCTGCCAGACACCACGGATCTCATCATCGGCAACGCCATCCTCAATGCCGGCACCTTCACCGACACCCTCGCCACCCTCGACATCACCGACACCGCCACCCTCAACTTCGGCACCAATGGAGCACTCGCCTTTGCCAACAGCAGTGCCATCGACTGGACCGGCGGCACCCTCAATCTCACCGGCACATTCATTTCCGGCGCGTCACTCCGTTTTGGCACCAACAACACCAGTCTCACCACCACCCAACTCGCCAGCATTACCGCCCCCGGCTTCACCGATTTCACCCTGAATCCCAGCGGCTTCCTCATCGCCACCATCGTCACCAGCTACTCCACTTGGCAATCCGCCAACAGCACCGCCCAAGCCTCCAACCTCGATCACGACAACGACGGCGTCCCCAACGGCGTCGAAAACTTCATCGGCGGCACCACCAACACCACTGGCTTCACCCCACTCCCCAACGTCGTCAACACCGCTGGCACCCTTAGCGTCACTTGGACCAAACACACTACTTTCACCGGCGAATACGGCACCGACTTCGTGGTAGAAACCTCCGCCTCCCTCTCAGGACCATGGACCACAGAAATCGCCACGCCCGACCCCGGATTCACCATCACCTTCCCCTCCGCTGACGAGGTAAAATTCACCTTCCCAACTCCCCTCGGCCCCAAAAACTTCACCCGTCTCAAGGTGACACCCTAACTGGCACTCATCACACTGCCAGCTACCGCCGAGTCGCCACTCTTTTCCACAAATCATCATCCTAGACAGGAAAATGGGCGAAAAGGAGGTAGCAGAAAATGAAGGACTTGAGCCGATTTTACCATTCACCCGGAGTGTGATACCAAAGCCCTCAAGCATTTGGAATCAGATGGTCTGCTGAAAATAACCTCCCACTTCAGTGGTGGGCTATTTCCAGTTTTTTAGGAGCCTAAATCGTAAGGCACGTCGGCACAGCGATCAACCACGGAGATTCGATGTGATTTTAGCCGCGAATCGACACCCATGGACGCGAATTGAAAGAACCGCATTTCTCAGAATCAGGAATTTCATTCAAAAAACTCTTCATTCGCGTTCCTTCACGTCCATTCGCGGTTGAAAAAAATCCCTAGCCTGATCGCCCTCGGCACGTCGGTATGAGTGATCGCACACACCTGACTTTTCTCCTAATTCTTACCCTTCGCTACCTCTGCTTCCTCCTGTTCGAACCCATTTAGGTCTCCAAGTTTAAGAACGGAACTGGGGTGAAAACTTTCACCTTCACTGCTCTTTTCAAAAAAACGCCCGGGCTTGCGACCGGACGTTTTTGAAAACCAATTTCGGCAGATGCCGGATCAGCGGGAGTAAAGTTCGACGATGAGCTGCTCGTTGACGAGCGGGTCGATGTCAGAACGCTCGGGGACACGGGAGACCGTAGCTTCGAGCTTGTCCTTGTTCGTGTCGAGCCAATCGACACCCGGCGATGCCTGAGTGAGATCGGTCATGCGGAGCACGA
>JANOQR010000070.1:0-9855 GCA_031414935.1 Luteolibacter sp.
TCGGCTGGTTGATCCAGTCACGGCGACTCATCCGGGACTATGAAGTTACAATCGCACATTCAGAAGCGATGATCTACCTATCGATGAGCAAGCGCATGCTGGCTCGAATCGCAAGTTAGGTATTTTTAAGACAGTCTCTTATTTTTTCGAGCTCTTGCAAAGTATCGTTTTCTGGGTTCTGACTCGCTGTTGTCGATTCCTGATTTTTTCAGGCAACGGAAATCAATTGAATGATGCGGGTCGTGAAGCACCTGTTTGAACTTCTTCCTCAGTAGTCTGAAATCAATGCCCGCCAAGTCACATACCAGTGCCATGTCACTTTCTTCATCGGAATAGTCAGCCAACCACTGCAATGCTTGGCTTCGGTCTTTGATCGCAGGCTTCTTCCGACTTTTGCTAGTTGCATCAATAATCGCTTGAAAAGCCACTGCGATCCACAGTGCCCTACAAAGGTCAGTTTCTGTTTCATCGATAGGCGTTTCGGTTCTTGATTCAAAATTTTCGTGCTGTGTCATGATTCTCTCCGGTTATTGTTATGTATTCCAAGGTGTTAATTATAATTAAATAAATTGAATTTATAATTAAGCTGGGTGACATACGGGAGTCATCAACTTGAGAGGATGTCGTTATTTCTGATGTATTTATACAACACCACCGAGATAATCGACATAATCGAATGAGATTATGGGTAAATATCTGGGTAAAAATGGAATGCGCCAATAAATTTGTTATACGGTTCAAGGGTTTAGCCTAGAATTTGAATCCTACTCGCGGAGCCATCGTTAAGATTTCTTAACGTTTCAAATCGTCCCAGAAATTCCTGCAAACCCGCTTCTTTCCTGCTTCTCCGATAGTGGGTCGGATCTCAAAAGATCTCATAGAGTTTCAATGAATTCTACTTTTACCCATGCTTTTCCCGGGTATAAATCTGGGTAAAAATTTACCATCTATGTTACGCTTCTGACATAGGATGGTGGACATGGGTCTAAACGAGATGAAGATTAGGAATGCCAAGCCGAGTGGCAAAAACATCAAGCTCAGTGACGGAAGCGGCTTGTATCTACTTGTCCACGCAAACGGGTCGAAATACTGGCAATTCAGATATGTGTTTGCTGGAAAGGAGAAGGTGCATTCGATTGGAAAGTATCCAGAAGTCTCGCTCTCCGAAGCAAGAGAGAGGAGAGCAGACGCGCAACGCCTGCTGCGCGATTCCATTGATCCATCCCGGCACAAGCAGCAACAGAAGAGGCTTCTCACTTATCAACATAAGAATACGTTTCTGGCTGTGGCCGAAGAATGGCATGAGCGCAACAATGGAGTCTGGAAGCCACGACATGCATTCCAGACCTGGCGCAGGTTGGAAATGCACATTTTGCCGGAACTCGGGCGGCGGCCAATTTCAGAGATCAAGCCACTTGAAGTGCTTGCGGTAGTTCAGAAAGTCGAATTACAGGGCTTCACCGATTTGTGTGTTCGCGTACTATGGATTTGCAGTTCGGTCTTTCGCTATGCCATCATTACCGGTCGGGCAGAGCATAATCCGGCTTTGAATTTAAAAGGTGCTTTAAAACCTTATCGAGAAAATCACCTACCTTCTCTCCGCTCGCGGGAGATTCCAGAATTCCTAAATGCGTTGGATGCGCTCAAAACGACCGAGCAAGATCGGATAGCTTTCAAATTGCTTCTTTTGACTGCGTTGCGGACAGGGGAACTGCGACGCGGGCGTTGGGAGGACGTGGACCTCGTGGGAAGGGAATGGCGTGTTCCTGCGGAAATGATGAAGATGCGCGAGGAGCATATTGTCCCACTTTCCGGCCAGGCGATTTACCTTCTTGAGGAACTACGGAATATGACAGGCCATCAGAAGTGGTTGTTCCCCAGCCGCTATGGGCGAGTAAATCCTGTGATGCATGAAAATCGGATCAACGACATGATTGAGTCGATGGGGTATAAGGGAAAAGTAGTCGGACATGGATTCAGGTCGATGTTCTCAACAATTCTCAATGAAAACGGGTTCAATCGCGACGCCATCGAACGCCAGCTCGCTCATATCGAGCAGAACGGAGTGCGCGCGGCCTACAATCGGGCAGAATATCTGCCAGAGCGGCGGTTCATGATGCAGTGGTGGGCGGATTTTATTGATAGTCGTGGGAAGTCCGCTGTTGAACTTCCCCTAATAACAAGGTCTCCAGTGTCGGGTCCAGCGTTCCAAAGATTCACCGATCCATTTCTCCTGAATTGAGCTGGTTCAATTGCAAGGTGGGGATGAAGCACTCTCCAATTCGGCGGCACAATTTTTGACGGCTTCGATTTTCCAGCCGACTGCTCGGACACTCAGTTTTACGGGTTTGGGGTAGCGTCCCGATTTGATTCCGCGATACCAGGTGCTTCGACTCACTGGGATGATTTCGAGGACTTGTGGCAGACGAAGGTATCCTGCCGTTTGCGCTGGGTGTGATTGCATCATTCATTTTCTCCGTTGGTGGATGGATAAAATAACCGCTATTTGTGACATAGGGTAGGGGAGTTATGATCCGGCTAAAACGGAGATCAATGGGCTAAGATTGTTCCAAGGTAAAATGGTTGCCTTTTCGCGTTGCTGGAATGTTGTTCCTCCATGAACAAGCCATGGAACGAGCGTTTTTGCCGAAAGATGGCTGCGCCAGTAGTCTAGGCCAGAGAAGGAATCGGAGGCGACAGTCTCCCCCGACTTCACTTCGACCGCCTGAAAAATGTCTGGTGCTGTTTCGATAATGGCATCTAGTTCGTGACCTTCTTTGTCGCGGAGGAAATAGAGAGATGGCTTTTGGCCGGAATTTGTCTGGGCCTTGAGCAATTCAGTCATCACCCAATTCTCGAAAAGGGCACCGCGCTGCGGGTGTGCGGTGACGTGTCCGGCATTGCGAATACCTAGGAACCATGCCGCCAAGCCTGGATCGCTGAAATAAAGCTTCGGGGTCTTGATGAACCTTTTTGAGGCATTGGTGAACCAGGGACGGACGATGAAAATGAGATGACTCGCTTGAAGAACAGACAGCCATGATTCCGCAGTGACGCGGGTGATGCCAGTATCCGATGCGAGCGATGAAAGATTCAAAAGCTGGCCGATACGGCCAGCACAGAGTTGGATGAATCGCTGGAAGGTGGCGAGATCCTGAATTTTGAGGATTTGTCGAACATCACGTTCCAAGTAGGTGCCGATATAGTCCTGAATCCAAATGTTGGGTTCAATCGGACGGTCATAGATTGGTGGGAAAAGTCCTGTGTAGAGCAGTTCATCCACGGATGCGGGTGCGCGATTTGCGGATTGAAGTTCGGCGAGGGAAAATGGAAGGAGGGTGAGCATTGATGCTCGTCCTGCTAAACTTTGTGTGATGGATTCTATCAATTCAAATTGGCTTGAACCGGTGAGGATGAAACGTCCCATTCGGCGGTCTGCATCGACGATTCCTTGGAGGTAAGAGAATAGCTCAGGAACCCGCTGAATTTCGTCAAGGATGGCTCCATCGGCTGCCTGTCGAAGAAAAGCACGAGGATCATCACGGGCGAAAGAACGGGTGTCAGGGTCTTCGAGTGAGAAATATGGCAACTCAGGTGCCAGAAGCCGTGAGAGCGTTGTTTTACCCGACTGACGGGGACCGGTGATTGTCAAAATTGGAAATCCAGCCAATCTTTCACGGGCGGCAGAGGCCGCAATGCGATCGATGGGTTGTGGGGGCAGGGATGGCTTTGACATGACTGATTGTATATCGAGGTATCCAATTAGTCAATTATTCAATTTTGGATGATTAACGAGAAGCTCGCAGTTTTTCTCCACTCGGGCTGAGAGACCAAATGGCCAAGGCTTCCTTTTTGTTCATTTGCCCAATGTAGTGATTTTTCAGGACATTCAAACCACCGGAGTGCCCGTGTTCGAAAACGAGTTGCTCAATTGGCTTACCAAGGGCCAGAGCGACCGTTGCTGCTGTATGCCGTAACCCGTTGTCTATCCACTCAGGCGCATCTTCGGGTGGTTCGGCTGACATCGGTGGTTCAAACCCCATTTTAGCAACTATATCGCTCCAAACTTTCCAGCCAGCCAGACGACGAACGGCCTTTTCTTTCCGTATCCAGTTCGGAGGAACGACAGTATCGCCTATGGGATAAACTTTCAACCATACCGCAAGCGGTGCTGGCATCTCAATGAAGCGCCGACGCTTCGTTTTTGATGATACTGCCGGAACTGTGACTCCATCTTCGGTGATGTCCCGCGCTTCCAATCTCGCGATTTCTTTTTGTCTCATTCCGGTGAACAGCCCTATTGCAAAAGCTGGCACACATTCAGGAAAATGAAGTTCCGCCGCGTTCATAATGCATCGGCATTGTTCTGCCGTGAGTGTGCCGATGTGTCCTGAGACAGTTTCTTTTCGCTCGATGTGTTCGATGCTGGCGGACTTGCACCATCCCCTTGGTGGCTTCTCAGACCAGCGGATGAACGCTGAAATCAGACTCAGCCGCTGATTGAATGCACTCGGCCCACCGGTGCGGCTCTCGATGTGCTTGGCGATTTCGATGCCCGTGAGCGAAGCCATGGAGCGACCTGGAAAATCTTCGATCAGGCGTTCCGCCATCATTTTGTATGCCAGAATCTGACTATCGCTCCGCCCGTCTTTGGCCGCTCTGAATTGTCCCAAAGCGGTTTCGATTGGAACCGATGCTTGATTACGCAGCTCAATATCTACAAAACGATTCACCACGTCGGTGATTGTTACTCCGAACGGCTCCAATCGTTTTGCCGCCGATGTTGCCATTTCTGCCAATGACGGCGAAATGGATTTCGCTTGGGTGCCATATTCATTGCGCTTGGATTTTAGGTCAGCGGCAGCACCTAAGGCGAGCGCTTGAGTTTTGAAAAAATGCTGCTCCCGTTTACCATTCTGGGAGTATTTTGGGGGGATGCTCAACCGCCACCCTTTGCTGGTTTTTACCGGTGCGAATTTAGCAGTTTTGGCCATGACGGAATGGTAACCGTATTAACCGTAAAAGTCAAAATAATAGGAGAATTCGAGGAAATTGGAAAAATAAGATACTTATTATATGAGGGTTACAGCGTTGGACGGTCGGTCTCTTAATCAATTGGTCCTTGGTTCGGATCCAAGCCGGGGTACCACACTCAATCTCCTACCGTAGGTTTCCTCGAAATTTCGCCACGGGGTGAAAATTTCCCCCTCTCGCAGGATACGGCTTTGACGTGCGCCCGGTTTTGTCCATCGTCCGCCCGCTATGTCGTTTTCTGGAACCTACACCGCCCTCATCACCCCATTTCGCGACGGAGAAATCGACGGGCCTGCATTTAAATCACTGATTGATCGCCAAGTCGCCGCTGGGATCACGGGCATCGTCCCTGTCGGCACCACTGGTGAATCGCCGACTCTCGATACGGACGAACACATCGAGGTCATCCGCCTCGCCATCGAGTTCGCCGCAGGCCGCTGTGAAGTGGTCGCTGGCACCGGAGCAAACGCCACCTCCGAAGCCATCGAACTCACCGAAGCTGCTGAAGCCCTCGGCGCGACTGGCTCGCTGCAAGTTTGCCCGTATTACAACAAGCCCTCGCAAGAAGGTATTTACCTCCATTTCAAAGCCATCGCCGAGGCCACCCATCTCCCCATCATGCTTTACAGTGTGCCCGGGCGCGCCGTCGTCGAAATCGCCCCAGAAACTGCTGCCCGCCTCGCTGCCGACTGCTCGAACATCGTCGCCATCAAAGAAGCTGGCGGCTCCGTGGATCGCGTCAACCAACTCGTCCAAGCTCTCCCTGCCGACTTTGGCATCCTCTGCGGTGACGATCCACTCATGCTGCCCTTCGTCTCCTGCGGTGCGACTGGCCTGGTCTCCGTCGCGTCGAACCTGATCCCAGAAGTGATCGTCGCCCTCACCCACGCCTGCCTTTCAGGAAATTTTCCCGCAGCCTTCGCGCTCCAGAAAAAATACTACCCACTCCTGCGCGGCCTGATGTCGCTCGACGTCAACCCCGTCCCGATCAAAACCGCCGTCGCCCTCCAAGGCCACTGCACTCCCGAACTCCGCCTCCCGCTCGCGCCTCTCAGTGCAGAAAACACCGCGAAACTTTCCGCTCTGCTCAAGTCTTACGATCTCCTCTAAATACCTCCAATTTCCAACTTCCCAATGTCTTACCCCAAACTCTTCAATCCCGGCCCGGTCGATGTTTCCAAAGAAACCTTCGCAGCCATGTCGCAAACCATGATCGGCCATCGTGGTTCTGATTTTGAAAAACTCTATGCCTCCACCCAGCCCGGCCTCCAAGAAATCTTCGGCACCGCCCGCCCTGTTTTCATCTCCACTTCATCCGCATGGGGCGTGATGGAAGGAGCCTTGCGCAACCTTGCTAGAAAAAAAGTCCTCTGCCTCTGCTGCGGCGCCTTTTCGGACAAATGGATTGATGTCGCCAAAAAATGCGGCTTCGAGGCCGAGGCTGTCCAAGTCGAATGGGGTGATGCCATCGACCCCGAAGTCGTCCGCGCCAAGCTCGCACAAGGTGGTTTCGACACCGTCACTTTCATTCACTCGGAAACGTCCACCGGCGTCCTCAACGACCTCGCAGGGATTTGCAAAGTCGTGAAATCCTTCCCAGACACGATGCTCATCGTCGATACCGTTTCCTCGCTCTCCGTCGTGCCGATGGAGATGGATGCCCATTGCATCGACGTGATGTTAGCGGGTGTCCAGAAAGCGCTCGCACTTCCTCCCGGCATGGCGCTTTTCGCCGTTTCCGAAGCTGCCCTAGAGCGCGCCAAGACCGTTAAAAACCGGGGTTACTACTTTGATTTCATCGAGTTCGAGAAAAATGCGGCGGCGAACAACACGCCCTGCACGCCTGCTATTTCACTCATCTTCGGCCTCCAATACATCCTCGGAGAAATCGCCAAAGAAGGCTTTGCCGCCCGCCAAGCCCGCCACGCCAAGACCAACGCGATGATCGCCGCATGGGGTGTGAAACACGGCTTCGAGTTCTTCGCTCCCGAAGGCCGCCGCTCCTTCGCCCTCACGTGTTTCAAAACACCCGAAGGATTTGATCTCTCAGGCTTCATCAAAAACCTGAAAACCAAGCACAATTTCCTCATCAACGGCGGCTACGGAAAAATCAAAGGCACCACCTTCCGCATCTCCAACATGGGCAACGAAACCGAAGCCACCATCCAAGAACTCATCGACGCAATGGACGACGTGCTGGGTTGAGCGGCTAGAAAAAGTGAACTCCACAAGCCAACCCTAAGTCTTGGTCGTGCCACGCTTTTGCAAATATGGAGTATGACTGGCTTAATGACTTCGGCACCTTGCGGGCACGTCTGGCTCGGTCCTGTCCAAAACCTGCGGCTATTTTCGGCGCTGAACCCGAGACGAGCTGGTTCACGAAAACAATTTGCGATCCAGCGTGCGCCCCCGAGATACGCTGGCCGTAGGTTTCGATCTGCCGTGGCGAGCAGCGGCACTTGCGCTTCAAGTTCCCGCTGTAACCGCAAGGGGGCGGATTCCATTTCAGGTGACAAACAACATGAAAATCGAAAGGGCTTTACGCATCCCTGTTCACTATCGAATGCGGATCACCCAACATCAGTTGCTTGATTCGACGCTTTCACACTGCTCCAACTCCACGGGAACAAGATTTTTTCCGCTAGGGTTGGCAAGCTGCCATGCCGGAGGAGTCTTAGGGTAATCATTATCTTTGATAATCAAGCCGCTGGTGGAGGCCACACGGATGAGTGGCCAGTGACAATCGACCATGCGGTTTTTCACGATTGAAATATTCCGATGTGTACCGGCAGGCAACGGGCGGGCGTCACCGCCGGGGGCGAGGATCTGGATCGGTGTTTGCAAGCAGGCTTCGATGAAGTTGTCTTTGATGATGAGATCACTGGAAATCCCAGCTTCCATCCACCAGAATTCGGGGGAAACTAACACTGCTGCCATCCGACTATTAACGATGCGGTTGCCAGTGACTTCGCCTTTGCTGCCTTTGATGAGGATGCCGCGCGAACGGTTGTGACCAAATTCGCAGTCCTTGACGACAAACCCGCTGCCGATCCTCAGCGGGCAGCAAACGGCGGAACCCGGCGGCAAGACGATATCACGATCCAACGTGAAGGTGTAGAACCGCGTTTTACCTGCCAGAAGTTCTGTTCGGATGCGTTCGTCCATCTTGAGCTTGGAGATCAATGCCTTTTCGTCCTCGCTGATCGGTGTGGGATCTGGCTCGATTTTCAACACCACCGCATCGGGCGGACGAGGGCCGGAATGGGGTAAAAACTCAACAGGATCGCCTGGCCCGATCTTGGGTTTGCCGATGACCGCGATGCGCAACTGTCTGCCGCGACTGCCGCTGACGTAGTGGTATTTGCCGTTGATGTTCACGCAGTCGTCCCCTTGGAAACGCGCGGTGCAGCCGATGATGGCAGGGCCTTTCGCCGCATCCTTGCTGTGAAACGCATCGGCATTGAGCGAGCGCATCCGTGACAGGGCGCGTTTGACGGGATCGTCCGCAGGATCGCGCCGATCCACCTTGCAGCGGATGTAGCGGTTTCCGTCGCAGCCGTATTCGAGAAAACCGAAACAAGGTGAGGCAAAAACGGTGATGTCTTCGAGATGCACGTTCTTGGAATTCTTTAATTCGATGGTGTGTGGTGAACTTGGGGTGCCGAAACTGTGATTCGTCACAAGGATGTCTCCGACTTGTTCAGTATCTAGCAGCGGATTGAATTGGTAGTGATTTTTCGCGACACGGTAACGGTGGCCACCGAGGGATTGGATTTCCTGCTTCCAATTCGCGTCTCCCCTGCGGAGTTCACCCGTGGCGGGATCGTAAATTTGAACGCGCTCCTCCAGTTTGTTTTCTGGATAACCTTCTGCGATCTCGAAATCTATCGAACTCTTATCCGGCGCGATGGCGATGATCTTCCCCTGTGTGAACGGCAATGGATCGTAATCCACGACCAGTCCGCGCAGGGTGACATTTGCACAATGATCGAACAACACAGCCTGAACCGTTGAGGTGCAAACCATCTCAACATGGGTGGCGATGATTTCCACATCGGATAGATTTTTGAATTGGAGATGAAAACCCTGCTCGGAAGTCACGCGATAACGACCCGACGGAATCACGATGCGCTTCTTACCAGCCGCAAGCTCGGCGTTGATCCATGCACGTAGATCAGCGGACTGTTCGGTAAGCACGACTTTCTTCGGCGACGCAGCAGCCAAATCAGATGCGTTGCTCGTGTGGAAACCTGCTAGAAGCAATGCTGCCGTGACTGCGATTCGGGTGAGTTTGAGGAAAGGTCGAATGTTGGGAGTCATGCGCATCATCGTTGGTGGAATAGATAGGAGGGATTTTAATGTCCCTTTCTTCGCAGCGGTTATGGAAAAGAGGCGACAATAAGGTCGCCGCTTCCTAGTTGGCACAATCACAAACCTGATGCTTGGCAGTCTATCACGAAATCATCCACGAATGGTCCCCTCAATTCGACGAGGTCGCGGCGTCGCGGGCGGAAACCGTCTTGGGTTTGTCCACCTTCACGCGGTCAGAGTCGGCGATCATGAATAACTTCCCCTCCTGTCCTTCCGGCGCGGGATAGGTCTGAGTTCTCTCCAAGCGATTTCCAACGAAAGTCAGGCCATCCACCGAGTAGATAGAAAGCAGCGGCAGTGGGCTGAAGTGTAAGCGTTGCCTGAAGCACCGTGCGTATGAGTTTGCTACGGCGGCTGCGTAGCGGTCATAGTTCAGGGTTCTATGACTGCTTTGCTATCAGGCTGCTGCGCGTTCGGCTTTTCCTCGGCGGGCTTTGAGCCAGTTGGCTG
>JANOQR010000071.1:0-3488 GCA_031414935.1 Luteolibacter sp.
TCGGCTGGTTGATCCAGTCACGGCGACTCATCCGGGACTATGAAGTTACAATCGCACATTCAGAAGCGATGATCTACCTATCGATGAGCAAGCGCATGCTGGCTCGAATCGCAAGTTAGGTATTTTTAAGACAGTCTCTTAGGGATTTTGGTATAAGTTCCTGAATCAGAAACCCACCTCGCCAAAATCAATGAATCAAACTCTAGTGAAATTTCCTTTGGATTCGAAAACTCCATTCGCAAAGCCATTTCCATCGGCGGTGACAGTGACACCATCGCCAGCATCACCGGAGCGATTGGCCATGCGTTTTACGGCTCGATTCCGCAGTGGATGACGGACTACTGCCTTGGTGTGCTCGATCCGGCACAACGCTCGATCCTCTCTGATTTTTGGAAGCGTTTTCCCGATAAGCAGCACCCGGACAACGGGACGACTTGAGTAAGTTCTTCCATTTTTATAGGCCGATTACTTGAAGCATCTCTCTCCTCGTTCCACCGGATGATCCTCTCATCCGCAGTGATCAGCGGAATTCCCAGGGTGATCGCCGAGAATCGCGGTGGCATCCTTGGATCGACCGAATAATTTTCCCGGCGTGCTGGCGGAAATCGGGATCAATTCCGCTGCCGGTTTCCCGTGGCGGGTGATCGTGACGCGAGATTTTTCCTTCTGCACTTTGTCGATCATCCCGAGGCAAGTGGCTTTGAACTGCATTACCGTGATTTCCATGTACAAAAAACTAGTCAAACCATAGTCATTTTCAATTACTTTGTTTGTTTTTGAAATTTCCCAAGGCCGAACGCAGGCAGACCAAACTGCTGATTTCCTCCGCGCCTCTCTCCGCGACCTCTGCGGCTTTGCGCTTACAAATTTCCATTTTAGAGATGTGCTAGCCCTCCGCAAATCAGAGCCAGTATTGACATGCCACCCAGCCAGCAGGGAAGCTAACGGCGGATGAAATCGGAGTTGCAGGGCGAAGCGGCGTGGATCTACCGCAAGGTATTGAGCCATCCGCTTTTATCCGCCTTTTTACAGCAGCGGGCTGCCGAGGAAAAACCCGTGCACGTCGGCTGGGGATACCGCCCCAGTGGCCGGGCGGCAGCGCGGGCGGCGCGGCGATCGGGAGGACGCTTGCTACTGCTAGAGGACGCCTTCGTCCGGTCGATCCGCCCCGGAAATAGTGGCGCAGTTTATGGCCTCATCGCGGACTCAGGTGGCATCCACTACGATCCCAACAGCGCATCGGATCTCCTCGCATCCCTTGAAAATGGCCAGCCGTCTGGCTGGATGAACTCGCAAGCTAACACCGGCGATCCCGAGAAATTACTCGCCCGCTTTCGTGAAGTCGGGGTCTCGAAATACAACTGGTTTCCCGGTGAGTTCCGTGACGATCCACTGCCAGAGAAAGAAGGGATCCTCGTCGTGGATCAATCGCGCGGTGACGCAGCCATCCACCGTGGCGGCCTCGTGGTGAGTGATTTCGACCGCATGTTGCGCGATGCCTTGGACGCCTCCGACGGGTCATCCGTCTATGTGCGAGCGCATCCCGATCACCTATTTAGGAAAAAACATTCCTGCTTCTCCGCCGCACTTTTGGCCGATTCCCGGGTCAAACTCCTCTCCCCAGATCTCTCACCCGCGCAGTGTTTTTCCTTCTGCCCGACGGTGATGATCGGCAGCTCGCTGATGGGCATGGAGGCTCTCATTCACGGGAAAAAAGTCATCACCTACGGTCGCCCATTTTTCGCAGGACGCGGGCTAACGGAAGATCGTGGACTCACCGAACCGCGCCATGCCGCCACCCTAACCGAGTTATTCACCGCCGCTTATCTCCGCTACGGCCACTACTTCGATCCTGACACGCGCGAGCCGTGCAGCTTTGGCGACATCCTCGATCACCTCGCCTTGCAGAAGGAAATGTTCCGCCGCAATCGCGTGCGATCCGTCACCGTCGGTTTCTCGCCATGGAAGCGGAAAATCGTCACCAGCTACCTCCGCAGTCCGGCTGGTGAGCTGGTCCAAGCCAACGGTCTAGCAGACGCGCCGCCGGATGCACGGCTCTTCGTCTGGGGCCGCAAGTCCGAGCCAAATCGCCCCGACCTCGTCCGCGTAGAAGATGGCTTCATCCGCTCCAAAGGTCTCGGGGCTGCATTCAATTTCCCCTACTCGTGGGTTCTCGACTCATGCGGCATTTATTTCGACGCCGCCGCGCCCTCCGATCTGGAAACTCTGCTCAACGCGGGATTCAACGCCGCAGACCTCACCGAGGCCCGCGAACTCATCACCGTCCTCCGCGAGAAACGCCTGACGAAATACAACCTAACCGGCCAGCAAGTCAGCCTCGACCTCCAGCTCGTCAATGGCCGCAAAGTCATCCTCGTCCCCGGCCAAGTCGAGGCAGATGCCTCCATCGCCTTTGGTAGCCCGGTCGTGAAATCTAACATCGACCTACTCCACCACGTCCGCGCCGCCGAGCCAAATGCCTACCTCATTTTCAAAGCCCACCCCGACCTCGTCGCCGGAGCACGCCATGGCAAAGTTCTTCCCGCCGGTTTCACCGATGCTTGCGACCTCGCAGTGACCGAAGGAAACGTGCTCGATTGGCTCGATGTCTGCAACGAAGTCCACACCATGACCTCCACCGTCGGCTTCGAGGCACTCATCCGCGAGAAACCCGTCGTCACTTATGGGATGCCGTTTTATGCCGCATGGGGACTCACCACAGATCGGCTAGAGTGCAGCCGGAGAACGCGTAAGCTCACGTTAGAAGAACTCGTCTGCGGCGCACTGATGAAGTATCCACGCTACCTCAATCCCGCGACGGGTGAATTCACCACTGCGCTCAAAGTCACTCGCCTGCTCACTTCCGACCACGTTGCTGGCGATCAACGCGCACTCCATCTCAAGACCGTCTCGATGTTGAAAAAATTCTGGGTCAAGTCTGCTAGGAAATCCAAACCTGATTGAACGTGGACCCACCAACACAGCCGTTGTGGATCGAGGTCGTCACCGACACCTACGTCCCCGACATCAATGGCGTCTCATTTTCGTTAGGCCGCTTGTGCGACGGCCTGCGCGAGCATGGTCATCGGGTGGCAATCATTCGCTCAGGTCGCTCTCACGCGAGCAACGAATCCACGGTTCTATCATGGCCGCTGCCCGGTTATTGGGAGATCAAAGTCGGTGCTCCATGGCCAGGTGAACTTTACCGCCGCTGGAAAAAAAACCGCCCGGACGTGATCTACGTCGCTATCGAAACGCCGCTCGGATTTTCCGCTGCGGCTGCCGCCATCAAGCTCGGCATCCCCGTCGTTGGCGGGTTTCACACGAATTTTCGCGAATACCTCAGCAACTACGGCGCGAACTGGGTCGGTGAAAAAGTGTGGTCTTATCAGAAATGGTTTCACGAACGCCTCGACCGCACGCTCGTCCCGTCGCCCGATGCGCGGGAAAAATTACTCGCCGCAGGATTCACCAAAGTTTCCGTGTTA
>JANOQR010000072.1:0-6446 GCA_031414935.1 Luteolibacter sp.
GCCTGCTAGACGCCCGAGAAACAGAAATTGCGAGCCTCCGTAACGGAGCAAACCACTGACTGGAGAGCCGGATGCGGGAGATCTGCACGTCCGGTTCGGAGGGGGGAGCGGGGCGAAAGCCCCGTTCCTACCTCTATCTTGCCTCAGCATCGCGCCGCGCTTCAAGCCGGGTAGCGGAAACAACTTTTGGCAAAAAGTCTTAATACTCGGTTGCTGGCTCCTCATGAATTGGTGACTGAGGTGCATTGAGGTCGCTGAAATCGCCCGTGTATTCCATGCAAGAAGCCGTGCGCTTGGCCGCGTCTTTCCCGAGAAAGCGGGCGATGACATGAAGCGAGCTGTCGATGCCTGCGGAAATGCCTGCCGCGATGACAAATTTACCGTTGTCGTGAAAACGGAGAGTGGCGTCGATATTCGCAGCAGGTGCGAGAGCGCGAAGCTCGGCGAGACATTCATGGTGAGTCGTAGCAGTCAGACCATCTAGCAGACCGAGTTTCGCGAGCAGTAAAGCGCCCGTGCAGACGGACATGACGAGTTCAGCCGCTGCGGACTGTTCTTTGATCCATGCGAGCACCGTTTCGTTTTTCAAAAGCGCACGCGTTCCGAAACCACCCGGGATGATGAGAAGATCAGGAGTCGGGCAGCTTGTGAAATCATGGTCAGGAAGAATCGTGAGACCGTTGCGAGCACGGACCGGAGCCGAGCTTTCCGCGACAGTAACGACGTCGAAGACTTCGTAGTTTTTTAATTCGTCGGTGACGGCAAACACTTCAAAGGGACCGGCGAAATCAAGGACTTCGACCTCAGGGAAAAGGAGTATCGCGACTGTTCTTTTCATTTTTTATAGGATCTAACTGTAGTTTTGGTCGCAGCTTTTTCCCACGAGCACAAGTTCCATCTACCGCAGCAGATTTGCGAAATCCACGTTAAAATTCAGTTCGGATGAAGAGTGGTTCTAATCGAGTCAGATCGATGCCCCGAGGGCGCGCGTCAGGTCAGCAGCGTGGTGATGACGGAGCAAAGGCGCTCCCTGCCCAGCGTAGAAAAGCCCGTTTTCGATGGTCTTGAACGGGCGGGTGAGTTCGCCCTGCATCGGGTAGCCCAAGTGATTTTCATAGTGGTCGAGTTCATCGAGAGCGGGGGTGGCGATGAACCGAGCAAGCCGTCCTGAAACCCGGTCACTCAAGCGAGTATGTCGGGCCGAGGAATGAAACAAATGGCGCTTGTGCAGTGGGTGTGCGCCCGATTCCTCGCAGGCGAGAAACGCGGTCCCGATCTGCACGGCGGAAGCTCCCAAAACCATGGCCGCAGCGACGCCCTGACTGTCGGCAATGCCGCCTGCTGCAACGACGGGGAGTTTTACCTCCGCGACGATTTGGCGAACGAGCGCGAGTGTGCCATGCAGCGAATCAGCGGCGGGACGCAGAAATGAAGGGCGATGTCCCCCTGCCTCGAATCCGGTGGCCAGCACGATGTCCACGCCAGCGGCTTCGAGGGCTAACGCTTCGTCGAGAGTGGTGGCCGCGCCCATGGTGACGATGTTTCGCTTGCGGCACTCGGCGAGAATTTCCCGCGAAGGGATGCCGAAAACAAAACTGAAAACCGGCGGAGATGCCCGCAAGATCGCTTCCGCTTGTCGCTCAAAGTGGATCGCCTTCTGCTGAACAAAAGTCGGCGGCTCGATGTCGTGTTTCTGATAAAGCGGGGCGAGTTCGCTGGCGGCACGATCAAACTTGGCGGCATCTGTTTCCCGTGATTTCGCATCTTCGCTGTCCACCCACAAATTCATCACGAATGGACCTTGCGTCGCGGCACGGATCGCAGCGGTGGTGCCCACAATTTCCTCCGGCTCTAACAAATGTGCGCCGAAAGAACCCATTCCACCAGCGTTGGTCACCGTGGCAGCGAGCTGCACCGTGGAAAGCCCGCCGCCGAACGGCCCTTGGATGATCGGCAACTTCATGCCGAGCTGCGCGGTGATGGAGTTCATGTCGGGAAACGATCTTGGATGATGACCTCGCTATCAGGCAATCGTTCGCCACGCGGCCAAACGGGTTTTGCCTGCTTGCCGATGGCGAGGATGAAACTGAGTGCATGATCGTCCGGCAGGCGGATGAGTTTCGCCACGGCCTCGGCATCGAACCCGATCATCGGGCAGGAATCGTAGCCCATGCCGCGAGCCGCTAACATGAGAGTCATCCCGGCAAAGCCCGTGGAGCGCATGGCCTCGTCCCGAATGAGCGTGGGCTTGCCCTCGTAAAACGGAGTGAGCGCAGGCACGAGAATGTCCTGCACCTCCTGCGGCGCGTGTGCCCAATAGCGTTGTGGATCATTCGCATGAGCCGTGAGATCCGCGCACAAAATGACAAGCAGCGAGGCATCCGTAACCTGCGCCTGATCCCAAGCGACGGCGCGAATCTCGCGGCGCAACTCGGGATCACTCACGATCACGAAGCGATAGTTTTGCATGTTAAACGAAGTCGGCGCGAGCTTCGCCAAACCGATCAAGCGGGCGATTTCCTCCTCCGTCATCCGGTGTGCGGGGTCGAAGTGTTTCACTGAGCGGCGGGTTTCGATGGCTTCCAATGTGGTCATGTTTGCGTGTGTCATGGCGGCGGGAAATTAGGCACCAAGTTACTTTTGTAAACCTAATGGCTTGAGGAAACCCGAGAATCGAGTTACTCCGAGGAAACTCGTTTCAAAACATGGTGCCACGTCGCAAAAACAAAGTTGATCCTCCGCCGGAGGGATGTCCACTCGCAGAATGCATCGGCGTGATCGGAGGCGTCTGGACTCCGGGCATCATCTGGCATCTCGGCCACTCCGCGCGGACATTCAGCGAGCTGAAGAGCGACCTCAAAGGAGTTTCCGCCAAGGTGCTTTCCGCTAGATTGAAAAAACTCGCCGCCATCGGAGTGGTCGAGCGCACGGTGAAATCCACCTCGCCTCCGACGGTGGAATACGCGCTCACCGATCTAGGCAGCGAACTCAAACCCGCCCTCGAAGCCATCGTCGCCGTGGGCCAGCGCTTGAAAGAGCGGCGTGCGATCACTGCCCAGTCGTGATTGTTACAAAAACGTGTCTTTGCAGACTCTTGACTCGACCTAACTCAAATCCCAAAAAAGGACACCATGAAACTACCCGGAACTTACATCGACGGATTTCTCCTCCCCATCCCGAAAGACCGTCTCGAAGAATATCGCAAGCTCGCCGAGCAAGCGGCTGCCATCTGGATGGAGCACGGCGCACTGCAATACACCGAGTGTGCGGCGGATGATCTCGATACCGAGTGGTGCCGTCGTTTCGATGAAACCGCCGCTGCGCAAGAGCACGAAACCGTGATCTTCGCATGGGCGGTTTTTGCGGATCGCGAGTCCCGCGATGCGGCGAATGCCAAGATCATGGCCGACGAACGGATCACTTCCATGGGCGATCAAACGGGCAAAATTTTCGATTGCAAACGCATGGCCTTCGGTGGTTTTAATGCCATCGTTTCCCGCTAATTTCCCCTAACGAAAAACACACAAAACGATGACTCCAAAACGTAACCCCGTCGGCTGGTTTGAAATTTACGTGGCCGATATGAATCGAGCAAAAGCCTTTTACGAAGGCGTGCTGCAAATCAAACTCGAAACTCTCCCCACGCCCGCCATGGATGAGCCGATGGAAATGTGGATGTTCCCCGGTGCGATGGATGGCGACACGCCGGGCTGCTCGGGCGCACTCTGCAAAATGGAAGGCTGCGCTCCCGGCGGTGGTGGCACGTTGATCTATTTTTCCTGCGAAGATTGCGCGGCGGAGGCGGGTCGAGTCACCGCGCACGGCGGCATGGTTTACAAAGAAAAGTTTCCCATCGGCGAGTATGGCCACATCGCCATCGTGGCGGATACCGAGGGCAACACCATCGGGCTGCACTCGATCAACTAAGAGAGTTTCTGAAAAATAGAGGATAGCCATTTTCCTTTTTCAGTTAGTCATCTTGGATTGCGGCAGCTGGATCTGCCCGTTCCTCACAAATATCATCTTCAGCCCCAAGGGGGCGCTAGACGACAGCCCAGAGCATCGCCTTGGGAATCGGTTTGTATTAGCTATTCAAGCCCTGAAAGGGCGGAATATAGACTGCTGCATTTCATGTAACGCCCCTTCAGGGCTTGGGTTTACTCGTCCGTTAGACCTAGGGCGATGCCCTAGGCTATCGTCTTGAGCCCCCACGGGGCTGAAGATTCAGGCGTTTTCTGGCCTATCGAAAGTCTGAGACTCTTCCATATTTTTGGGTAACTGGCAGAGCTTGCTGCCGCTTTCACCCCGCAGCTTGCTGCGGGTTAGATCCATGCCAGTAAGCTGGCTGCCGCAGTCCAAGAATCTTGCGATCACAGTCTTGGATTTACCCGCTGAGGCAACATTCTGATCTTCATGCTTTCGGCAGAAAGTAGCCGCGCTGTTTTTCTGAGATGGGGAGCTTGAGTTCTTCCATCACGGTCAGCATGTCTTCCCAGAGCTGGCGTTTCACTGAGCTGCTGCCGCCGCTCTGGAGCAGGTAGCTGGGGTGATAGGTGACGCGCAACTTGATGCCTGAGAACTCATGCCACGAGCCGCGCATTGATCCCACCGTGCCTGTTAGCCCGAGCAATCCCTCCGCCGCGGTGCCACCGAGCGCGACGATGCACGTGGGTTTCACGATGCCGATTTCCGCTCGAATAAAGGGCAAGCACGCGGCCATTTCCTCGGGGCTGGGCTTGCGGTTGTTCGTCGTCTGCTTGGGCGTGGATGGGCGAAATTTAACGATGTTAGAAATGTAAACTTCTTCGCGTGAAAGGCCCATCGCCTTGAGGATGTCGTTGAGTTTTTGGCCTGCCGGACCGACGAAGGGTTCGCTTTCTTTTTCCTCGTGATAGCCCGGAGCCTCGCCTACGAGCATCACGCGGGCATCGGGATTTCCCACGGCGAAAACCATGTTTTCCCGCAGCGTCCCGAGCGACCGTGCGGGTGCCCAGTTTTCCGCTTGGCGGCGCAGTGAGTCTAGCTGTTCTTTCCGCGAGCTGCCTTCGATCACTAGCTCTGATAGGGCGACGGGCGGCTTGGGAGTCGGCTCCAGATCGATATCGGGCAGTGCGAGGACGGGCGATTCTTGCGAAGCGACAGGCGCGGCCACACCGCCATTCTTGGTGACATTGAAAAGCTCCCGCAGGCCACTTCGCGCACCTTCGTCCAGATGGATGTGAGTCACACCACGGCTGTTTTCAGCTTGGAGAAATTCTAGCAGGACATCGACAGGACGGATCACAGCGCGAAACTAGCGAGCTGCCGAGTGCCGTGCAACCGTTGGATTTCTGCAAGTGTCACGATGGCCACGAGGCTTGTCCTTGCCCCGCACGGAGAAATGAAACACTTTGCGGCAGGAAAATTTCTTCTCTCCTCATCATGCCTCACCTGCCTCCACGCCTCGCTGCGCCGCGTTGGTATTCCGCGCCTCGCTTGTGGCGCACCTTGAGCAAGGTCGCGCTCACCGCGGGTCGCAAGACGCTCATCACTGCGCTCACTTTGTTTTACTGCCTCCAAGATCGCGACACGCCGACGTGGGCGAAGGGCGTCATCGTCGGTGCGCTGGGCTACCTCGTTTTACCGACGGACCTCATTCCTGATATGATTCCCGGTGCCGGCTTTGGCGATGATTGGGGCGCACTGGTCGCCGCGTTGGGCACCGTCGCCGCCTACATCAAGGACGAGCACAAATCCAAAGCACTCGCCCAAGTCGAGCGACTTTTCGGCTCCCCGAAACCCGCGCCGCCACCGGAGTTCATCGAATAAATTTCCCTCCAGACTCGTATCAACCGGCGCGTTTCCGCCCCTATCGTTATGAAAACAAAGTTTCTCCTCCTCGCCGTAGTGACCTCTTCTCTAACCGTTGCTTTCGCTGGGGTTGATGTCGATCCAGAGACCTTCGCGAAAAGCCTCGGCGGCTGGAAAAAGCGTGATTCCTACGCCGAGTATTCCCTATCAGGTGCCGATTACCGCAGCTACAAGCCCGAGACCAGCCCCACTCCTGATGGTGGCCTGTTCATCTCCGTCCGCATCGACCACCTGCGCGGCTGGCTCGCATCTGACGATCACGCCGTTCTCGAGATCACCGTGAACTCGAAAGGTGCAGTCGTTTCTGCCCAATCCACCATCGCCATCCAAGGCCAATCCATTTCCAGCGACGTGATTCTGGGCACCCAACAAGCCGGGAAAGAAATCCTCGCCCCGGAGCGCGCCGTCCAAGTCGGCACCGACCTCATCGCCAATCTCTCCGCAAAGCTCCTCCGAGAAAACATCGTCGAGGCCGGCCGCGTCGCCATGCCCGCCGTCCTCCGCCACAACTACAACCGCCTCTTCCAAGCCCTGCGAGTCGAGGGCGTGGAAATCCTCACCGCCGTCGTTGTCCCGGATGCTCCCATCGTCCCGCC
>JANOQR010000073.1:0-18954 GCA_031414935.1 Luteolibacter sp.
CCGCCGACGCCCTCGACTTTCATCGATCTCGCGCCGTGCAGACTGAGCATCGTAAAACCTGCATAAGTGACAAACGGTTTAATGCGTCCGCCTTCTTGGACAGGGATCGTCTCGGCAATCTTCAGCGTCTCAGTGCTCCAAGGACTGTAAGTCTCGATTTTTCGGACCTCACCTTTCGGCATGTTGTCTTTGAGGACGTTGGCGAAGATGGCAACGAGCACGGCGAGAGCGAGAGCGGCGGCGATCCAGCGGCCTACTTTGGAAGATGAGTTAGACATGACGTTTCTTGCGTGAGCCAGCCATCAGAAATGAGCCGAGCTTGGTTAGAAATGTGACCGCCATCCCGAAGGCGACGATCCAGAGACTGTATTCCGGCCATTTATCCGCAGGATTTTTCACGACCTCGAATACGGAATACATCTTATCACCGGGGCCAGCACCGGGCGGGCCGTAGCTGGCTTGGAAAAAGGTGAGGCCTTCGTAGCGCATCGGCTCGTTCATCTGGATGGTGACTTTGGCGGTCTCGTTATTTTCGGTGCGGGTGACTTCGCTGACAAACTTCGCTGGCCGCATGGTGCCGGGGTGAAACGCGGCGGTGAATTTATCGAGTGTTAGCGAGAAAGGCATGGGCCAGAGGCGCTTCCGCATGTCCACGGTGAAAACGCGATCATCCAGACGATAGGTGAACGGATGAAAACTCGCCCCCGCGAGGATGAAAGGATCTGACTTGGTGCCGTCCCGATTCACGATGCGGGCGTAGCAGGCGGCGGTGTATCGCTCCGCCTCTTCGGGTTTATCGAGCTTGGGTTTTTCCATCAGGAAGAAACCATCGGCGATGTGTTGGCCGCGATCCGGGGCGCGTTCGTTTTCAGAGACGGGGACGGCGTTTTCTAGGTAATTGACTAGCTCAAGATCGAACGGCAGCTCGGGAATGCGGAACAAGCGGGATTTTGCGCCAGCTAGATCGGTGATGTCGTTGCCACGGATGACGTGAATTTTCTCCGGCTTTCCATCTTTGTTTTCAGCGACTTCCACGACGTATTCGTAGTAGTCTTCCGCCGCATCGCTGGAGCCGCCTTGCGGGATGGCCATGTTTCCGCGCTCCGAAAAATGATGGGCCACACCGCCACCGACGAGCATGAGAATGATGCCGAAGTGCGAGATGAGATTTCCCGCGTGGCCCCAGCCCTTACGAATGCGGATGATACCGCCGAGGATGAGATTCAAGACGAGCACCGCGCACACCCAGTAGCCGCCGGGAAAGGGGAAAGTGATCGGATTACCGTTGATCTTGGGCAGCGAGTTAAGCTCCGGGAGGACATACCATGCCTTCCAGTGGAAATACTTGTTCAGCGTCGGATAGAGGCCGTAGTCGATCTGCTCCAGCGTGGCGAACCAAGTCAGCAGCCCCAGTAAAAGCAGCGTGATCGTCGCGAGACCGAAGCCGGATAACACATCGAAAATTTTTCCCAGAATGGATCTGGGTGCCTTAGCGAGCGGCGGAGTGTCGGAAATTTCCATGTTCAAAAATGCGTGTCGCGATACGGGAACTTACCCGGAAATCATTCAGCCATGCGGAGGCTCTTGGCGTATGCTTCGAGAGCGGGTTTCGCGGCCTCGACCTCGGCTTTTGGGCCGACCATTTTCACCGTGAGAATTTGTCCACCCACGGAGGCGATCACTCCGGCGAGGCCGTATCCGGGTTTCGGTTCTGCGCCCATGCCGCTGGCGTATTCGCCGTCTGCCGTCACCCAAATGCCAGGAGAACCTGCCAGCGAAATGGTGGGAAGTTTCCCCAGCCCAGCATCGTCCACAGGATCGGCGGAAAATTGTTTCAGCCAGCGGTTGACGTTATCCAACACCGTGCCTTGGGAAATGGAGACGTAAACTTCGCTGGTGCCGCTCTCGCCGAAACGGTAGTTGACCAAGCGCATCGGAGTCGCGGGCAATGCCAACCAACCCGCAGGCGCATCGCCTTTCACCGGACTCGGCTTCGCATCGCGGAAACGCTGGTCACTGGTGGCGAACAACTTAGGCGAGCTGTCGCGGTCACTCGGCGCACGAGATTCTGTCACGGTAACTTCCGGCTTTTCCTTGCAACCGAGCATCATCACGACGCCGGAAATCAGACAGGCGGTAGAAATTTTCATCTCGCCGCAGTAAGCCCGCGCCTGAAACGGCGCAAGTGGAAACGCAACGCGGGAGCGGTCACTCGACTTGGCCTTTGCCGCGTTTCACACGGCCAGCTTTCTTGTTTTTGCCGGGCGCGACTTCTTCGAGGAGCGTGGAATAGCGATCACTGCTCGCCGTCTTACCGATTTCATTCCCGCCTTGGGTGCAGACGACTTGCCATTCACTCAAGGTTTCTTCGAATTTCCGAACTTTCCATTCGATCTCCTTCAGCTCGATCTTACCGAGATCAAACGTGAGTTTTTCATTCGGCTTCATTGCTGGAACCTTGATGACGCCCAACGACTCCTTCACGACTTTCTCTTTGAAATCTCCAGCTCGCGAGACCAAGGCGGTGCCCGTCAATTCAGACTCCGGCACCGTGGCGGAACTTGTATTCACGATTTCCACCCGCAGGCCGATGGTCTTCTCCGTGCTGCTGGCGTGTTTACCGTGAAAATCGTGATCCTTATCGAGAGTGCGCTGCTTCGCAGAAATGGCGAGGAGCGGCGTTGATGGCTCGGCAATAGCAAGACTTGCGAAGCCGAGCAGGATGACGGGAAGAAGGCTTTTGATTTTCATGGTGGAAGGCAAACCCGCTGGCTGGGGGATGGTTGCGGCGGAGTTTGGGGTGGGGGAGATTTGAACATCGAACATCGAACTCCCAACATCGAACATCGAACATCGAACATCGAACATCGAACATCGAACATAGAAGGAAAGATTTCGCATCTCCGCTGCTCACTCGGCATTTCCTCTTCCCCTAATCACGAATAACCCAAAACTCATAACTTTTATTCATTTCCCGTGGCGGGCGTTGGCAACTTGTCGCTTGGAATTCCGCTAGTTCGTAACTACAGTGCGTTCATGAACACGATCACGGCGATTTTGGAGCCTTCGGCGGATGGAATGTTGCACTTGCAGGTGCCGCACGAGCTGCTGGGTAAAAAGCTCCGGATCACGGCGCAAGTGGAGTCGGCGGAGAACGAGTCATCGGGGCCAAGTGCTGCGGGGTGGGACGCACTCGCTCGTATCGCAGCTCGCGGTGGCTTGGCAGAAATCGACGACCCGGTGGCTTGGCAACGTGAAATTCGCCAAGATCGGCCTCTCAACGGTCGCAATCCATGAACTTGCTGGATAGTAACATCGTCATCTATGCTGGGCAGGCGGAGTTTCAGTGGCTGAAGGAAATGCTGAAGTCGATGCCTTGTGCGGTATCCGTCGCGACCAAAATCGAAGTTCTGGGTTACCATCGACTCACACCCGCGGATCAGGCTGATTTAGAGTCCTTCTTTGCCGCCCGAGTGAATCTTGAAACGACCTTCGCCATCGCTGACCGTGCGGTGATACTGAGGCAACAGAGAAAGATGAGCCTCGGCGATTCCATCATCGCAGCCACCGCGCTTGAATACGATTTCCGGTTGGTGAGCCGCAATTCCAGTGACTTCGACTGGATCCCCGACCTCAAATTTTGGAACCCGTTTGAGCAGCAGCTCGCTCCCTGAACTTGTTGTGCAGCATTTCTTTTTACATCAAGCGGGAACATCGAACATCGAACATCGAACATCGAACATCGAACATCGAACATCGAACATCGAATGAAAAATTTCGTACCTCCGCTGCTCAATCGGCATTTCTTCCTCTTCCCCTAATAACGAATAACCCACAACTCATAACTTTTCTTCCCCCATCGCCAGTTCGGGTGGGTGGATGGCGAGAGTTTCGAGATCGATGGCGGCGCAGTAACGCCAAGCATCGGCGGGGCCGGAGACGAGTTTCCAACGGCAGGCGTGATAGGGTTTGCGGGCCTCGGTCTCGTCCCATGGCTCACGGACGAGGGTTTGGCCATCGGGAAGTGGGAGGATTTCGCGAAGGAGGGTGTCGTTGCGGCGGAGGAGGATGGAGGCGTGGCCTATGAGTTCGAGGGTGAGGTCGGCGGTGGTGTGTGAGTTTTTTCTCAGCCAGCTTTCTGCTGCCTTTGGTATAAGAAAAGTTTCGCTAGAGTCCCGAGAGCAAATCACTTTGCCGTCGAAATGTTGAGAGGCTATTTGGTTAGTATCTGGCGGGATAGCAACTGGGTAGATTTCGCTGTCGTAACCAGAAAAAGAACGGATGCAAGAACCTGAAACCACGTCCCAGATTTTGAGATTACTGTCGAATGAACCAGAGAGGATGAGCTTTGCGTCTGGGGAAAAAGCGACGGACGAAATCGCGCTGCCATGCCCAGCAAAAGATTGGATGCAAGAACCGGAATCCACGTCCCAGAGTTTTAGAGTTTTGTCGTATGACCCAGAGAGGATGAGCTTTGCATCTGGTGAGAAAGTTACGGATGAGATCGCCCCGTCATGCCCATTGTAAGAACGGATGAGAGACCCAGAGTCCGCGTCCCAGAGTTTGAGAGTATTACCTATTGCCCCCGAAAGGATGAGCTTTGCGTTGGGCGAAAAAGCAACGGTATTGATGCTGTCTATATGCCCTGCGAAAGATCGGAGGCAAAAACTTGAATCCACCTTCGAGAGATTAAAAGTTTGGGTGATTGAATCAAACAGGGCGAGTTTTTTGTCAGTCACGATAGCGACGGAGTAAGTCGAGCTGTAAGGAGCACTGAAAGATCGGATGCAAATACCAGAGTATGCGTCCCATAGCTTGAGCGTCTTATCGTGTGAACCCGAGAGGATAAATTTGGAGTCCGAGGAGAAAGCTACGGATGTAACGAAGCCATCATGACCCGCTAGAGAAAGGATACACCCCCCTGTATTCAAGTCCCAAAGTTTGGTGCTTTTGTCGTCTGAACCGGAGAGGATAAATTTTTCGTCAGGCGAGAAAGCGACCGCATTAACGCGGTTGTCATGTCCCGCGAAAGAACGAATGCAAACACCTGAAACCGCGTCCCAGAGTTTTAGATTACAGTCATCTGAGCCTGAGAGGATGAGATTCGTTTCTGGCGAAAAAGCAACGGATGTGATCCGCCCTGTATGCCCTACGAAGGAACGGATGCAAGAACCTGAAACCGCGTCCCAGAGTTTGAGAGTATTGTCGAATGAGCCTGAGACTATAAGTTTAGCGTCCGGGGAGAATGCGACGGAGGTGACGACGTTGGCATGGCCGATGAGAGAGGTAATTGAGGAGTGGATGGGCTGTTCAAGCTCCGGCCATGGGCCGCCGGGGGTGGTTTGGCAGAGGTGGAGTAGGGCGGTGGCGGTGAGAGGGTTGGCTGGTGCTTGCGCCGCAAGGAGCGGCGGACTCCGATCCGCCGAGGTGCATGGGGCGCCGATGGGGTGGCGGGGACAGGTTGTCCCAGCCACGGAACTACGATCCGCCGAGGTCCATTGGGAGTGGATGGGGTGCAGTTCATTTCCGCTCATCGGCACTTCATGGGCTTCGGCGATTCGGAGATCGCCGCTCCTTGGGGGAGAGGGCTCGGCGCGGGAGTCGCGGAGATCGCACTTGCGGAAGAAGATGCCATCCAGCCGGGCGGCGGAGAAATCGGCGGCGACGAGCTGGCTTTCGATGAATTTCACCGAGCGCATGTCCGCGCCGCACCAACGGCTGGCGGGGGCGAAGTGGACATACTCGAATGTGGCGCGAATGAGGACGGATTCGGAAAAATCCACGCTGCCGAAGCGGAGCGGGCGTTCTGCGCTGCCGTGGAATTCCCATGCGGTGAAGTCGATGCCGCTCATGGCTAGGTCCGGTCGATCCGGGACGGGCAAAGATTTTTCTGAAGCCAGTAACCAATAACGCATGGCGGCACCACGCGAGAGCACGGGCGCGGCAGGATTTCCCAAAAGCTCACGCAGCCGCTGGAGCGAAGTTTCCTGATCCCGGACGGGCAGCGTTTGGAGCATTTGACCGAGGAAATCCAAGGTTTCCAGCGATGGCATCGGGAGATTCCATGCCTCGGCTGGTTGGCCATCGCGCGTGTGCAAGCTGCGGCAAAGATGGCTGGCGAGGAAGTATTCTTGCAGCGAGGTGTGGGCGAAACGGAAGGAATCCGCCGAGCCATCTGGCCGCAAAAAAAGCGTGGCGGTTCGGAAATCTTGCTTCAGCACGGCGCGGGATTCCGAGTAGCCGCCTGCCATCGCCGGGTGGGCGTGGAGGTAATCGTCCAGCCATTCTTCCACGCGTTCCCACGGCCATTCGCGGGAGTTTTCCTGCCAAAGATCGGCGGCGAGCTGCTCCATGAGGCGGCGTTTGTGCGTCGGGGTGAAGACGTGTTTGCCATCGTCGCGGGCGAGCCAGCGTTCGGTGAATTTGTGGTAAAGGCTGGCGGCATTGATGGAGCGGCCCGCGTGGCGGTCGTTTTCCAGTCCCTCCAGCTCGGGACCGATGAGATTGAGCAAGTAAGGACGCTGGGCGAGGTCTTTGAGGTTGTGAATGGTCTCGATGAGATCGAGCGCGATGGCGGATTTTTCCTCGCCGAGTAGGCGGCTGAGATATTCGCGGATTTGCTCGTCCTGCCACGGGAGCATGATGCAGGCGAGGTAGTCTTTCTCGGTGGCGTGGCCGCGATCGTTCGCGAGGTAGCCGCTGCTCTGGCTCTGGATGGTGGGAAAATAGTGGGAGCGGCAGGAAATGATGAGTCGCCCGCGTCCGCTGCTGGCTGGAGCATCGAGCAGGTCTGCTGGCAGGACGCGCCAAAGTTCGCGGATGAAATTCTGCCGCGCGGCCTCGCTCATGGAGATGATTTTTTCGTCGAGACCATCGAAAATGATGAGGGCGCGTTCCTCGCGGACTGCGCGGAGGAGATCGGCGGGAGTGAGGGATTTCTCGGAATCGTGACGGCGGAGATGCTCGGCGAGGAGGTTTTCGAGCTTGGGATCGGCGGAATCGAAGTAGTCCCGGAGGTCGATGAGGATGACGGGCGGCGCGGTGGGATCGGCGACGAGGGCGGCGGCGAGCATTTGCAGCGTGGTGGTTTTCCCAGAGCCGATTTCGCCCAGCACGGCGGCGAAGGGCGGGCCTGTGGGATCGGCGACCCAGCGCTGGAGCGCGGTCACGGCACGCTGGGCGTGGGCGCTGAAACGCGCGTATGGATCGTCTGATTCAATGACGGTTTTCTCGATTTTCCCGGTGATTTCGCGGAGTCCGCCGACGGCGCAGTAGGCTTCGAGGAGCTGGGCAGAGTTTTTCGGGAGGTGATTTTTAAGGAGGGTGGTGAGTTTGGTTTTGGTGGGTGGGGAGAACGGGCGAGCCGCCCGTGCCACGTTTGGGTTTTGCGGCTGGGGGAGGAAAATTTCTTCGAGTTCGGGGTGGTCGGCGAGGAGCTGGGAGAATTTCTCGGGATCGCCGAGATGGCGGTGGGTGAGGTGTTCCAGCGCGGTGGGGATTTTTTCTTCGATTTTGGCGGCGATGTGAGCGGCGAAGCGTTTGGCGACCTCGCCAGTGCATTCCGAGAACGCGCGGTGGCGGTGATTTTCCTTCAGGGACTCGATTTGGCGTTGTTCGAGGCCGTGGAGATTGCAGCGGGAAAAGTCGATGGGTTCGAGCATCACGGGGACGCCGGGGATGGTGCCGTTCACGGTGAGTGGCAGTTCCTCGCGAGTGATGTAGCCGCTGGCAAAAAACGCCGGACTGACAAGGGAAACGCAGAGATCGCAGGTGGTGAGGGCTTGCTGGATGTCCTGATGCCACTCATTTCCTGAGAGGATGCGGGTGTCGAGCCAGATGGAGAAAACGAAGCTCTTGGAGATGGCTAGCTCGTCACGCAAGCGGGCGAGGAGTTTCTCGACGAGGGCGTCGTCCTTGTGCGCGTAGGAGAGAAAAATGCGGATGGGGCGGCGGCCATCGGGGGATTTTTCCCAGAGAATCTCGGTGATGCGGGTGAGCTGCTCGCGGGTGAGAACGGCGGCAGGCGCGGCGATGAGGGTTTTGCGGTTCAGCCCGGCGAGGGAATCTCTGGTAGATTTATCCAAATCCGGGGTGGCACTGATGGCGTCGCCTCGGAAGTAGCAGATCACTTCGTCGAGGGCTTTTCCTCTGAGGTTCGGTTGGAAGAGGGAGAAATTCCGGCAAGTGGCGGTGGCGGTGGTGTCGAGGGTTTTGCGGAAGTTGGAAAAAAGCACTCGCTGGGAGTCACCGGAAGCGTGGGGAAAAAGCGTGGCGCGGAGGGTTTGGGTGGAGAGTTCGGCGGTGTTCTGTTCGCGGATCAAGCTGCGGATGCGTTCGAGCAAGGTGGCGAACGCGGCGGCATCGGTGGGTTTCGCGATGTGCGCGGGCGCGGCGGCTGTGAGGAGATCGAGGTGGCGGAGGGTCTCGGTGGAGGTGAGCTTTTTCATGGCGGAAAGGAATTTTTTAACTACGGATTTCGCGGATTTACGGATTGAAGAAGGGATTTTAGAGATTGGTTTGAGAGGCCTTTCTGATTCTTCAAATCAGTAAATCTGTGAAATCAGTGGTTAAAGAATCATGGTGTCAGGAGTGACGAGGGCGGAGAGATTGAGGAAGGCGAGGTAGGCTGGGATGTCGGCGGAGAGGGCGAGGAGGATTCCTTTTTCAAAAAAGGCGATGGGGCGATGAGGTCGAAAACCTTCGGAGTTGTCATAGATTGTGAGCTGATCTGCGACGGGAATGAGTCGGGCGAGGTTCTCAAGCGTGCGGGCGTAGCGAGCTTGGATTTTATCCAGCGGCACATCATGCCCGCCTTGGGTGACACGTTGGATGACGCGTGCGTGACTCAAGGTCGGGTTGGTGATGCCGATGAAGTGCGCTTCGATCTGGAATCCTTGGCTTTGAGCCACTTTTAGAAATTCGATTTTGTCGCCGACTGGATCTGAGAGCACAGTTTCAAAAATGAACGAGCGTCCTTCACGGATCATTTGTTGGCGACGTTCGTCGGCGATCTTGGCTGCCGGAATGGCGGTGGCGGGTTCTTGATTGCCGAAAACTTCGAGGGCGATCTGATCGGCGTTGATGAAGGGTAGGCGGTGGTCTGCAAGGTGGGTCCGATAAAACGTCGATTTCCCCGCGCCATTTGGCCCAGCAAGAATAACTAAAAGAGGGGAATTTAGGTTTTTTTCCATGAAATTTACTTTAAATTACATTTGAGGTTCGTGCTGTCGAGGAAGGAAATGAGAGATCATCAATGGGCTTGATTATGAGTTCGGAACGAACTCGCGATCCACGATTTTTCCGGCGATTTTGGTGCCGTCTTTGAAGAGTTTGACGACTCCAGCGGGGTCGTTGGGATCAGCCTCATAGACGAAGCCGCTCTTAAAGATGACTTCTCGCATTTTATCGTAAGGAGGATTTTTCCGAAATTCTTCCAACGCGGCGAGGGTTTGTTTGATGGCGACTTGCTCTTCTTCCGGCGAGAGCAGGCCGCCGTTTTTTTTGAGGAAGGCGATGGTGCTGGCGGAGAAATGCGGTTCCACGGCTTTTCCGAGGCGGGCCCAGTGTTCGACTTGGCCGGTGAGCGAGCGGTCGGCGTCTTGGGAGGCGGCGCGGGCTTCTTCGGCGAGGGCATCGGAGACTTTGATGGCGATTGGCATGGCTGAACTGGGAGCAAGGTGAATCTAAAAGTCGCAGAATGCAACCGGGAAGTTTGGCGGAAGCTCAAAGTGCGCTCGCGATTTTTTCCAAGCCTTCGAGCATCCTTGCGCGGGGGCAGCCGAAGTTGAAGCGGACCCAGCCGGGCCAGCCGAAGTAGGCTCCGTCTGAGAGGAAGAGGCCGGATTTTTTCTCGAAAGTCTGGGCGGGATTTTCGACTCCCATCTGGCGGGCGTCGATCCAGGCGAGGTAGGTGGCTTCGCCGGGAGAGACGGCGAGGGCGGGGCAACGGCTGCGGATGAAATCGACGAGAGTATCGCGGTTGGATTTCAGATAGGCCATGAGTTCCAGGCGCCACGGCTCGCCATGGCGGTAGGCGGCTTCTGCGGCGTAGTAGGAGAGGGCGTTGATTTCGCTGAGCGTGTGGCCGCGAGCGGCGGCGAACTTGCGGCGGATGCTGTCGTCTGGGATGACTGCGATGGCGTAACCGAGGCCGGCGATGTTCCAGGTTTTGCTGGGGGAAAGCAGAGTGATGGTGCGCTTGGCGAGGTTTTCCGGAAGATTGAGAGCGGAAAAATGAGGTGTGGCGGCTTCGTCGAAGATCAAATCGCAGTGGATTTCATCGGCGACGAGGACGAGGTCGTGCGCTTCGCAAAATTCGGCGAGTTTCGTGATTTCAGCGGCGGTGAAGACGCGGCCGAGTGGGTTCTGGGGATTGCAGAGGAGGAAAATTTTCGTCTGTGGAGTGACGGAATTTTCCATAGCGGTCCAGTCGATGGTCCATTGGCCGTCGTTGAGGGCGTGATCGACGGTGATGAGATCGACGTGGGCGTCGTGGTGGACGCCGATGAAGGGCGGATAGACGGGCGTGCAGGTCATCACGGCATCGCCAGATTTGCAAAACGCGCGGGCCGAGAGTGAGAGCGCGGGGACGAGTCCGCCGAGGTGGATGATGTGATCGAGCGGGACGATCGCGCTGCGGCGTTCGCGGAGGTAGTCGATGATCGCCTCGTTCAGGCCAGCGTGTGGCTGGGCGTAGCCGAAAATGGCGTGGTCCACGCGGCTATGGAGTGCTTCGAGGATCGCCGGGGCGGATGCGAAGTCCATGTCGGCGACCCAGAATGGATCGAGCTCGGGGCGGCGGTCGTATTTGATGCAGCCGGTGCCACGGCGGTTGATCGGGGTGTCGAAGTCGAAATTCATCGGGCCGCACTCTTCGCCACTCGCGGGGGAAGTTTCAAGTGCGAGCTTTGATGGAGCGGCGGACAGAGGACGTTGGCGACGATTTCCTCCATGACGTCGAGTTTGTCCTCGATGACGCGGACGAAGGCGAACTGGCTACGGCAGCGGTCGAGGTTGTGGTCGGGCCGTTTGATTTTGAAGTAGGTGTCACCGTTGAGGTGGTCGGTGAGGAAACGCATTCCAAGTTCGAGCGTGATGAGCTTGGCGGAGAACGCGAGGTTCGCTAGCTCGGCTTCGTTCAGGAATGTCGCGGTGGAGAGGTAGCCTTTGACGAGCGACTCGAAGCGGTCCAGCCGGATGCCGACGCGGCTGAGGTCGGTCTCGTCCTCGCGGGTGGTCGGCGTCATGGCGCGGACCATGTCGCCGAAATCATAGAGCGCGCAGCCGGGCATCGTCGTATCGAGGTCGATGACACAGATGGCTTCGGAGGATTCTTCGTCGAGCAGGACGTTGTTGAGCTTGGTGTCGTTGTGAGTGATGCGCTCCGGGATTTCGCCAGCGGCGATGAGGTCGATGATGCGCGAGCAATCCGCGGCTCGGGCGCGGGCGAATTCCATTTCAGTGAGGACGAAATCGGCGCGGCCAGCGATATTTTCAGCGAATGCGGCTTCGAGTGCTTCGAGGCGTTTCGGAGTGTGATGAAAATGAGGAATCGTCTCGTGAAGGCGCGGACCGGTGAGCGCGGCGGTGAGGTTTTGAAATGAACCGAAGGCACGAGCTGCTTGATAAACTTGTTCGTCGCTCTCGATCTGGTCGTAGCCTTTTGCGCCTTCGATGAAGGGATAGGTCCGCCAGAGATTGCCGTTCGCATCGAAGGCGTAGGGCTTGCCGTCTCGCGCGGGGATGCAGGTGAGAGTGCGGCGGTGAGCCTCGGTGTTTCCGTCTGCGAGAAGCTGATTGAGCGAATGTCGGGTCACGCGCTCGACGTTTTCCATCACCTCGGTGGGATTCTTGAAAACGTGGTGATTGAGTCGCTGGTGGATGTAGCGGACGCGGCAGCCTGCTTGATCGTAGCACGCGCAATACGTGTCATTGATGTGGCCAGTTCCGAATGGCTGTGCCTCGATAAAGTCGGCACGCATTTCGAAAAGAGCGGAAACAGCACGGAGATCATGCATGGACCGCGCCTTGGGTGAGGTCTGCTGGATACTCGCCGGATTCGATGAGCTTACGGATGGACGCGACGACGTGGGGCTTGTCTTCGGGATACGTCACGCCGAACCAATGGCTGGTCGTGCGGAGCACGGAGCAGTCGGCTTTGTTCGAGCGGATGAGTGAGTCCACGACGGTGGGGATGTAGTTCTCGGATTTTTCCACATGCCCAAAATCGCGGATGAAATGAGTGAACTCCGTTTCCAGATGATCCATGAAACAGTGCGAGAAAGCCCAGAAATTCATGGAAACGGGCGACTCTTCGCAGACTTCGTTGCGGGTGCCGTCGAGCGCATTTCCACGAACGACGCCATCGGAATCGCGCTCGATTTTCACATACTCTTCGACTCCAGATAGGAGACCGTTTTCGTCGCGCGAACAGATGCCGCGGTTCACATCGCCGTGGTCTGAGAGAGTGTTGATGAGTGGGTAGCCGATCATCGCGTAGTGAGCTTTGTCATTTTCCGAGCGCGGCTTGCTGAGAAATGCTGCGGCGCGGACGTAGGCGTCGCTGCCGTAGAAATCGTCCGCATTGATGACCGCGAAGGGTTCACTCACGAGATGACGTGCGGCGCGGACGGCGTGGGCGGTTCCCCAAGGTTTCACGCGGCCTTCGGGGACGGTGAAATCAGCGGGGAGATCTTCGAGTTTTTGAAAGGCGTAATCCACTTGGATCAAGCCGGCGAAGCGTGCGCCGACGCTCTGTTGGAAGGCTTCGGCGAAATCCTCGCGGATGATGAAAACCACCCGACCAAAGCCCGCGCGGATGGCGTCGAAGACCGAGTAATCCAGCACGGTTTCGCCGTTGGGGCCCATCGGGTCCATTTGCTTGAGGCCGCCGTAACGGCTGCCCATTCCGGCGGCGAGAACTAGAAGAGTCGGTTTCATAAGTAAGTGGTCAGGAACGAAGTGGGGAGATGCAAGCTCAGGTCATGGCCGTTTGGCAATCTCTCAAATGGGTTCGATAAACTCAGGCGAGTGCGGAAGTCACGGCCCCCGGAGTTTTGCGGTGCTCTCGGCGGTGGCGGTGTTGAGGAAACGCAGTCGAGTCGGCGAGAGGCGGTGGATGGAAAGGTGACGGTCTGGATTTCTGCGGCTTAACTTGGGGGCGACGCTCGTTTCTAGGCGTTCAGCGGTGGCTGAGGAATCAAGCTCGATGTCCCAGAGGACGGCGGCAGCTTCTTCACCGTCTGGGAAAAGGAAGTAGCGGTCGTTTACCCAAGTGAGGGAAATTTCTTGAGCAATCTCGGCATCGGCAACTTGTTTCACCCAGAGCAGGAAACCGAGTTGTCCAGCGGACTCGGTGAGGAATGGTGCTTCGAGATGAGCTGGTGGCTCGATGACGACGGAGGGTGAGTCGGGTTTTTCGGGATGAAGAATGGTGTGCGTGGCTGGCGGGGAGTGGCGGAATGCGGTGTGTAGAGCTTCGTTCCCGCGGACGTGGAGCGCGTCTGAAAAACCTTTGCCGTGGATGTTGGTGAAATTCGTTAGCTCGCGGACGAAGGGCGAGAGGCTGGCGAGAAGTTGTTTGGATACCTTGTTTTCGGTCATTGGCATGAAGCCTCTGGTGCGGGCTTGCTCGGTAAGAAAGCGGGATTCTGCTCCGGCGGCGGTTCCAAAATGGAGGGCAGTCCGAGCGCGGTGTGCGTCGTCGCCGGGATACGCGGGAGGTGGTGGGAAATTTTGATGAAGCAGGATTTGCGCGAGCAGACTGATGAGTGCGGCTTGATCGGGGATGTTTTTGAGGTTGGTCTTATCGAGCATCCAGCCTTCGCCGGTGGCTTCATCCAGCCACGCTTGCTTGTCGGTGGACTCGGCGATGGCGAGTTGGCTGAGAAGATCTTCGTCGGGCTGGAGCCAGCCGATGAGCGAGTAGGCGAGCTGGCGGTCATCGACTCCGGCAGGGCCGAAGCGGCTCTCGATGGCGGCGGTGATGCGGTCTTTCAAAGCATCTGGAGCGGTGCGGTGAATCAGCGGGCTAGTTAGAAATTTTAACCCGAACTCTCTCTCGGTGCGGGCGATGAAATCAGGCGGCGCCGTGATTTTTCCGCCGCCGTGGGCGAGGGAGCGGAGGGATTCGTTCTCGCGTTTGAGCATCGCAATCTCTTCGTTGGCGTAGCTGAGTCGGCTCTCTAACTTTATCGCGTCTGCGGGTGCGCGACGGGTTTTCTCATACAGTCCATTGAGGATTCCTGCTGCGCCGATCGCACCGATGAAGAGGCAGGTGAGTATGGATTGAGGCGATGGCATGGTCAGTTCCGCATGAAAATTTCCTCCTGCGGTGCATCGGTCACTTCGGCGTGCTCTGCCATCAACACGGGATGCACGGCACCATTTTCTAGTGGAAATCGCATCGTGCCGTTGACTTTGACCCATGCGTTTTCTGGGAATTCTGGGGCAGATTTCTCGAACTCGAGGACGATGGGAATGGCGCGGCTGTCTGCGACGCAGCAGTTCATGAAGAGTCGATAGAGTCGCTTGCGAGTGCCTTTGGGGTTGTTGGATTTTTCGTGGATCCAGCGTCCGATGGTTTCGACTTTGAGACCGTCGAAGAGAGGTTGTAGCTCGCGGTCGCCAGTGGCGAAAGAGATTTCTAGCAGATTGAATTGAAGGAAGCCATCGGCGGTTTTGCGGTGAGTTTTCTCAATCTGCTCGCGGGTGAGAGCTGGCGTTGACGAGCGCGGTGGCGCGACGGCAGTCGGCGAGTCGTAGAGACCTTTTCGCGAAAGCGCGGCGAGTGAGTAGCTGTCCTTCGTCCATGCGACTGATAGGGCGACAGGTACGAGCATGAGCAGGATGGCGGTGAGCGGGTGCATGTCCCCGCTGTCATGTTCGTGCTCACAGCCTGCATCGTATCCGGCGGTGAGGAGATTGAAAAAGCCCATCACCGCCATCCCGAGTCCGCCTGCTAGAGTGAGAGGCCGGAAGTCGGTGGCGAGATACTTATTTACCCGACCACTGGCGTAGAAATAGAGCAGGATTCCGCTCCAGATGAGCACTGCTAGGGAAAACAAAATGCGCCGGGTCTGCGGTTTCATGTCGTTTGGAAAAGGAAAAATTGGCAGAGGATGGAGATGATGCCTATCGAGAAAAACAATCCTAACGCGAGCCAGAGGATGAAGCGTTTTTTCAAGACAGTCTGGTAGAGAAAGATCAATTTCAGATCCATCATTGGCCCGAAGGTGAGGAAGGCGAGTTTCGCGGCCCACGAAAATTTCGCCAAGGTGGCGGCGATGAACGCATCTGACGTGCTGCATAGACTCAGGACAAATGCGAGCCCCATCAGCGCGGCTGGGGCCGCTACGGGATTCTGTGCCATGCCATCTAACCACCCTGCAATGCCGGTGTTAAACAACGCGGTAATCATCACGCCGATGGTGAAATAAACCGCAACGTCCATGAAATCCTTCATCGCGGAGCGGAAGGCAGACACGAGTTTTTCGCCACCAGCGGAGGGATGCTCGTGACCGCAGCAGCCATCATGCTCGTGGGGATAATCGTGGGCGGCGTGATGGGAATCCGTGTCGTTCGCTATCGTCGCAGCGAGTCTCGGCTTGAGCACTGCGGCGAGTGGAAGACGCATGACGATGAATCCCACCGCCACCGCGATCAGGTATCCCAACATCATGCGCGAGCTGGTCATCAAGGCAGCGTCTTGGCCTTGGAAGGCTTTCCATGTGCTCAGGGCGGTGATCGGGTTCACGATAGGAGCTGCTAACATGTAAGTCAGCGCACACGCGACGGGCAGGCCTTTCGTCACCAGTCGCCGGATTACCGGGACGACCGCGCATTCGCATACGGGAAACACCGCGCCTAACAACCCGGCCATCATCACGGCGAGTAAACGATTTCTCGGCAGGAAGCGGTCCATCGTCCCGGCGGGCAGGTAAACGTCGATGAAGCCGCTGATGAGAGTTCCTAGCAGAATGAAGGGTGCGCCCTCGAAAAGGATGCTCAAGAATGCGAATGCAAAGTCTTGCTGGGAGTCGGCTGACATTGCGGCGAGGAAACTCGGCATTGCTTGGTCTGTCGAGCGGTGAAGCTGAGGTGTGGACGGCTTCCGACATGTCCCTGCCCGTTACCCACAAAGGTGGAAGAGTCTCAGACTTCGATATGCCAGAAAACGCCTGAATCTTCAGCCCCGTGGGGGGCGCAAGACGATAGCCCAGGGCATCGCCCTGGGTCTAATTGACAGGCAAAACCTAGCCCTGAAGGGGCGTTACATGAGTGCCGCCGCCTTTGTTCCGCCCTTTCAGGGCTTGAATAGCTAATACCACCGATTCCCAAGGCGATACCCTGGGCTGTCGTCTTGCACCCCTCTCGGGGCTGAAGATGATACTTGTGGGTAATGGACAGGACATGTCCCCGCAGTCCGAGAGCGGGAACATCAGTCGCTGTTTTCGTCAGTGAAATGGGCCAGAGCTGCCTGCGGGTTATGCGGTGGTTGCTCTGAGATAAGACATACGATTCGCGGCGACCGGTGATCGCCACTACTGGGGGCCGAAGCAGTGCTCGGCGTTCTGTCGCGTGAGTTCTGCGAGGGCTTCAGGGGTGATGCTGAGGGCGGTGGCGAGTGCTGCGCCGATGGCTGGTAGGTTGGCAGGGTGGTTGAAATTTTCCGAGAGCGGATGAGTGACGAACTCTGGCGGCGGAAGCATGTCTGGTGCGTCGGTTTCTAGCAAGATGCGGTCTTTGGGGAGCTGGCGGAAGACATCGATGACGGCGGATTTTCGCGGGTGGAGGAAGTAGCCGGAAAACGAGAAGTAGGCACCGAGCGGGATTAAGCGGCGGGCGATCTCAATGGAGCCGCCGAAGCTGTGCATGAGAAATCGCGAGGGTGGGGGAGTTTCTGCGAAACATTCTAGCAATGCGGACCAGGCTTTGAGGCAATGGATCGTGACAGGGCGGTTCAGCTCGCGGGCGAGACGGAGATGCTCGGTGAAAATGAGGCGTTGGATTTCAAGAGTCGGCTGAGAAATCCAATGGTCGAGGCCACACTCGCCGATGGAAGCGTGGGGAAATTTTTCTAGCTGTTCTTTCAGCCGCGTCTGCCAGCCGGGCGATGCTGTGTGTGCGTGCCATGGGTGAATGCCAAAGGCTGGGGAGATGAAGTTTGGCTCGGTTTGCGCGAGATTAGCGACGGCGGACCAATCTGCTTCTCGTGTGGCGTTCACGATGCAGCGGCAGACGCCTGCGAGTTTCATCGCGGCAAGGATGAGACCACTGTCTCTGAGGCGTGGGTCTTGCAGGTGATTGTGGGCGTCGGTCCAGAGGAGCATGGAATTCAACGGACGCCGCGTGGGGCGACTTTCTTGGGGGCGTCGAAAGTCATGTCGGTGATGGAGAGGCGGCGGCCATCGTTGTTAGGATCGCAGGTGGTGACTTGCATTTTGCGGAGCGTCCAGACGTTGTCGGCGACTTTCATGATGTCTTCGACTTGGAATTCTTTCACGAGGCCGCCGCTTTTATCGTGGCCGCGAATGCGCATGAAGGCTCCGAACTTGGTGTGGACCCAGACGTAGATCGTCTGATAGCGGCCAGCAGAATCTTTCGGTTTGTCCACTCGGATTTTGTAACAGGGCTGGCCGTTGACGTCTTCGGTTGCCTCTAATTTTGGGTCCGGCCAGTAGAAAAAGCGCAGGGCGAGATCTTCGTAGGTTAGATCGGTGCCAGCGATGGGCTGGACGATTTTTTCAGCGGGAAATTTGACGGTTTTGCCGCCGATGATTTCAAACAGGTTGAAGTCTGCATCGCCGATCCGCATGTGAAAAATCCGCCACGGGCTTTTGTTCTCGGAGAACTGAAACTGGATGTCCTCGCCTTTGAGAAAGAGGGTGATCGGGGTGGAAGTGCCGTTCTTTTTTAGGTGGCCGTTGAGGCCGTCGTCGAGCTTGGTGAGGGTGGCGGAAAGGCGTGCGCCTTCGAGGATGCGGCGGGCGTCGGGTTGTTGGGCAAAGCTGCTACTGGTGAGGGCGGCGAGAGTCAGAATGGGTAGAAATGATTTAAAATTCATGGTGTTAAATGGGGCAATGGCGCGCTTCGACAAGCGTCAGTGGCTTTTCCTTCAAAAAACTATGGCGGTGGAAGGCGAATTTTTTAAATCTGGTTCTTTTGGGGCTTGATGATCCGCAGTGGGGTGAATTGGATGGCCAAAAGGTAACCTTCGTTTTGATCCCCTATGAGTCTTCGCAATCAGCTATCAGACATTCTTCCCACTCTGCTGCCGGGAAATCCCGCCGATTCTATCAAAGGCACCGAGCTGATCCGCCTGACGCGATTGCAGCTCACCGGCAACTACTCAGACGCCTCGCTGCGCTACCATTTTTCCATCATGTCGTGTGATCCGGGTTCGCCGATTGCGAAGGTGGAAAAAGGCCAAGGCTACTATCGGCGGAGTGCTCCATTGCCCGCGCTTTCTGGGGCGCAGGAGTTGCTCGCGCTCACTCAGGGACGGCTGGATGATCTCACGACTGCCGACCAAGACATGGTGGATGAGACGATGCTGCGGATTCGGAAATTCCGTGCGGTGGTGACTCGGTATTTTGAAATTAACGGGCGTTTCCCCTTCGCGTTTCGTCAGGCTTTTGGCAAAGAGGCGCCCATCAGTAATTTATGGAAATACCCAGAGCTAGTCTTGGTGGATTGGGAAACGGGTGGCTCGCCGGATGAGGAAATGTCGCTGGATGAGACGATGTTAGCCTTCAAGCAGCGACTCGGGATTGCGCCTTTTAAGTTGCACGCGGCGAGGCTGCGGATTCAGCCGTCGCTCCAAACGTATCGCGAAGATTTTTTTCAAACGCTGGCGGTTTCGATGTGGGCGCAAGGTGGCGAACTCGTTTACGCCGCGCCGATCGAGGACGAGGCTTTGGCTGACGGCTTGCGGAAACTGAGTGCGAGCTTCGG
>JANOQR010000074.1:0-37417 GCA_031414935.1 Luteolibacter sp.
GCTGGTGCGGCTCGACTCGATCCACCGACGGAACTCGTGTTGCCCGACTTGTAATTTCCTCCGAGACCACCCACGGCGGACGCAATGGCCGCCCCGCCATCCAGAGTCACGAAGGATACGCCTCCTTCTCCGCCATAGGAATTGGTTGGGAAATTTTCCTCTGCTCCCAAACTCGACCCGCTTCCGCCCGCTCCGACCGTGTAGCCGATCACCTGACCGGGCACGACTTGGAGCGTCTTGCTGGCATAGCCGCCGCCAGTCCCACCGCCGCCACGGACGCTGACGTTGGTGGCACCGGGGCGATGATGGGCCGAGCCTCCCGAGCCACCACCGCCCCAAGTCTGGAAGGTGGCACTGTAAACTCCTGCTGGCACAGTCCAACTGCCAGTGATGGGAGTGGTGATAACTACCGGATTTACGATGTCGGCTAAACCGAAATTCGCGGTGATAGTCCTGTGATCCAACATCCTGATCGTAATCGGATTGGCGGTCGGAACCGTCGTGAGATCATCCTGATTCAGTCCATCCCAGCTTGTGAAAACATATCCCGGTTTAGCAGTCACGGATAATGTAACTCGTGAGGTTTCTGTGTGAGTGGCTTGGTTGGGATTTTTGGAAATCGTTCCTCTGACGAGATCGGCAACAGTGCTGATGGTGAGATCGCGAGGAGTATCAAACAGCATGTATTTCACAAACTCGTTCGTTTCAAAATAAGTGTTGAAATTGGCCGCAGTGAGCAGTGTTCCTGTATCGTATTGGCTCTGCCCGCTTGTTTTGTAAGTTACATTTTTGAAAACTAACTGCTCATACCATGGTGCGAGTGCGCTGCCTTTGAGGAGAGACTTTTTTTCATTTTTCGGCTCGTAGAGTGAAACGTTCTCAATGGTGATACCTCGGTAGCTTTCCAGAGTCTCTATATCAAAGATGTGTCTTGGATTGGAAAGTTTATCGTGAAAACGCAGATTTCGCAGCGTGAGGTTGAGGTCGATCACTTGAGCAATGGTTTCCGCACCTGTTGCAAATTCAAACACACTTCCCACACCATTCGGATCGCGCCAGCGGCTGTAGATAATGTCGCAGTCTTCCAGCCCACCTGACTTGAAGTTCACAAAGCGGAAAATGTTAGCGTTCGTATCTTTCCAAAACGTACATCTTCTACGCCAGTCGCGGACGTAGGAGGAATCATCACTCGTCCTGAAGAAAGAATCCTCCACTCTGCTATAACCTCCAAACCCGTCGCCATTCACTCGCCAAGAATGCAATTTCACCCAACTCACCAGACTTTGGTCGTTCGAGCGACCCGCGAAGACATCGAACTTGGTATTGAAATTCGCTGGATCGATGGTGGTCACGCCCGTAATTGTGGTATCCCACGCGCCTTCGATTTCAATACCCACGCCCTGACTTTTTTCCCCTACCCAAGCATTCCATTCAGGGTATTGCGGATTGGGTATTCCGGTGGGCGTATCATCGTGAGTCGTGTTCTGATAATGCGGTACTTGGACTCCGTTGATCGTGCCGTAGCCGAAAATTTTGATGGCATCTCCGTTGCACCGATAGCCCGTCGCCGCCACGCCTTTGTTGCCGATGTTTCCATAAACAATCGAGTCACCGGGAATGTAATAATTCTTCCCCGGATAGAGCTTAAAATTTGCACCGACATTATGAATCCCAGGAGCAAAGACGAGCGCGTCGTAGGTCGATGGATCGGGCTGTGTGAGGCGCGTGGTAGGCGAGCTGTCAGCGGGGTTCACGGTGACAATCACATGGGTCGGACTGGCGACTGGCTTGGCCATGATCGGGTTCGCATAGAAAGCGATGGAATGCACGGGCGATCCATCCGGCATCCGTCCGCCGGGTGTAGCTGCGGAATATGCGGAATTGTGGTCATCCATCTGGCCATTGATATCGATGACGATCTGGCAGGGATTGTTGATTTTGAAATAAACCCGCCCGTTTTCGTCCTTTTTACTGTTTGGGATGACTTTATGCGCGGGATGGACGGCGGACTTCATAATGACAGCCGAACCATTCAGCGTCGTGCTACCGATTTTCCTGATCTCCACCTCGACCGGCGAATTTTCGCTCATCTCGATGTTCGCATACGTATGAGTCCACCCAGCGGTGTGCCTCTGGTAAGCATGTCTGGCAGTTGGAGTTTGGAAATCCGCCATCTCTGGCATTTCCGCGCCTCGGTTATAGGTCATGTTCGCGAAACACTGTACCCAAACATCATCGCTCGCCGCTGATCTTACCCAGATTTCATAAATGTCGGACTTCGCACGGGAAGCGTAGCCGCTGCTCATGGAGACGTTGTGACCGGGCACGTCAGTATAGATGGTGAGTTTCTCGGCACCTGTCTGATAGTCATGCATGGATGATGTCCCAGTGATCAGACCTCCGCATACGGAGGGTGGAAGCATTAGTAAAACGCCAGACAAGACGGTGCGACAAACGATGTTTAGGAAAATTTCAGGCTGTGTTTTCATAGTTAGTTAGTGGTTACTTCGATTTGCCTGTCAGGATCTCGGCTCTGGTGAAATGTCCCACGCGCTGGAGGCTTCTAGGCGAACCGGGTGGCGTGAGGCTGGCCATCCACTTGTTGATTTTAGAGTGGAGGCATTTGGCGATTTCTGAATTCTTGGAAGTGAGTTTTGGAGTGTGGCTCTCACCTGCGGATCCGATAATATTGAAAAGCATGAGCGTGTTTCTACCCAAAAGGATAAGTTTGTAGGAAAAGTCTTTGATCGCAGCTTGGTCTGCCCAGTGCCAGTAAAGTGACTCGTGTGGAGTCTTTTTTCTCGCCGATGGGGTGTGGGGGTAGGTCCACGCCGTCGAGTTCCGGCACGCATGTCTGGCCCGCAGAAGCGATTGCGGTGGCGGCGATGGCGCGGCTGATGACGAGGATGTTGGGTTTTTCGACGGCATGAAGAGTGAGAAACAACGTGGCGATGAGCTGTAGTTTGGATTTTATGAAGTGAAATCCTTATTTCTGTTTTGAAAAACGGCGTTTCGGATGTTCGGGTTGATTTGCCCGCTCTTCAAGCAGCCGTTGTTCGCGAATCAGTTCGAGGTGCTGCACTTGCTCGCTCGGCAGCACGAGCTTGTAGCGCGTGGCGTATAGCTTCTCGTTTCCGTCCGGCACCGATTAGCGCACGATGGACGCTTCTTTCGCCGCACAAAGGATGATGCCCACCGTCGGGCCGTCGCCCTGCCCCGCACGCATGAATTCAAAAATCACGACTCCAAGCAGGCATGGAAAAAAGTGAGAAATGCCGCCGTAAGATGTCGCGATGGTCCGATATTTTCTACTTCCCGCGATGGCGTGTATCCTGACCGCTATCTCCAGTTCCGCTGCTCCCAAGCCCGACGATCAAGCCCTTTTAACCCTGCCAATCCGATTTCACATCACGCAAGGCGCGACCATGGCCGTAAAAAGTCAGAAGATGGAAATGTGGGTCCAGCCTGCGGACCTAACGGGGCCAGTCCTTCAGGAAGTGAACCGCATTTGGAAACCTGCGAACATCCAGTTCACCGTCGAACGCGCTCAGGTAGAGCCCTTACTGCGACCCGCGAATTTTGCGGAACTTATCAAGAGCGTCCAAGACTCGAAGCGCGGCGAGGAAGAACAGTTGGGTTCACGGCGCACCGATAGCATCGGAAAATTACTTGATCCCGCCCAACATCATGCGACCGCTCTCAATGTGTATCTTCTCCCCTACATCGGCTCGACCTATCAGGGTTATGCGAAATTGGGCGGCAACCAAGCCGTCATCGGCGTGTGGACTGATAAATTTTCGCGTGGCGAAAAACCGCCAGTTAGGACTCTTCTCGTCGAACCCGAGCCAATGAAGATGGGCTCTCTCGCGCGCACCATCGCCCATGAACTCGGCCACAATCTCACCTTGGTGCATCCCGACAAGTCGATCAAATCTGAGATCGGTCGCCTCATGGGTGGCCGCAAGCAAGGATACAGCCTCACGAAAGAAGAAATCTCACAAGCTCGCGAATCCGCACGCAAGCATCTCGCTACAATGTAAGGCACATGCACCCCATACTACTCATCATTTATGGAATCCCCGTGGTGTCGCTGCTCTGGTGGTGGTGGGCAGATCGGTGTCTGCGCGGAGCTGGTCGCACGTTGAGAGCGGCGCTAGGTCTCGCCGTGTTAGCACTGCTGGCTGGCTATGTCTGGGTCTTGCTCGCGCGGCGTGATGTGGTGACGACGCCCATCCCCGCCGCGTGGTATGCGCTAGTGCTTTTGTGGGGATTGATCGCGCTGCCGTTTCTCGCGGTGCCGTCGATGTTAGGTTGGTCAATCTGGTCCTTGGCCCAGCGAATTTTTCTAGGCAGGAAAAAATTTCAACCACCCGAGAATGACTCGTCATGGACACGGCGGCGTTGGCTGAAGACGCTCGCGACGACGCTGCCGGTGATGCTGACTTACGGCACGGCAGCGTGGAGCTTGCCGAAATTCGCGCGGTTCCGAGTGCGCGAACTCACCATTTCCCTGACCGATCTTCCCATCGAGTTAGATGGAATGCGGATCGCCCATGTGACGGACACGCATGTGGGAAAGTTCACGCGCGGCAGCGTGCTCGATGAGATCGTGGCAGCTACTAATGCGCTGGAATCAGACTTGGTTTTGTTCACTGGAGATTTGATCGACAACACCATTCGCGATCTGCCAGCGGCCGTGGAGATGGTGCAACGCCTCAAAGCAAAGTCGGGCGTTTTTCTGGTAGAGGGAAATCATGACTTGTTTGACGACCCAGCCGGATTTGAAAAAACCGTGCGTGAGGGCGGAATCGCCATGCTCCGCAACCAAGCTGCCACCGTGAACGTGCGCGGCCAACTCGTGCAACTGCTAGGAATCATCTGGAACGCCACCGAAGCAAAAATCGCAGCAGACGTGGACAGCGTCGTGAACCTGCTAGAGCCAACCGCGTTTCCCATCCTGCTGGCGCATCACCCGCACGCATTCGACCGCGCGGCGGAGCGAGGAATTCCACTGACCCTCGCTGGCCACACCCACGGCGGGCAAATGATGCTCAACGATAAACTCGGTGCTGGCCCCGCGATGTTCCGTTACTGGTCCGGCCTCTATCAAAAATCAGGGCAAACACTGGTAGTCGGTAACGGCACCGGAAATTGGTTCCCCGTGCGCGTGAATGCCCCGGCAGAAATCATCCATCTCACGCTGCGGAGGGCGAAAGTCTGAGTCGAACGCCGTCTTGACGCCCTCTCGCTTCGACAAGATGCTCCGCGCGCGATGAACGACACTACCCGCCCATTTTCCAGTCCGATGCTTGATGGCCCTGACCGTGCGCCGAGCCGTGCGATGCTCTACGCCGTTGGTTTTAAGAAAGAAGATTTCGCCAAACCGCAGATCGGCATTGCTTCGACATGGAGCCAGGTCACGCCGTGCAATGTCCACATCGACAAGCTCGCCATCGAGTCGTCGAAAGGCGCGGACGCAGCCGGTGGCAAAGGTGTGATTTTCAACACCATCACCATTTCTGACGGCATCTCAATGGGGACGGAAGGGATGAAATACTCGCTCGTTTCCCGCGAGGTGATTGCGGATTCTATCGAGACGGTTGTTGGCTGCGAGGGCATGGACGGCTTCGTCGCCATCGGTGGCTGCGACAAGAATATGCCCGGCTGTCTCATGGCGATGGCGCGCATGAATCGTCCTGCCGTCTTCGTTTATGGCGGGACGATTTTGCCCGGTTGCGCGACGATCAAGGGCGAGAAAAAAGATCTCGATATCGTCTCCGTGTTTGAAGCAGTGGGAAAACATGCGAATGGCGAATACACCGACGAGGAGTTAGAAACCGTCGAGTCCTGCGCCATCCCCGGAGCAGGCTCATGCGGCGGAATGTACACCGCGAACACCATGGCCAGCGCCATCGAAGCACTCGGCATGTCGCTACCGAACGGCTCGGCCCAGAACGCGATTTCGGAGGATAAAATGCGCGATTGCTTCGACTCGGGAGCTGCCGTCGTGAATCTCATCAAGCTCGGCATCAAGCCCCGCGACATCCTCACGAAAGAGGCTTTTGAAAACGCCATCACCGTCCTCATTGCGCTCGGTGGCTCGACGAATGCGGCGTTACACATCCCCGCCATCGCCCATTCTGCTGGAATTGAAATCACCATCGACGACTTTGAACGCATCGGAAAAAACGTCCCGGTTCTCGCCGATCTCAAGCCGTCGGGTAAGTTTGCGATGTCCGACCTCGTTGCCATCGGTGGCACGATGCCGTTGATGAAAATCCTCCTCGATGGTGGCCTCATCCACGGCGATTGCATGACGGTCACGGGTCGCACGATGCGTGAAAACATCGAGAAATTCACCACGCCTTATCCCGATGGCCAACAGATCATCCGCCCGCTTTCTAACCCGATCAAAAAAGACAGCCATCTCCGCGTGCTCTACGGAAACCTAGCGGAAGGTGGCTCAGTCGCGAAAATTTCCGGTAAAGAAGGCGAAGTTTTCTCCGGTACCGCCCGCGTTTTCGACTCCGAGGGTGACGGCATGAAAGCGATCCTCGCGAAGCAAATCAACAAGGGCGACGTGATCGTCATCCGCATGGAAGGGCCAAAAGGTGGTCCCGGAATGCGCGAAATGTTAGGACCAACCAGCGCCGTCATGGGCATGGGCTTGGGCAAAGACGTGGCTCTCATCACGGATGGTCGTTTCTCCGGCGGCAGTCATGGATTCGTCGTCGGTCACATCACGCCAGAGGCTTTCATGGGTGGCACCATCGGCATCCTGAAAGACGGCGATCCCATCGTCATCGACGCCGTGAACAACCGCATCGACGTGAAGATTTCCGATGACGAAATCGCCACTCGCAAAGCCGCGTGGGTCCAACCGCAACCGCGCTACACCCGCGGAGTCCTCGCGAAATACGCCAAGCTCGTTTCCACTGCCAGCGAAGGTGCCGTGACGGATAAGTATCTCTAACTTTCGGACTGCTGGGACAAGTCCTGCCCGTTACCCACAAATTTCGTCTGCCCTGAGACGCTCTCGCGCCAATGCCCAAGGAGAGGCGATCTCCAAATCGCCATGCCCATGAGTGGGCAATGAAAAGCGGTTCCCTCAGACCATTGGCGGTTCATGGGCATGGCGGATCGGAGTCCGCAACTCCTTGATTTTTCCACCTTTTACTTGTGGGTAACGGGCAGGACATGTCCCAGCTTTCCACTGGCAAACATGTCGAAAGCAGTCCATACCAACCGAATTTCACTCCTATGGCAGCCAATTTTCTAAACGCAGACCTCGAGATTTTTAGCGATCAAGATTTGCAGATGTTGATCGATGAAATCGGGGACAGTGCCTCTCTCCTTTACGGTGGTCCATTTTCTGACGACCTACCTTACTTCGCGAGTTATGAAATAGACGATGATCCCGAAACAAAGACTCCAGAGTCGTTGATTTTTGCATTCTGTTCCCTCATTGAAAGCCTTTCTCCTGCGGGTCGAGCCCTATGGGATTCGTCTCGCGAGCGAGTCATCGATCTTGGATATCGTGCGTCATCGTCTCGAGAGGTCATACAAGATCGACTACCAGCAGAAATCCTCATGAAGATTTCGAAGCTGCAAATTGACTTGGCGTGGACGTTCTACCCGGTGGACGAAAATGATTAGCTTCTCTCATCGGTATTTAAAAAATCCTCCTCGTTAATACTCCTCTTCCTCATCCCCCGGCACTGGCGGGATGATGTCCTCGCGCATGAGCAGGCGGGCGAGATCGAGGTCGTCTAGCAAATCTTCCGGCGTGTCGCGGACGATGGCGGCATAAGGCGTGATCCGGTCCAACTCAGCGATGGCGCAGTGGACCATGGAGGAAATGATGTCGCTATCGTATTTTTCCCGCTCGAACAAATTCGTGATGCGGAAGACGAGGAACTCACGATCCAGATCGTACTCGAAGCCGCCGAGGGTGAGCTGCTTGTTGGCACGGGCTAGCAGTTCGAGCACCGACGGTAAATGCGTTTCATCCAGCGGCATTCGCGACTCGGAAACGATGACCAACGCGTTGAGCTGCGGGTAGGCTTGGGCGATGAGATCGACGCGCGTATGATGAGCGTCGAATCCGGCGCGGAGGACATCGCGGCCTTCCACGAGTTCGCAATGCCAGCCATTTTGGCCAAAGGTTTCTTCTACGGTGAGGATTTGTCGGGAATGCGAGCGCATAAGAGATCAGCCGTTCGTGGCGGGCGGAGATACGCGCCCGATGACGGCTTTGGCAAGCAAGGTCCGCCGCTCTTTGGAAATCGGCCGCAACGAGAGATGGATTCCCGACGTTTTCCCCGCGTCATGATGCAGCGTGAGGCGGGTTAAATTTTCATCTACCTCCGCAGCGGCGATTTCCTGCCATGTCACCAGACGCATCCCATTCGCTGGCCGAAAAAACGGGAAAATCTCGATCCCTAGCGGCGTGAGAATCAAGTAAGCGTGGCGCGTGAGTTGGATCGCCGTATTCACCATAAATGCTGCGAAAGCCGCTGGCAGAACCGCCCACAGCGGATGCGGAACTGCGGGATTGATGTCGCGATAGTAAGCAGTCGCCAGCAACGTCACCGCCACCGAGACGAGCACGGCAGCAGCCAGCCAAAACAAAGTCGCCTGACCGGAACGGGTGAATCGCAGCTCTTTTTCCGGGGACTGAATCTTCGCTGCCATTCGTCACTGATCATTCCGTCATCGCGAGCACTGCGCTTTCGGCAGCCGTGAGTTCTTTCTCGAAGGTGGCGATGTCGAAACCCCGGCTTTCGAGCGCGGCGGGACTCTCGAATGAGCCGACGAATGCGACGAGCCGCTCCAGCCCGAAGAGCGAGGCTCCGCCTTTGCAGCGATGCAGATCGTCGCGCAGTTGAGTGTAGTTTTTCGACTCGATCAGAGCCGCCCAGCCAGTCATTTGGCGGCGGGTGTCGTTAAAAAAATCGAACGCCAGTTTCCTCAGCCCAGCGAGGTCGCCGTGGGCCATTTTGAGGAAGTTCGTTGCGTTCATCGGTTCGAGATCACTGTTCACAGCCAGCAGCTTATGCAAATTTCGCCGATTCCATTGAAGGTAGAAATCGCGTAATGTTCAAAAGCTCAGATGGGGCGAGATTGGCGGCTTTTGATTTCATTTTCTAGCTCACTCGCGAGATCGGATCGCCCACTTGCCTTGGCCAGTTTCAGGCGGATTTCGAGGACTGCGGGCTGCTTGAGTTCGCCCTCACTCAGGCTCGCGAGGCATTCCGTCGCGGTTGGATAGTCGCCGATTTCACACGCACCCTCCGCCAGTTCCACCGCAGTCGGCGAAATAGTGGCCAGCGGCTCATCTCGATAAATCGCCCATTTTGCCTGATCGGGTAAATTTTTCGGCACGTCGGGTCCGGTCACTTGCTCCAGATAAACCAGCTCGTCGCCGTCCTTACGCCGATGCCAAATGTTTAGAGAAATGACGATGAACAGCCCCAGCAAGAGAAACGAGCCTTCGAGAAAAAACGGCGTGCTCATGATCCCCAGCATCGTCCCAATCCATTCACCCAGAATGCCTGGGAGCAATCTCCAGCTCAGTAAAAGCCCGCAAAACACCGTCATCAGCCCGATCAAAATCCCGGCTCCGATGGCGACTTGCTTCACCCTTTCATCATGCGGTCGTATCATTGTCCGGCGGTAAGCTAGCCCGACTTCGCAGGAAACCCAATCCTCTAAATCCACAAAAGTATTTCGTAAAACTTGATTATTTTTAAAAACTAAGCAGCTTCGGCGCGACGTGTTTGGAATTTTCAAAATAAAGAGCCTGCTGATCGCCGCGCTACTGGCAGCACCGAGCGTGGGATGGTGGATGCAACGGCCAAGTCCCGTCCCGTCCCCTGCCCCCGCATCCATTTCCGAGCCAGCCGTGCGCGTGCCAGTAGAAATCATCGCCAAAGGCAGCGCACCCGAGCTGGTCTATGTGAACGTCGGCAACCAAGCCGTGCCAGAACCGGGAGCGATCACGCTGGTCATGCTCGCCAGCACCTTACTTGTCCTCCGTCGTCAGCGAGGGTGAAATTTTTGATAATTTAGCCCACCGCTATTTCACTTGGCGGCTTCCTCGCCGCTCACTAAACCGCGCCATGCGGCTTTTTGACACGCTTTCCCGGACTGAGCGCGATTTGCGCCCGATTGATGGCTCCACGTTCCGGTTCTATTGCTGCGGACCCACGGTTTACGGGCCAGCGCACATCGGGAACTTCCGCACCTTTGTCCTTCAGGACGTTTTCCGCCGCACCTTGGAAACGGGCGGGACACGCACGTTGCACGTCCGCAACATCACCGACGTGGACGACAAAACGATCCGCGATTCACAGGCCGCCGGGAAATCTCTCGCCGCATTCACCACTGGCTGGACGGAGAAATTTCACGCAGATTGCGAAAAAATCGGCCTACTCCCGCCGCACATCGAGCCGGGAGCGGTGGAGCACATTCCTCAGCAAATCGCGATGATCGCCACCTTGATCGAGAAAGGTCACGCCTACGCTTCGGACGACGGCTCGGTCTATTTCAAGATCTCCTCCTTCGCGGGCTATGGTCGTCTTTCTCGGCTGGATGAACGCGAACTCGACCTCGGAAAAACTCAGAACGCTCGATCCAGTTCGGACGAGTATGAAAAGGACGGCCTAGCCGATTTCGTCCTCTGGAAAAGCCGTCGTCCCGAGGATGGCGAAAATTTCTGGCATTCGCCGTGGGGCGAAGGTCGGCCCGGCTGGCATCTCGAATGCTCGGCAATGATTCAGGAATACCTCGGCGATTCCTTCGACCTCCATTCCGGCGGCGTGGACCTCGTTTTCCCGCACCATGAAAATGAGATCGCCCAGAGCGAGTGCGCCTGCGGTGGCCACTTCGCTGCGCATTGGTTTCACATCACGCACTTGCTCGTCGATGGCGGAAAAATGTCGAAATCCCTCGGAAATCTCTACACCATCGCCGACCTCGAAACGATGGGCCACACCGCGATGGAAGTCCGCTACGTCCTCATCGGCGCACACTATCGCAAGCCGCTCAATTTCACCCTCGACTCTCTATCCGGCTCGCGCGAGGCATTGGCAAAACTCGCCAAAGGTGCCCGCCACCTCGCCGCAAACGCAGGTGAAGGCTGCGTCCTCACCACCGCCGATTTCGGCCCCTTCCAAGCCGCGTGGGACAGCCTCAATAACGACCTCAACACCCCCGGCGCGTTGGGCGGATTGTTCACTGGCATCCGCGAAGCCAGCGGCCTCACGGGTGCCGATGCCGCCGCCGCGCTCGCCGGATTCAACCGCGTCTTGCGAGCACTCGGCATCGTCTTGCCGGAGGAAATCAACCACACCATTCCCGCAGAAATTCAAGCCCTAGCAGAAACCCGCTGGCAAGCCCGCCTCGCAAAAAATTGGGCGGAATCTGACGCCCTGCGTGACCAACTTGCCGCTCAGGGCTGGCAGATGAAAGACGGCAAAGACAGCTACATTCTGGAGCCGAGTTCACCTGCGTAAAACGTGGCTGGACCGAAGCCTCCGTGGTACGGGAAGCGAACGAGCTGGAAAACAACCCTCTCTGACAACGAAACACTCATGAAACTAACCCACACCCTGCTAGCAACTCTCGTCGGTCTCACCGTGTCCGCATTTTCCCAAATACCAGACACCATCTATCACAACGGCACCGTCCTCACCATCGACGACGCCCATCCACGCGCCGAAGCCGTCGCCGTGAAGGATGGGAAAATCCTCGCGGTCGGGGAAAAGGATGACGTTCTTAAAACCAAGGGCGATGCCACGACGCTCATCGATCTTTCCGGGAAAACCATGCTCCCCGGCTTCGTCGATGCCCACGGCCACGTCTTCGCCGGTGGGATTCAGGCACTCTCTGCGAACTTGCTCGCGCCACCCGATGGCCAGGTGAAAGACATCGCCGGACTTCAGCAAACGCTGCGCGATTGGGTGGCTGCTAACAAAGAGGCTGTCGATAAAATCCAGCTCGTCGTCGGCTTCGGCTACGACAATGCCCAACTCGCCGAACTCCGCCACCCGACTCGCGAGGATCTCGATGCAGTTTCCACGGACATGCCCGTCATCTTCGTTCACCAATCCGGCCACCTCGCGGCGGCGAATTCCAAGGCACTCGAAATCGGTGGCATCTCGGCCAGCACGCCCAACCCCGAGGGCGGCGTCATCCAACGGCGTGAGGGCAGCCAAGAACCGAATGGCGTGCTGGAGGAAACCGCCGCATTTCCGCTGATGATGAAACTCCTCGGACGTGCAGGCGCAGACGGTGCCACCACCTTTTTCCGCGCGGGTTCCGAGCTCTGGGCGCGCTTCGGCTACACCACCGCACAGGAAGGCCGCTCATCGCCGGGCGTAGTGAAAACCATGCAGGCTTTTGCCGATTCCGGCGCACTCAAGATCGACGTCGCTACTTATCCAGACGTGCTGATCGACCGCGAACTGATCAAGAAATCCGTCAGCCCGGATTATAAAAACCGTTTCCGCGTCGCCGGTGCCAAGCTCACCATCGACGGCTCACCCCAAGGTTTCACCGCTTGGCGAGACCGTCCCTACTACAAACCCGTCGGCAACTACCCACCCGGCTACCTCGGCTATCCAGCCGCCAACGCAAAGCAAGTCGGTGACGCCATCGACTGGGCCTATCAGAATAACATCCAAATCATCACCCACTCCAATGGTGAAGCCGCTTCCGATCAACTCATCTCCTTCATCGATGCCTCTACGAAAAAGCATGGCACTGGCGACCGCCGCGCCGTCCTCATCCACGGCCAGTTCCTCCGCGAAGACCAGGTCGATTCCTTCCAGAAACTCAGCGTCATCCCGTCACTTTTCCCCATGCACACCTACTACTGGGGCGATTGGCACCGCGACCACACCGTCGGGCCGGTACTAGCAGAAAACATTTCGCCCACCGGCTGGTGCGTGAAGCGCGGGATGAAATTCACCTCGCATCACGACGCTCCCGTCGCCTTTCCGAACTCGATGCGAGTCCTCGATGCCACCGTCACCCGCCGCTCGCGCTCCGGCGACATCATCGGCCCGCACCAGCGCGTGGACGTGATGACCGCCCTCAAAGCGATGACGATTTGGCCCGCCTACCAGCACTTCGAGGAAAAAACCAAAGGCTCCATCGAGACCGGCAAGCTCGCCGATTTCGTCATCCTCGACAAAGACCCCACCGCCATCGATCCCGAAACCATCGACACCATCAAAGTCACCGAAACCATCAAAGAGGGCAGCACCGTCTATCTCGCCGGGGAAAAAGAAGAGGCCCACCTGCAACACCCAAACCAACGCGGCGAACACGCCTTTTCCAACTTCCTCCGCGAGCTATCTTCCCACAGCGGCGGACACCCAGGCCACGACCACACCGCATCCGGCGGCCATGGCTGCGGCTGCGGATTCATCGTCCAGCTCGGCGACATCATCACCCGTGGCGCGGAATAAAGATTCACGAAACTCCTGTATGTTTCCGTTGGCGGAGCACTGGAACCAAATCGCGAATCTCCATTTTCCCGCATGACCTGACGCCATAGAAACGCCGTGATATCAATCTTGGCGGCGGATTTACACCTCATGGTGAATGCCACGAGCCATCAGCGACGATGGCGATGCGCGACAGCTTTTACACTCGCCAATAGGCGAACGGCCTGAGAAACGTCCTGCCTTTTGAATTCCTCTCCCATGCCCCTCCCCGCTCTCACTGGCCAATCTCCTGAAGCCCTCGCCACCTGGCTCAAGGACGCGAGCGAGCCATCATTTCGCACCAATCAAATCCTCGAGTGGGTCTGGAAAAAAAAGGTCACCTCCTACGACGCGATGACCAATCTCCCCGCGACACTGCGGGCGAAACTCGCAGCGTCATTTCGCCTAACTTCCCTAGAGCATTCCACCACCCAAGGCTCCGCCGACACCACCCGCAAGTTCCTCTTCCGCCTCCACGATGGCCGCTACGTAGAAAGCGTGCTCATCCCCGCGAACCCTGCGCTCTATGGCGAAAAATCAGATAGGCGGACGCTCTGTGTTTCATCCCAAGTCGGCTGTGCCTACGGTTGCAAGTTCTGCGCTTCCGGCCTCGCTGGCTTTACCCGGAATCTCGATGCCTCAGAAATCGCCGGCCAAGTCCTCGCTGCCGAGCAGCTCTCCGGCGAGCGCGTCGATTCCCTCGTCTTCATGGGCATGGGCGAGCCAATGGCGAATCTCGAAAATCTGCTAGCCGCCATTTCACTCATCACTGGCGAGAAATCACTCCATCTCGGCGCGCGCCATCTCACCATTTCCACCTCCGGCCTCGTCCCGCAGATCAAGAAACTCGCCGAACATCCGCAGCAGATCCGCCTCGCCATTTCACTCCACGGTGCCACTGACGATGTCCGCCAGCAGATCATGCCGATCAATAAAAAGTGGCCCGTCGCCGACTTGTTCGCGGCACTCGACTACTGGAACGCGAAGAAAACCCAAAAAATCACGCTCGAATACATCCTCATCCAAGACGTGAACGACTCGCTAGAACAAGCCGCCATCCTCGCCCGTCACGCGAAACGGTTAGGAGCGAAAGTGAACCTCATTCCCTACAACACCGTCGAAGGACTCGAATGGAAACGCCCGCCTAACAACCACTGCCGTACCTTCCAACAAGTGCTTCAGTCCGCCGGTGTCACCGCAAACCTCCGCCTCGAAAAAGGCCACGACATCGACGCCGCCTGCGGCCAACTCAGGCTCAAACAAGAAACCGCAGAAGGAATCATCGAAGCCCCGATGAAACGTTGATAAAAGTTCATTTCAGAAAACCCGAACTGCTGCGCTTCAAGGCGTGCGGAAAAATTTATTCCCGACGACTACCGCTTTCTAAAAAATCTGGCCGACAAAAATCTAGGCGCAGCACTCAAAGCCTCTTGATCTTGGGATCGTGAGTTCACGGCGGTTGAGTTGACACGAAGATGCTTGCGCGGCGGACTCAGGGACTCCATGGATGGGTATGGACCGCTGGTTTCTCATCGCTTCCACTTTGCTTGCGGCCATCGGCGGCGTGTGGGGAATGATTTCGATCCAACACGGGCATCGGAGCCGCTGGACGGTGGCGTGGATGGCGGCAACGTTTCTATGCCAGATCGGGTTTCTGGCGGTGCGCGGAGAGCTGCGGGCGGCTTGTCCGCTGATGGACTCGGGTGAAATTTTGATGTTTCTCGCGTGGTCGCTGACTTTGTTTTACCTGCTGATTGGCCCGGTGTATCGGATTTCTTTGCTGGGGGTTTTCACGGCTCCGGTGGTGGTGATTTTCCAAGCCGTGGCGTTGATTCCTGGGGTGTTATCGGCAAATCCATCGAAGGCGGCGGGAGGAAATCCGTGGCACGAAACGCATTCGGCGATGTCGGTGCTGGCGTATGGAGCACTGGCGCTGGCGGCCGTGGCCGGGGTGATGTTTCTGGTGCTGGATAAGCAACTGAAGGATCAGCATTTGAAGAGCGGCTTGTTCCGAAATTTACCACCCGTGCGCGAGTTATTGATCTCACTGGAGCGTCTGTTGTGGGTCGGTGGGGTACTTTTGACCATCGGCATCGTGGCGGGCTTCCTGATGCCGCAGACGGAATCTGCGTGGGGCCATCTCATCGCAGCGGTCGCGGTGTGGCTGGGATATGGCGTGCTGCTCACCGTCAAGCAGGTGCGCGGGCTGACGGGTCGGCGGCTGTCTTTGTCGGCAGTGGGTTTGTTCATCCTTTCATTGCTGGTTTTCGCATTCATCTGATGGAACTTCTCTGCCTGGGCCTCAATCACCGCACCGCTCCCGTGGAGGTTCGGGAGAAATTCGCCGTGGGCGCGCCTAAGCTCGGGGAGGCATGTACTGAACTTGCCGCCCTCGCCGAGGCAGCGGAGGCGGTCGTCATTTCCACCTGCAATCGGACCGAGTTCTACCTCGCCGCCGAGGACGCCCAGACGGCGTTCGGCAAAATCGAAACCCGTCTCGCAGAGAAAATCCAGGTGGACTCCAGCGTAGCGGCACATTTCTACCGAAAAGAAAAATTTGAGGCCGCACGTCACCTCTGCCGTGTCGTCAGCGGTCTGGATTCCATGATGCTCGGAGAAACGGAAATATTCGGCCAAGTCAAACAGGCTTACCAATCTGCGCTCGATTCAGGCGCTACCGGAATCGTCTTGAACAAACTTTTCCAACGGGCGTTTGGCGTCGGCAAGAAAGTCCGCACGGAAACCTCAATTCAGGAAGGTTCCACATCTGTCGGGAACGTCGCCGTGGATCTGGCGGAGAAGATTTTTGGCCATTTAAAACACAGCGAGGTGATGATTCTGGGGGCGGGCGAGATGAGCCGGATCACCGCACAGAGCCTCGTCTCTCGGGGGGCGAAGTCGATTTTCGTGTCCAATCGCTCGTTTGAAAAAGCCGAGGAACTCGCCACGGAAATGGGCGGTAGCGCGGTGCGTTTCGATGATTGGCAACGTGTCCTCTCACGGGTGGACGTGGTGATTTCCTCGACCGGAGCACCCCACGCCATCATCCAGCGGGCGGATGTGGAAAAAGTCCGCCGTGCGCGGAAATACCGACCGCTTTTCTTCATCGACATCGCCGTGCCGCGCGACATCGCCCCAGACGTCGGGGAAATCGAAGAAGTCTATCTTTACGACATCGACACGCTCGAACAGCTCGCCGACGAGGCCCGCACTCGTCGGCAACTTCAGATCGACGAGTGCGAGCGGATCATCGAGCAAGAACTCGGCAAGCTGAACCTGCCGGGCACGTGAGCGTTTGGACTTTGAAGAATTTATTTAGCAGGAGCACTCTGCATGAGCGTGCCGAGGTCGAAGGATTTCGTGACTACCTTGGGCTTGCCTTTGCCGTCGTCCGTGCGGTGAGTCCACTCGATTTTCTGGAAACTCAGGGAAAGCTGCTCGTCCTGAGTGGCGAGCGCGTCACTTTCCTCAGAACCACCCGTGGCAACCCGAGTAATCGTCACGTTTGAGAGGGTGACCACGAAGAAATCAAACGACTTTTTACTACCAGCGGCACCTTTGGAATCAATCCGACTGAGCGAGAGGACGACGGTCGGGAAAGTATCCCCAATCGCGCACGCGCTGAAAAGCAGCGGCGAGGTCGCATCGATTTTCTTGGTCACTCGCACTTCGTAAAATTGCGGCGCGCCAGAGTTGGTTGCCTCCTTCAAATACTGCACGAGCGGGCGATCCACGCCCATCGAGAAGCCGGAAATATCGATTTCATCGCGATGACCTTGAATGACGGATTCTCCCTTGATGCTGTCGATTTTCATAAACGAATCAATCTGGCCCAGAGCCGCTGACGGCAACAGAGCCAAGGATGATACGACAATCAAAGCAGAGACCGACCCACGAAAAAGCGAGTTTAGGCAGGATAGTGACGATGTGATGGAGTTCATAGTGTTGCGTGTTTGTTGGTTATTTCGGTGTGATACTGACTAGCCCGCTGACCTGCGAATGATCCGCAGGTTTCACGATGCCAGTAAATTCGACCCCACACGAATCGTGGCGTGGGTTCAAGACCGGAGACGTAAATTTACTCGATTACTGCGTCAGAAAAACAAATCCAGTGACAGGCGGATTCGGATCTACCAATTTGGACCATGAGAAATTTCCTGATCTATTCGCTCGCCACCTTATGCTTCTCGAATGCCATGGCAGCAGAAATGCCGGCCCAGGACAAACTCACCAAGCTGGCTCTCAGCAAACTCGAAAAACATCTCAACGTGAGTTTTTCCATTCCCTTTCCGAAGCACTACGACATCGATGCTCACTCGAAACAACCCATCGCCCTGCTGCTGATAGACGATGCGAAAATCTCGGTGACTCAGCCGATGATGAACCCTCATGACGGGGCTGGAACCATCGAATGGATGATGGGGCCAGAGGATCTGACTCATCTTTTAAAGGACGATTTTTCCTGCATCCTTTATCTCGACGAAGATGGCCATTTTTTTCAAATCGGACTTCCTTGGAATCCCGATGCGTGGACATCAGAAGGCCGGGAGGGACATCAACTCAGGCGACGCAAAGGGGAACTCGGCTCAGAATTCTTCACTCGCGCGATGCTCACTTACCGCTTGCGTGCTCAGAAAGCCAAAGCACCTGCACAAGCCATGCGCTACCTTGCCGCTTTCGAAAAAATTGCCGTCGCCATCCAACAGCTACGCCAAGGAGAGAAAAATCCGGTATCTCAATAGCACCCAATGCCGCGCCGATTCCTCATCGCTCCCGACAAGTTCAAAGGTTCCTTGTCAGCACCCGAAGCGGCGGCAGCAATCGCAGCGGGCATCTTGCGCCGTGAGCCAGACGCGGTGATCGACCTTTGCCCCATCGCCGATGGTGGCGAGGGTTTTATGAAAACGATGGCGACGGCTCTCAGAGGACGCATGATCCCCTGCCCCGCCGTGGATCCTCTGGGCCGAGAAATTTCTAGCAACTACGTCATCGCCGAAACTCAGGCAGGCAGGATTGCGATACTTGAAATGGCCGAGACTGCCGGACTTTGGCGGCTGCGGGAGGACGAACGCGATCCCCGACTAACCACCACACGCGGCGTCGGGATGCAGATCGTCCATGCGATTTCAAATCATGCCGTAACACGCATCATCATCGGCCTCGGCGGCAGCGCGACGAACGACGGCGGTGCAGGTATGGCCGCCGAGCTTGGCGTTGATTTCCGGGATGAGCGGGATGATCCAGTCGATCCCACGCCCTCTAACTTTTCCACAATCACCTCCGTCGGAACGTCTTCACGCATCGTGCTGCCAGAAATCATCGCCGCTTGCGATGTGGACAATCCGCTTCTCGGCGAGCGCGGGGCGACTGCCGTTTTCTCGACACAAAAAGGAGCCACGCCAGAGTCCATGCCGTCGCTCGAGTCCACGCTCACCCACCTAGTTTCCATCACGAACGCAGCGGACGCGGCCCTCACTCCCGGCGCGGGTGCTGCTGGCGGGCTAGGCTTCGGCTTGCTGCATTTCACAGCAGCAAAGCTAATCCCCGGCTTCGACCTACTCGCGGATTTGCTCAACCTAAAACTGCGAATCAAGAACGCCGACTTAGTCATCACTGGCGAAGGTTCGCTCGACAGCCAAAGCCTGTCAGGAAAAGGCCCAGTCGCCTTAGCCAGACTCGCGAATCGCCTATCGGTTCCCGTCGTCGGCGTCTGCGGCATCGCTCATCAAGACGCGCGTGACAGCGGCATTTTCACGTCAATTCACGCACTCGCCGACACTGGGCTACCCACGGAAACTCTTCTCGCACAAGCAGGCAGCCTACTTTCCGAAATGGTCGCCAACACCGATTTCTGAACTTACCGGAACTCCGAAGGCCGCCAACCGAACCATTTCAGGAAAACGTTAGAGAAACTGAACGCACTCTCGAAGCCCACCGCATTCGCGATGACCTCCACCTTATCATCCGTCACTGCCAGCAGGTGACGCGCTCGTTGCAGCCGTAGATACGTGAGATGTTGCATCGGACTCCGCCCTAACTCTTTCCGACACAGCCGCCGCAAATGCTCACCGCTCAGACACGCGATGCCCGCAAGTTCATCCAAACTCCATTGCCGCGCGAGATCCGTTTCCACCCGCTGCCACACCCGCCACAGCCGATCATCCGAAGAATGCGGCTGCGCGAAACTCAGCACATAATGGTGAACTAACTCGCTCCAATGATGCAACGCCGACGCACTGTTTCGCGAAACACTCTCCGAATACAAACCCTCAATCGCGGCCTTCAATGGCCCCGTATCGAAACTCCCCATCACCGGAGAAATCGCCGAAACAATCGGCCGTGTCTCGCGAGCTTCCCGATACCGCACCCACGCGAAATCCCACGATTTCCCCGGCAGGCACTTCAGCGCATTCATCACGAAAGGCGGCAGCAGACACGCTTGCCCCGCACGAATTCGTTTCCACTCTCCATCCGCTAGAATCACCCCTTCCCCATCCAGACAGGCCAACATGAAAGTCCCACTTTGGTTTGCCCTTACCATCTCGAAAGGTGCCGCCGCCTTCATCACCCCGCAGTGCGAAATATGGTGATGCGATAGCAATGCACACACCGGACCATCCTGCATCCAGCCCCGCAGATCCGACTCATCCGCCCGCACGACCTGATAACGCGTCGATTTCCCGAGAATCTCGATGTCTTGCGATGGACGATTTTGCGCGAATGATTTCATGCGGTATTGCGGGAAACTAAGAAGCCGCTCCATCAGAGTCCAGCCCGTGAAAAGTAGTGAGTCCACAACGCGCCATGGACTGTTCCAACATGTCCTGCCCGTTACCCAAAAGTATGGAAGAGTCTCAGACTTCGATATGCCAGAAAACGCCTGAATCTTCAGCCCCGTGGGGGCGCAAGACGACAGCCCAGAGCATCGCCCCATGCGCGTCAACTTAAGGAGCATGTCTTTGATCCTGAATGAATTAAGATAAGATTTTCCTGTCATTTTTCTTGACTTAGCGGGTGGCCACCGCCGACTCGACATGCTCAGAGACCTATCTTTGCCATGCCGTAAAACCGTTGATTTCCTCAGTGATTCGACATTTCTCCACCAAGCCGCCAAATCCACAGGCTTCCTCAAGCGCAAGCCACGTAAGGTCACTCCGGAGGATTTTGTCAAAGCCGTGCGCCACGCCACGGCACACGCCCTCACCAGCTTTGAGGCCATCGCCCGCCACTCGGCAGACGAGGACACCCAGACCTGTTCGCGCCAAAACATCTTCAAGCGCTGCGGAGTCTCCGCCGTGGATTTCATGCGCAAGGTGCTCGACCATGCCATCGCATCCCGCGCCACGGCTGTGCCTCTCCCGGAGGCTGCGGTGCGCTTCAAGCGCATCATCATCCAGGATGGCTCCCTGATCCGCTTCCATGATTCTGCGCGCGAGCATTTCCCGGCGGTATCCAGCACCGCTGAGGACAAGGCCATGCTGCGGCTCCAGTTCGCCTACGATTACAAAAGCGGACGCACGCTTTTCGCCACCCCGGCTGCCTACTCACACACCGACGCTGCCGCGTCCGCCGATTTGTTAGGCTGGCTCGAACCCGGAGATCTCTGCCTGCGCGACATGGGATACTACAAGACCGGACTGTTCGAAACGATGGACGCCACAGGAGTCTTTTACCTGAGTCGCTTTAAACCCGATGTGAAAATCCCGCAGGGGCATGGCCAGCCTGCCATCGGGCTCGATGAATTCCTGCGCGGTGCTCATGGAAATTTGTTAGATCAAGCCATCCACATCGGAGCCAAGGGCAGTTTCACCACGCGTGTGGTCGCCGTGCGCGTGCCGGGAAAAGTTTCTGCGGAAGCGCAGATGCAAGCTGCACGCGGAAGCGAAGCGGAATAACAAAACTCCGAGCATACTCAAGCTCACGCTGGCAGACGGGACGGTGTTTGTGACTAACATCCCGCGTGAGGCGGCTGGGCCGGAGGATCTCTACAAGCTCTACGGTTTGCGCTGGCATGTGGAGTTGGTGTTCAAGGCACTCAAGAGTAAAGGCTGCCTGCGTTCCCTAACCGCGCACGCGTCCAACCCACACCATCTCGAAGTGCTGCTACTCGCGCAGCTCCTGCAACTCGTGCAACTCGTGCTCAACCTGAAATTGTGGCGGATTATCAGTCCGCGAGAGAAAGGCGCGCCGCGTCTTGAGCCTACTGAAAATCGCCGATTTCACGCGCGCAACACTCGCCGCACTCTGGCCCGCAAGCCCATGCGACAAGCCGTGGGAAAAACACCTGCAAACGCTGCTCCGACGGTGTCGCTACGACAAAAGAAAAAAACGCCACCATCTCGATGAAATCTGGGAGGAGTGCTTAAGTTGACGCGCATGGGGCGATGCCCTGGGAATCGGTGTGTATTAGCTATTCAAGCCCTGAAAGGGCGGAACGTAGACTGCTGCATTTCATGTATCGCCCCTTCAGGGCTTGGGTTTTACTCGTCGGTTAGACCTAGGGCGATGCCCTAGGCTATCGTCTTGCGCCCCCCCCCGTGGGGCTGAAGATGATATTTGTGGGTAACGAGCAAGACATGTCCCCACAGTCCAGAAAATCCAGATCTCGGGACCAAAGTGACTTGTCTGACGAACTGCAAAATTTATTTCGCCTGAAGTCTCCAGACACAACCGCGCGAAATGAATGTCGCGGTCCATTTCCGCGCGCCGCAGGCGTCGCTCATCGGACAAAAGAAAAGCGCGCGTTGGATATCCCCCCGGATCTCGCAACGCGCGCTTTCTTTCTGGGCCACTTGGCTTAGGCCCTGTCCGATTGACTTCCCCCCGGAGATCAAGATCGGATCATTTGGCCCAGCGTTTGGAGGCTGGAGTTTTGAGGAGGCGGACCTCGCTCAGAACGACTTCAAATTACCTGAAAATCAGGAGATGGAAAGGATTTCGTAGGCCCATTCCCGGCCAAGTGGTCCCAAAATCGGACGCAAGCACCGGGATCTCAGGATTTCGTGACTTTCAACGTCCCGCTCGAAAGAATTTTCGCCCGAAGTCCGCCTTGAAAATCCGTTTTGAGAAATTCTTCCGCCCCGCGAGCCACCACTTCATCCATCCAGTAGCAAGGTTTGCACTCTTCCGTGCCTTCAAAATCAATTCCCTGAAAACGAAATCGCTTACCCACCCAATCGCCGAGATGGACTCCACTCACGATGAGATTGCGGCGGAAAACCGAGCTGGAAAGTCCCGGCAGGGAAAATCGATCCCGCACCGCTGCCACCGTCCGCGCGTCGAAAAACGTCACCTGCCCTTTAAAATCCGGCTTGTAACCGAAATACCGATCTCCCCGCAGCCCCATGCCTGCCACGCACTCGACTTCCGCCACGCTCCGGACACCGTGATCCAGCCGCTGCTGTGCATGGCGACCCCGAAAATCATTTCCCGCCGAGGTCCAAATTTCCATCAGCTCGGCCTGCCACTCGGCTGCCGACTCCCCTGCCCTGCCGGTCTCTGCGGATAAATTATCTGGCCCGACCCACTCATTGCTGCCGTCGCGGTAAGTTTCCTTTTTCCAAATCGGCAATTCATATTTCAGCCGCTCCATGATCGCCCGTGCGCCATCGAAAGCGGCCCCACGATGCGCGGATGAAACTCCCACCCACACCGCTGCATCGCCAATGACCAGCGGACCCGTGCGATGCACTGCCAGCACACCTAACAACCCGTGGCGTACGGCTTCCTCCTCGATGATTCGCTGCCCCGTTGGCACCGCCAACGCAGGATACGCCTGATACTCGAGCGCGGCGACTTCCCGGCCCATGTTGTGATTTCTCACTCGTCCATCGAAAGTCACCACCGCGCCCGCCGCCGGATCATTCAGCTCCGCCGCCAGCACCGCGATGTCGATGGCTTCACTCACCAGTTGGAAACGAAACGGCATAGTGGAAATTTCTAGCCACCTGACATCGGCGGCAGCAAGGCAACGTGATCGTTATCTATCAACGGACGATCCCACGCACAAAATTGATCGTTCACCGCCACGCGGAAATTAGCGATAGCCAGCCCGAGATGGTGCCGCGCATCCAGCTCCGCATACAACGCCGCAGGAGTCGGCGCGGAGCTGGTCACTTGCTCCTCTCCTAGACCGCGACGCTCGGCGAGTAGGCCGAAGTAATGGACGGTGAAATTCATGGAATTAAAGCGTTTTCCCAGTCTGCGGGAGTGTTCGCATTCTCAAGCGCACGCAGGGTCACGGGCTGTAACAGGCGGCATTCGTTGCGGATGAGAATTTTACGCGGACAGCGGAAATCATCGGCCAACGCCTGCTCCATGATCGGCAACGCCTCACTGCCATAAAGCGTGCACAGCGGCTCCGGCAAGCCATCGGACTCACTCTGATAGGCCAGAAATTTTTCTCCTACACGCTGCGAAGTAACGAGGTGACTCAACGTCGCGAGATCCACGCGGGGCAAATCGCAGGCGAGCACCAGCCACGCGGATTCGGGAAAAAGCTTCATCGCCGCGACGATTCCCGCCATCGGTCCGCCAGTGCTGGCTTCTGGATCGCGGACGACCATCTCCGCTGTTAGTCCGGCCGGAATTTCTTGGTCATGCCGCAGAGAAACCAAAACCGTTTCGCAGCCAGCATCACTCAAAAGCTCCAAACTACGCCGTAACAAACTCCGCCCGTCGGGATGCACCAGCCCCGCCTTATCGCGCCCCATTCGCGAGCTACGCCCACCAGCCAGAACCAAGCCGCAAAGTTTCGTGTCACGTTTCATGCCTGATAGTCGCCGGACTTGCCGCCCGTTTTGGAAATGAGTCGCAGCTCAGAAATGCGGATGCCTTTGTTCATCGCCTTGCACATGTCATAGACCGTTAGCGCGGCAACACTCGCTCCAGTCATCGCCTCCATTTCCACGCCCGTCTTGCCAGTGGTGGAAACTTCGCAGTGGATCGTAATTCCTGACTCACTTGGAGTGATCTGAAAAACGCAGTTCTCCACTGGCAGCGGATGGCAAAAGGGGATGAGTTCGCTGGTTTTTTTCACCGCCATCGTCCCAGCGATGATGGCCGTTTGGAAAACCGGACCCTTGGGACCGTGGAGATCGTTGTTCACGAGTTTGGCGATAATTTCCGCTCCTAACTCCACGCGCACTTCGGCGATAGCAGTTCGTTTGTTAGGAATTTTTTCCGCAATATCCACCATCGTCGGTTGACCTTCGCGGACGTGGGTAAAATCAGATTCGTTCGTATTCATCGCCATGGAGTGAAGGATAATGCGACAGCCATATCACCGCGCGGCGGCAGCGTGACGAATCCATCGCTCGCGAGCAAGCCGATGAAATCGCCACTGTTTCCCGTGGCCGCCGCCTCCGCCCGACCATCCGCACGCAGCACCACAGGAAGATGCCGTGTGAAATCCGGCAATTCCTGCGAGGCATCGTCCAACACCACGCGACACTTCTCAGGACGACGCAATCCCGCTGCCACTTCCAAGGCCGGCAAAACAAATGTGTGCAGCCCCGTCAGCGCGGAAACTGGATTTCCCGGCAGGGCCACGATCACCTGCCCGCTCGCGCCGAGCCAACAACCCGCAGGTTTTCCCGGTCGCTGGGCCACGCCGTGAAAAATTTCCCGACATCCTAACTCATCGAGAAGCACCGGAATAAAATCACGCCTGCCCTTCGATACCGCGCCCGTTAGAACCAGCCAGTCGTGTTTTTCCAAAAGCGATTCCATCACCGGGCGGGCGACGGAAACATCATCTGTCAGCGAGCCAACGAAAGCGGGCGAATGGCCGTGACCCACCAAAGCCGCTGCCAGCGAGTGCGCGTTCGACTGCCGGATTTGATGCGCGGCTGGAATTTCATCCACGCCGACCAGTTCATCACCCGTCGCCATCACCGCGATCTGTGGGCGACAGGAAACTTCTAACCACCCCGCACCACAGGACGCCGCCACACCGATCTCACGCGAACCCAGAAAACAGCCCGCACCTAACAACACCTGCCCCGCCGCTGCATCACTCCCCGCCCGATGGATAAATTTCCCCGCCACATGCTTCACGCCTGACGCGAAAACAACCTGCCCCGCGCTGATTTCAGTAACTTCTTCCACCGGAATAATCATGTCCGCACCACTCGGGCATGGCGCGCCCGTCATTACTTCCACGCAGGTCGCAGACTCGTCAGCCAGCGTGACCATTTCCACGCCCGCAGGCGCAGAACCCGTGACGCGAAAACTCCTCACACCCGCCGCCCAATCCACCGAACGCAACGCGTAGCCGTCCATCATCACCCGATCAAATGCAGGAAATGGCCGATCCGCCGTGATCGCCTGCCGCAACACGCGGCCACTCGCATTTTCCAAACGACAACGCTCCGTCGCCATCAACGGCGTGTTTTTCAGCAGCAATTCCAGTGCTTCGTGAAATGAAATCATGCCGGATCTTCCTTCCGCACATCGCCGCGCCAAGTGAAATCCCGCGTGTGACGAATCTGTCAGCCTGTCGGTTGACTTTTTCTCAAACCGCCTCCATACCCCGCTTATGTCGTCTTCGTTGCCGCCAAAACCCCGGATTATCGGACCCAAAGTCCGCATTTGTATCGTTGCCTCAAAGTATAACGAAGAGTTCACCGACGCGATGGTGGACAACGCCATCGAAGAACTCGGCGAACTGGTTCCGCAAGGCCGCGTGGACTTGATCCGCGTGCCGGGTGCTTTTGAAATTCCCGTGGTAGTCGCATCCGTGTTAGACCGCGATCCCCCAGCCTGCATCATCGCGCTAGGACTCATCATCCGTGGCGCGACGGCTCACGCCAACTTGGTGGCAAGCTCGGTGACGGATAGCCTGCAACGAATTGCGATCAAATCCCTGCGCCCCGTGATTCACGAAGTTTTGTTAGTAGATGATGAAAAACAAGCCTACGCCCGCTGCATCGGCGCACAGCTCAATCGTGGCAAAGAAGCCGCCCGCGCCGCTGCCTCAATGATCGATATTTTCCAAGAGTTGGACCGCTCCATGCCCAGAAACTCCAGCCACAAAATGAATCGCAATGCCTAGCCCTCGCCACATCCGCGAGGCGGTCGTTCAGTTTCTTTATTGTGCGGATCTTGAAGGCGGAGCCGATCCCGCCGAGCTGCGAGGACCGTTCTGGGACTTCGTCACTGAGTCTGATAGACGGAGTTTGCAACTCGCGACATTCCGCACCGTGCATCACTTGGCGCATGGCCGCGAAGGACGCTTGGTCGAATTTATCGAACGCCAAACCGTAGCTAGCACCCTGCTATCAGGCTGGCCAGAGGCCGAATCTCTCAAGCTGGAGCTCAAACGCATCACCGAAATGGAGTCCGGCTGGAGCGTGAATTTCGCCAAGCTCGAACGCCTGCCAAAAGACGATGACGACGCCTCGGTGGCGGAGAGTTTCAGCGCGGCATTAGAAAAATTCTTCAAGCTCGACCGCGATCTCGCACTCGCCCGCGAACGCTTCCTCACCGGCATCGAAGATTTCCCCGCACTCAAAGGTCAGCTAGAAGCCGTCGCCGCATCCATCCGCAGGCTGCAACGCGTGTCAGATCGCCTCCGCATGGTCGAGGAGCCAGAGAAATTTCCTGAGCAAACCGATCTCGCCCGGCTGCGTGATTCCAAGGCGGAAATCGCTGCCTTGCGAAAGAAGTCCGACGAGTTAGTGGACGAGATTCTCGCCAAGAAAGAACTGATCGACGCCACGCTTTCCGCAGTGGTGGAAAATTTCGCCCCCGAGCGGATTGATCCCGTGGACCGGGCGATTTTGCGCTTGGGAACTTACGAACTCATCCATGCCGCCGCTCCGCCCAAAGTAGTCATCAACGAGGCGATTGAGTTGGCGAAACGCTTCGGCACGACGGACTCCCGGCGATTCGTCAATGGCGTGTTAGACAAAATCGCCAAACAAGTGGCGAAATCATCCGATAACAGCGGACCATGAAAACCCTAGTCTGAAGAGGCTGTCATCCGACAGGGCAAGAAGAACGCTTCCGTGTCAGCTTCGATCCCATCGCGCTTTGTCCACTCGCCTGCGCGGTCACCTCTGCCAAGGTTGATGAAAAACAGAAGTAGCCGCAGACCGATGCTACAGATTCAGCCCGCCGTGATTTTCACCACTGCCATCACCGTAGCGGCAACGATGGCGAACAGCGCGGCGGCTCCTGCGACGAGATCCGTGACGGTGCTGCGCGGGCGATGCGGCGAGGACGATGCGGGGAAAACCATCGCAGCGTAGAGCATCCCAGCGAACAGCCCACCCGCGTGGGCGGCATTGTCGATGAAGCGGTAGCCGATGATTCCGATGATGGCGGTGAGGAAAACACCGGCAGCAAGGCGGCGGCGGGCACGGCGCGGGACGAGGGCTTTGTGAAGGGTTTCAAAAACTAGCAGAAAACCCAGCCAGCCCATCAGTCCGCCCGAAGCACCGACAGACGTTGCGCCGGTGAAGCGAGCGGACGCTTCACCGCCCATGCAGGCGGCAAACAGGAAAACCAGCGGTAGATGTGGCCAGCGTGCGAAGACTTCCACCCGCTTGCCGAGGTAGGTCAGCGCGGCGGCGTTCATCAGGAAATGGACGAGATTTCCGTGAAGCAGCGGAGCCGTGAAAAGCCGCCACCAGTCGCCGCCGAAGTATTTCAGTTTCTCCAATCCCGCCGCCTCGGTTCCACCCCAGCGATCAAACACGGCCATGATGGAACCCAATTTCACGGCGGAAACAATTTGCGCCAAGCCCACCACGCAAACGAGGACCAGCAGCGCACGAGTGAATGGCGCGTTTTGGCGAGCCAACCAAGTTTCGAAGCGAATCGTCGGGGCGAAATCTGAAATACCGACACCCACCCACAATCCCAGTTCTGCACGACGCTTGCGGGCTTGCCACCACGGGATGAAGGCGAAAATGATGAACATCAACAGCGCCAGTCCGCATTGCGTGGAGTTGAGCATCGCCTTCGCGGCGAACGCCATTTTTTCCAGATTTCCGACATCGCTTCCTGACTGCGCGGCCAACCGACCTGCTAAAATCCAGCCGCCGTAAAAAGTGTACGCACCCAGCCCGCCGAGGATGATGCCAAACCAGCGCAGACGGTGATTCGCAGCGTCCACGTCGTCACGAGTCCAGCGTTCTCGGGCAGTGCGGAGGGCGTCGCCCATGGCGGGGTGCTCTTCGGGTAGAATCATCCGCTCGTGATCGGGCAACCAGATCAGGTCGATGCTACCATCACGATCCTCACGGATGGCGGATTCTAGTTTTTCCAGAGACTCGACGGGATGGGATTTCCCTCGGCTATCGAGCCAACCCCAGCCGGTAGGAGCTACGGGAAATGCATTGTCACGCGCCCAGACGGGAGAGTCGGGATTTTCCGGAGTCGGAGAGTTCACGCCGTTAGAGCGTCAAGGCTCCTTTGGCTTGTCTGCCGGAGTGCTGCTCGCGTCTGCGGGTGGCGCAGTTTCGATTCCTGGAGAAACGGGGGCGGGCGGCTCGACGGGAGTTGGAATGGCAGGTGCCGCATCCGCAGGCGGGACGGGCAGAGTGATTTCCGTGGAATCCGCAGGCGGAGGTGTCGGAGCGGATTCTTCGGCAGGTAGCTCATCGCTGAGGGACTTGGGAGTGACCTCGACGGCGGGCGTCGCAGGTTTGGTTTCCTCGACCTTCGGGGCGAGATCCTCATCAGTGACGACTTTGGCCGTCTTGTTTTGTTGGCCGATGAGAACGGAGAGCAAAAGGCTGAGGATGAAGAACAATGAACCGAGATAAACCGTGCCTTTCTGAAGCACGTTGGTGGTGCGGGCACCGAAAACTTGGTCAGTCACGCCGCCACCAAATGCGGCGCCAAGTCCTTCTTGTTTCGGACGTTGCATCAGGATCAGCAAGGTCATCAGCAGGCAGATGAAAACGAAGATAAGAAGCAGCACGTTGATGCTGATGGAGAGTAAATTGACGGCGACAAAGGTCATGGGCGCGGGACTATGGGTGGCGGTTTCAGCCTTGTAAAGCGGCGAGTTTCCGGTTTTTCCGGGCTAAAAAACTCGTTAAATCAAGGTTCGTATTGGCCAATCCGACAGAGCCGAAGTAAGCAGTTTCTCAGTTTTTCCACCCCATGATTTTCTCCCGCTTTTTCGCCTGCCTACTGCTGGCTATTTCATTTTTCCCAATCGCGAACGCGCATCAAGTGGCGTCTGTGGAACTGGAGTTTCAGCAGCTCGATGACCAATGGCGGCTGCTGGGGGAAATGGACATCGCCTACATGCTGCCCGAGACGCGCAACGTGCCGGGCGGGCTGCCGATGAGCCGGAAAGCAGCGATGAAAGCATCACCCGATGAGCTGGCGCGATACCGCACCGAGACGGAAAACACGCTGAGGAAATTGCTGCGATTCACGTTCGCTGGAAAGGAAGTCGAGTGGCGAGTGGAGTTTCCTGATTTCAAAAAACAACCCTTCGAGCTACCGCCGGAAGCGGGCGACATCGCGCTGCTGTCCACGCATCTCATCATCACGCCGCTCAAAGGTGAGGGGGAACTACTCGTGCATTGGGCGGGTGAAAATCAAACCGAGTTGGTGATTATGGAAGAGGAAGGTGATGATCCTAAAGTCCCGGTGGCAACACTGCCGGGCGGCAGTCTGATGCTCGTGAAGCAAGCTGGCTCGGGCGCAGCGTTGCCCGTGGAAAAACCACTCACCGGCGGCTGGGTGCAAATGGGGTTCCACCATGTGCTGCCGCAGGGACGCGATCACATGCTGTTCATTCTGGGGCTGTTTTTGTTGGCTCCGCATTGGCGAGCGTTGTTAGGGCAATCGCTGTTATTTACGCTGGCGCACTCGGTCACGCTGGCACTGGCGGTTTTCAAATGGGTGGTGATTCCTGAGAGTTTGTTCGGAATCCGCAGTCCGGTGGAAGTCTTCATCGCCCTGAGCATCGCGTGGATCGGTATTGAAAATTTACTCGTCCGCAAGATGAGCAAGCAGCGGCTGATCTTCGTCTGCGTGTTCGGCCTGCTCCACGGATTGGGATTCGCCAGCTCCATCGGGGATCGGATGGACGGCCTCTCAGGCATGAGGTTGTTTTGGCCGCTGTTAGGATTCAACGTCGGAGTCGAGCTAGCGCAAATCACCGTGCTAGTTGCTGCGTTTCTCATCCTGTGGCCACTGCGGAAATGGACAAAACAAGTGCAGACTTACGGCTCCGCGCTCGTCGCTCTGGCTGGGATCGCGTGGGCGGTGCAGCGAGTGTTTTTCCCGAACTCACCAATTTTCTAGCAGCGGCGAGGAAACCTAGCTGAGAAAATACTCGTTCACCTATTGGGCGACGAATTCAAATTTCACCACGGATTTCCCTCAAAATTTCCTCCACGGGAGCCAGCCGCCCGATGCCTTCGTAGCCACACGCGAGTTCGCCTTCTGCGGGGCCGACGAAAGTGCAGCCGTCTTCGGTCAGCCGCGCGACGTTGCGTTGGGTGGCCGGATGCAGCCACATTTTCCCGTTCATGGCCGGAGCGATGATGACTGGAGTCGTGCGCGGAAGCGCGAGATAGATTGAAGCAAGCGGATCAGGCGAAAGACCATTTGCAAATTGCCCGACGACGTTCGCGCTGGCGGGAGCGACGAGTAGCAAATCCGCCCGATCCGCGAGTTCGATGTGACCGGGTTTCCACGATTGTTTCTCGTCCTCCAGCGTCACGAGCACTGGATTGCGAGTCAGTGTCTGGAGCGTGAGCGGCGTGATAAATTCCGTGGCTGCGCGAGTCATCACGACGTGGACATCGTGGCCTGCTTTCACGAGTTGCGAGGCGAGGTCAGCGGCTTTGTAAGCAGCGATGGAGCCTGAAATACCGAGGACAATGTTCATGGTCTGAAAATCTAACGCAGCATGGAAACCGCTTTATTCACTGCACTCGCGAGGGCATCCACATCGCTTTGAGAATTGTAGAGCGCGAACGACGCCCGCACGGTCCCTGTGATACCGAAGCGCGCCATCAGCGGCTGGCAGCAATTATGCCCAGTCCTAACGGCCACGCCCATTTGATCCAACAAGGTGCCGAGATCGTAGTGATGAACGCCAGCGACATTGAAGGAAAGAGCCCCCGCCCGATCATCCGGCCCGTAAAATTGAATCCCCGGAATTTCCGCGAGAGCCACCGCCGCCACACGAATCAACGCGGATTCATGCTCATGAATGCGGACCAGCCCGATGCCGTTCACGTAGTCGAGAGCAGTCGCCAAAGCAATCGCGCCTTCGATGTTCGGAGTCCCAGCCTCGAACTTGAATGGGAGCGCGTTGTAGGTCGTTTTTTCAAAAGTGACTTCTTTAATCATCTCCCCTCCCCCGCGCCACGGCGGCAGCGAGTCGAGCACCGCCGCACGTCCCCACAGCACGCCGATGCCCGTCGGCGCATAGACTTTATGGCCTGATAGAGCGAGGAAATCGATCCCGAGTGCTTGCACGTCGATGGGCAAATGAGCGATCGCTTGCGCCGCGTCGATGAGGACGAGTGCCCCAACTTTTTTCGCCGCGCGAGTCATTTCCGCGATAGGATTCACCGTGCCAAACGCGTTAGAAATCCACGTCACCGCGAGGAGTTTCGTGCGTTCATTCAGCAGAGAAAGGAAAGCGTCTTGGTCCAGCGTGCCATCTTCGTGACACGGAATCACTTTCAGCACCGCGCCCGTCCGCTCGCACAGCATCTGCCACGGGACGATGTTCGAGTGATGCTCCAGAGTGGAAATCAGCACCTCGTCACCCGCTGAAATTTTCCCTGACAGCGCGAGAATGTTCGCCACCAGATTGATCCCATCTGTTGTGCCGGAAGTGAAGATCACCTCGTCCGAAGTGGCCGCGTTCAGATGCCGAGCAATCGTCGTCCGGGCATTTTCAAACGCCTCTGTCGCTAGCCGCGCAAGCTGATGTGTGCCGCGATGAATGTTCGAGTTGATCGACTCATAATAATCCCGCGACGCCGCCATGACCGTGACCGGCTTCTGCGTCGTGGCGGCATTGTCCAGATAGACCAAAGGCCGCCCGTGGATCGTTTGATCGAGGATGGGAAATTCTGAAATCAGCGATTCGCGGGAGAACATAGCAGGGCGTGCGCGCAAAGTGGGACATGCCCGCCACTGCCGCAACGCCAGATTTCCCGCCCTCGACATCTGCCCTTGCCGTGAGTGGAGGGCGAGAGTTGAATCCCGCCCTCGCAACTCATGTATCTGCTGAAAAAAGTCATCGAAGTCCGGGAAAGCTCTCACCCAGACCACGAAAAACCGTTTCTCGAACACCTCGAGGACTTGCGGAAAATGATCACCCGCGTCGTGCTCACCTTGCTGATCTCGACGCTGCTCTGCTTTGTTTTCAACACCAAGATCATGGATTTTTTCCGCCTACCGGTGGATCAAGTTCTCACTTCGCAAATCGAAGCATCACTTCCAGAAACTGCTCCTCGCCCGCTCACCGTCGAGCTGTGGACCCAAGCGCAAAAAGTCGAAATCGCCGCCTCCAGCCTGGAGCCAGAACAGAAGCCGTTTTTCTATCAATCACTCAACGACGACAACCTCGCCTTCCACGCCCGCACCATCAGCACGCTCAGAGCCGCAGAAGCATTGCCGGAAACCAGCCGCCTCACCTTCATCGACTCGCTCCCGGAAAACGACGATTTCAAGAAACAAGTCAAAGCCCTCCTCATTTCCAAGCCCAAGATGGAAAGCAGCGGCCGAGGAAATCTCAACATGATGTCGGCCCTGAAACCGACTGAGGGCTTCATGCTCGCGATGAAACTTTCCTTCGTCGCCGGCATCGTCATTTCATTCCCGTTGCTACTCTATTTCATCCTCCAGTTCGTCCTTCCCGGCCTGCACGCGAACGAGAAAAAAGTCATGTGGCCCGCCATGGCCATCGGCTTCGGACTCTTCCTCTGCGGCACCGCCTTCGCCTACTACCTCGTGCTGCCGCGCACCTTGCTGTTCTTCAGTCAGTGGAATGGCGACATGGGGATTTCTAACGACTGGCGCATCGGAGAATACATTTCCTTCGCCACCCAGTTCACCCTGCTCTTCGGCGCGTCGTTCGAGCTACCAGTCGTCGTGATGGTCTTCGTGAAACTCGGACTACTCAGCTATGACACGATGTCGAACACCCGCCACTACGCCGTCATCGCCATCTTCGTCGCCGCCGCCATTCTGACTCCCACGCCAGACATCGCCACCATGTGCGTCATGGCCTTGCCGATGATTATTCTCTACGAAATCTGCATCTGGCTCGCTTTCTTTGATCGGAAAAAAGCCCGCATCCGCGAGGAAGAGGAGGCCCGTGAACGCGCCGAGCGGCTGGCCCTCATCGAAGAAAAACGCCAAGCCGCCGCCTACGCCGCCGACGCCCACTGGCAACATGATTCCGATGACTCCCATCACGACGACGGCTGGCATGACGACTACCACCACCACGAGCCGCCACCCCTAACCGACGAACCAACTCCCGACACGCCTCCTCGCGCGGACCCGTGATTTCATCTAAAGCTGCCTCTCACATGGATTCCCCAACGCCGCAAAAAGACGACAGTGCCCGCTCGCCCTTCGCCGGCTGCGCCATCCTCATCGCCGCAGTCGCGGTCATGGCATTTCTCATCGGTTTCTCCGTGCTGACTCTGTTCCGCCAATACAATGCCATCGAGAAATTCACAGGAGCGAAACCCGCCCTCGTCGAACTCACCTCACTCGACAACCGCGAACCCGAACTCAACAACCTCTCAGAACGCATCGAAACTTTTCGTCAACAACTCGCTGGCGAGGAAGTCTCCTCACTCGCCCTAACCGTAGATGACCTGAACCTCGCCATCGCCGCATACGACGCCTTCAAAGAACTCCGCCAAACCTTCCGTGTCACCGCCATCGACGCCAAATCCATGCGGATCGCCATTTCCTTCCCACTCAACGGCAAACCCAGATTTGCCAAAGACGGCGAACCCGGTTGGATCGCATCTGACTCGCGCTACCTAAACGCCACCCTCCTCGCCGTGCCGAAACTCCACAACCACGAGATCCTCCTCAGCATCGACCAAATCGAAGTCCCCTCAGCCGCCGTCCCGCGCGAATTTATCGACCAAATGTCGCCCTACCGCGTGACCGAACGCTACCTAACCGACAAAGTCCTCGGCCCTGCGATGAAAAAACTCACCCGCGTAGAACTCACCGATGGGAAAATCCTCCTCACCCGAAATCCCAAAGAAACACCCGCCAACATCATCACCGACCAACAAGTCGATTCCGCCGCCACCCGCCTCTTCACCACGCTCGGCATCGCCGCCTGCGTGTTCATCGCATTCGTCGCCGTGATTCTCCTGATTGGATTCCGCGCCAAAGCGAGAAAGCCTTAAATTTCAGAATAAAACCTCATCATAGTCACGTTTACCTACGCCAATATGAAATCTTCACCCACCCTTTTTGCTCTCATCGGTCTCACCTTGACCGCCGCGCTCCCCGCGAAGGAAATGCCACCCGTCAAGGACGCCACCACCACCGAAGCCACGCCAGCACCCGTCGCCAAAGACCCTGTCGCCGAAGCAAAAACCAAGGAGCAAGAAGCCCTCGCCCTTGATAACAAACTCGAAGCCGAACGCCTGCTCAAAGCGACCAGCGCCATGCGCGCAGAGGTCACTCGCCTCAAGTTAGAGCGCGAACTTCTCACCGAACAACTCGCCCTAGAAACCACCAAACGCCACACCGCGCTCCAAACCGAACTCGCCAAACTCGACGCAGAAAAAGAACGCCTCGCCGAAGAAAACGAACTCTCGAAAATCAAAGCCGAGAAACTCACCAACGATCTCAAGACCGCCCAGACCGAAGCCGCCCTCGAAATCAACCGCCTCCAAAGCGACATTTCCCGCATCGAGACTTCCGAGAAACGCGCCAAATTCGCCGATGCGAAACCCGTCTTTCTGAAGAATCCGCTCAAAGAAAACGGCACCCTCGTCGTTTCCGACCGCCGCATTCCGCTCAACGGACTCATCACCGCCGCCACCGCAGATTTCATCACCAGCCGCATCCAATACTGGAACAACAAAGACCGCGAACTCCCCATCTTTATCGTCATCGACGCCAGCCCTGGCGGCTCTGTCATGGCTGGCTACCGCATTCTCAAAGCCATGGAATCCAGCGACGCACCCATCCACGTCGTCGTGAAATCCTTCGCCGCATCCATGGCCGCCGCCATCACCACTCTGGCAGAAGAGTCCTACGCCTACCCAAATGCCGTGCTGCTGCACCACCAAATCAGCTCGATGATTTTCGCCCAACTCAACCTCACCGAGCAGCGCGAATTTCACCAAGAAAGCCAACGTTGGTGGATCCGCCTCGGCACTCCTATCGCCAAGAAAATGGGAATCACGCCCGATGAGTTCATTAAAAAAATGTATGCCCACTCATCCAAAGGCGACTGGAGTGAATTCGCCGAGCAAGCGAAGGAACTCAAATGGGTGAACCACATCGTCGATGGCATTGATGAAACATCCTTCACCAAAGATCCCGACACCGTGGAACCTACCGCCATCAAACCCATGATCCAAATGGAAGAACTCGACTCATCAGGCAAACCCTTCGTCTGGTTGCCACGCCTCAATCCCCAAGACGTGTATTTCATCCACAATCCAGATGGCTACTACCGGATGAGATAACAGCCATGCTCGAAGATGATTTCACCTGGGTGCTGCGCAAAGCACTCATCGGCAAGGGCTTCACGACCCACGAGCTAGCCTCGCGAGCCGAGCTGCCAGAAAATGAAGTGACCGCCTTTTCCCAAGGCCATTTCAACGCAGAAATCGCGCGGAAACTGGCCAGCGTCTTAGGCTTAAATCAAGAAGCATTCGCCACTCACCCGAGCTACCTACCACAGCCGATTTCCCATCCGTCCATTAAACGCATCGACATGCCCTACGGCGGCGAACGCGTGAATGCATGGCTGATCCGAGCTGGTGAAATCACGATCCTCTTCGATACCGGCTACGAGCCCCAATCCTGCGCCGAGCAACTCCAAGACACCCAGCTCGACGCCATTTTCATCACCCACGGCCACGTCGATCACGTCGGCGGAATTCCCTCTCTGCTCGCGAAAGGAAACATCATCCGCGGATCCGAAATCGAAGGCACAACCCCAATCCATCCCAGCGCATCCTTCGCCCTCGGACCACTTACCGTCCGCGCCTGCGATCTCTCCGGCCACGCGAATCCATCACTCGGCTACCACATCGACGGACTCGGCATCCCAGTCCTCATCGTCGGCGACGCCATCTTCGCCGGCTCCATCGGCGGCTGTAGAACTCCGCAAATTTACCAACACGCGCTGCGTCAGTTGGATATCATCCTCTCTCCACTTCCCGCCGAAACCATTCTCCTCCCCGGCCACGGCCCCGCCACCACCCTCGGCGAAGAACGAGTGAGCAATCCCTTTTTGTAAGGAGCGAGAGGAATTCTTATTTCCGTTCCAAATACGTCCGCGAACCCATCACATATTTCTCCGCCCAACTCTTCACCTTCGCTTGCTCATCTAGCGAGAGCGTCCTCACCACTTTTCCCGGCGAGCCAAGCACCAGCGAACCTGGCGGAATGATCGTCCCGCCCGTGACCAAGGCTCCCGCCCCGATGATGGATCGCTCACCGATCACCGCCCCATCCAGCACGATGGCTCCCATCCCGATCAGCACTTCATCTTTCACCGTGCAGGCATGAAGAATCGCCGAGTGGCCCACCGTCACTAACTCGCCGACGTAACACCCATAGTCATCCGCTAAATGAATCACCGCGTTGTCCTGAATGTTAGAACGCGGTCCGATGACGATCTCGTTGATGTCCCCGCGCAGCGTCGCGTGATACCAAACGCTCGATTCCTCATGCAGCGTCACCCGCCCAATCACATCCGCGCTCGCCGC
>JANOQR010000075.1:0-27414 GCA_031414935.1 Luteolibacter sp.
AACGGATGTCTGGAATGATGACTTGCGGCACATCACGGATCAATTCGTCGGTGGTATCGTTTCCACCTTCGCGGCGGCGGCGGGCCAAGAATCCAAAGACAGCACCAGTCTATTTCTCGATTTCAATACCGCCTGCAAATCTGAAGATTTCGCGAAGGCGGCTAGTTTGTTCGCGGAGATCGAGCGCGACCTCAAGGAAAGCGGCGGCAGCTTCGAGCGACTCCCGACCTTTGAGTTTCACAAAAACGCTTGTGTGCTGATGATGAAAACGGGGCGTGACGATGAAGCACTTCGTTTCGCTACCATCCTGCGGACGATCCGCTCTCATAAGGCCATCGGCTACATCCGCGAGATCAACCTGCGGATGAAGCGGAGGGAGAAAGACAAGGCCAAGGAAATCGCGATTTCCGGCCTGAAGTCGTGCGACGAAATCAGCCTGAAGTGGTTGCGAAAGACCATCGATAAGAAATTTGACCCCAAGACTCGCAAGCAGATCGCAGCCAAAGTGGACTAGCTGAGGCGGCTTTTTATGGCCTTTTTCCTTGCCGCATCGAGTTCGTCTGCTTTGGTGCGTGGGCATTCGGCTAGGGTGCGACAGAGAAAAATCGCGGGTTTCGGCACGCGAATCGCTTCCCGCCCTGAGTCCCAATCCCTTGATTCCCATGATTTTGCCAGAAAACCCGACTCCCATTCATTCCTCTGAAACAGGCCATCTAGATCGTCGCCGCGTGATGAGCGGACTGGGCTTGGCGAGTCTCGGGCTACTGGTCGGCAGTGCTACGGGCCATGCGGTACCTGCCAAGAAAAGTGGCGGCGTGCCACCTGTGGTTTCCGTGCAAACTCAGACTCGGGCAGCGGCGAAGCCCGTGGCTGGGCGACTGGATTTGAGCGGTTTGCCACCGGAATGGGTGCGTAGCCAAGGCTCGCAGCTCTCGGAATATGGCCGCTATCTGGCGAATTTGAAATTGCGGAGTATTTCCCCGCAGCAGGTCATCGAGGCACACGCGAAAAACAAAGGTGAAATCTGGAACGCACTGCCGCCTCGGGCTTGGTGGACCCGCATGGGTTACACGCTGCGGGTGGCGGATCGGATCGCTCTGGAGATGAATGTGAATGAGGTGGAAATCATTTCTGCTTACCGAGCACCTGCCTACAACGCGCATTGCGAAGGGGCGAGATCCGGTTCATGGCATCAGGCAAACGTCGCCGTGGATGTGAAATTTTCTGGCCGAGCCTCGCAGATGACGGCGACGGCGAGAAATCTCCGGGACCGTGGTTTGTTCAAGGGCGGCGTAGGCGGCTACTGGAATTTCACCCACATCGACACGCGCGGCGAGAACATGAACTGGTGATTCTTCCTTCGTGGTTTGTAAACAATCTGTCTCTTGACGCCTGACTCGCCTCCACTCTGCCTTAGACAAAATAGCACGATGCTTCGTCTTCAGTCAGGCGGAAGGATTCGGCGATAAGCAAACGAAGGATCAAAAACCATGTCCCAAGATCACTCCAAAGAAGAAGGTTTTTTACCAAAAATCGCCATCGGTTACTTTCTGCTCATCCTCGTAGGTTCATTGGTGGCCGCTATCCTTGGCGGACTGTTTGCGATGGCGATAGCCATGATTTCACCAGAGTTCATCAAAGGCTTGTTCGCGCTTCAAGAAGAGGACGGCTCTGTCACGCGCTATGCCTTTTCTATTGGGATGATTTGGGGGTTTTTTATCGGTGCAGCGGTCTCTGGGTTTTCATGTTTTCTCTCTGTGATTCTAAAAATAATTCGCTTGCGGATAGAGCATAAGAACGATCTGCCATCGCTATAATTCGCCGGCGATTTTGGCTGCAAGGTTACCATTCAGCAGGGCTGCGCGAGTCGTGATTTCCTAGCGATTTTTAAATTTCAGTGACCGCTATCTTCCGGAGTGAAGCCCATCACTAAGTCGAATCTGGCATTCAGCTCGCCGATTTTTGATTCGCGCATTGGGGCGAAGTCCACAACGAGGGATTCGCGGGCTTTCGCGTCTTTGATGTTTTTGAGCAGGGAATCTTTTTCGTTTTGCGGCTCACCTTTGACGTAACATTGCGTGGTCCACTTTTTGTGGCCTTTCATTTTCACGGCGAAATGAATGTGCGGCGTGCGGCCTGGATACGGAACGGGCTTGATGGTGCGGAAAAGATATTCGCCTGTGGAGCCAGTTAGAAAGCGGCCAAAGCCTTGGAAATTCGCATCACCCTGAGTCTTGCCGTCGCTGCCGGAGTGAAGATAGACGCCTTTGCCGTCCACCTGCCAAATTTCCACGACGGCGTTGCGGATCGGATCGCCTTTGGCATCGAGCAGGCGACCGGAAAGATAAGTGATCTGACCGATGGCAGGAGTGATACCGTCGTTGATGATGACGAGGTCGTTGTCGGTATCGAGAGGTAGGCGGTCAGGATAAAATGGCCCTTCGGCCTGTCTCGGGGTGAGGGCGAGCTGCTCGGCAAAAGCGCCAGAAGCCGCAAGAGCCATCGCAAGTGCGCTGATGGCTTTTCGCCGGGTCCAGAGATGAGGCATTGCGATCATTCTGAGAACAAATGCCTTAACCGATGGGATAGCAAGCGGGGATGCGAGGTAGCCTCAATTTCCACAAATCTTGATGCTTCCGAGCATATTTCAGTGCCTGCGGCGGCGACCAACAAGCAGTGCGAGTGAGCCAGCAACGAGGGCGAAGGATGAGGGTTCTGGAACCATGGTTGATCCGCTAATCGTCGAGATCTTGAAGCGGTCGAAGTCCGAGTCGCCGCCCATTCTTGCGCCGATGAGGAGCGCGTTGACGCCATTACCCGGAGTTGTGATTTCAATGTTGCGGGGCGCGTTGCTGACGACTCCATCGTTATTGATTTGTGAACCGAAACCATGACCGCTCAAGTCGGCGAAGAGGTCGCCCGTGAGATCGAAGTTTGGATTTACATTTCCTAACCAATACGAGGCGTCGAGATCGAAGGAACGTCCACTGGGACTCACTCTCACGCGAGTGATGTCCACCTTCTCGCTGAAGATGAAGAGCACGAAATCGTAGTGATCTTGGTTGTCCACGTAGTAGGGGACGTAGGGAGTATCCGTGATGACTTCAGAAGAATTCTTCACGCCGATGCCGGGACTCCAACTGACCAGTTCGCTTTCCGCGAAACCGGAAGCCATGGCCGAGCGGTTCACACTCCAAGCGGTGGCAGTGGCGGTGACATCACCGGAAGTGAAGACCATGTGATCCGCGATGGTTTCGCCGGGTGAGCCGAGATTGAAGTTCAATCCAGTCTGGGCAGACAGTTGGCAGATGAGGCCAAGTGACAAAGACGCAACAAGACTCGTGAGAGTATTCATGGTTCGGGGGGGAGTTGGGGGATGGTTGACTCAGGGGTGGGAGGCAATCAACGCGATTACTAAAACATGAATTTTAATGTGCTCCAATTATAAATATCTCCAAAATACTTACGTAATCGCGTAGGGATAACTTTTCCGTGTTAGATTAGCTAGGATTCATTACAGCAACTCCAACCGCCAGTCGATTAAGTCCTGCTCCGCAGGCGTGGGAAGCTCTGGAGGAGCTGCCGTGGGTGGGTCTTGAGCCGCCATGGTTTAGTTCTCGTTGTAGGGATTTTGCCCGCCGTTAGATGATGGCGGGATTTCCGCAGCGGGTTCCCGGGTGATTTCTGGAGTGAGTGATTCGCCGATGGTGTCTGCCCAGTGAGCGAGGAAAAATTTCTTCTCCGTGGTGAGCAAAACATCTGAGCGCCCGAGGATGGGCCGCAGTGAGGTCGTCATTTGGAGAGTGACTAACAGGAAGACGACGCTCCAGATGAGCAATGGCCCCTTTTGGGTTCCGCCGGTTGTGAAGACGGCGGATTTGAGAAATCTCAGGGCGAAGAAAACCGCGATAATCCAAGAGCCAATCGCCAACGCGCCCATGAAGCCGAGCGAGTCGGTGGACTCGGCGAAAATCCATACCGCTGGAGCGAAGCCCATGAGCAACAGCCCGGCGAGTGCGAGAGCACCCGCGAGGCAGGCAGCGAGTTGGGAAATGGCGATTTGTGCGCCTGCCAGCGTGGCGAAGATGTAGAGGCTCGGAAAACAAATCAGGCCCGCGAAGACCAGCCCGGCAGTGATTTTCACCGGCGCCGCCCAGAGTTGTTCGTTTTTCGCGAAACAGCCGAGGACGAAGCCGAAGAGCAGAATGGAAACGAGGGCGATGACTGCGAATTTCCCGGTCGCGCCGTGGTTTGGCTCGGCCAGTCGGACGACGAGCGAATGGGGTCGGCGGAGCAGGGCTTCGAAGAGGGTTTTAAAGTCGAGTTTCTCTGGCAGCGGTTCTTCGAGTACTGGTGGACTTGGAATGTGGGTGTGGTTCATGGTTTCGTTGGCTTGGTTTGGATGGCGTGGAGAATGGGCGCGGCGAGGCACAGCAACAGCAGACCGAGGGCGAATCCGCCGTGATTTCCGCTGATTTGGTTGATGGATCGCCAGACGGCTTCGTAAAAATTTCCCTCCAGCGGATCAGGTCGCAGGAACTGAACTTTCAGCGACGGCGTGCCGAAAAATGGCCGCAGAATCCATGAGAACTGCGCTCCGAGAAATCCATTTCCTGCGAGCCAAGCCAGCAGCGTGGCGGTCGCTGCCGTGCGCGTGGGAGCCTTGGCAGCGAGCAGACGATGGAGGTGGATGTTCGCCATGATCCCTGCGAATCCAACCATCACCGTGTGAGCGACGAGGTAGGCGGCGTGGGCGTCTTTTGCGCCCGGTGCGCCCGGCGGAGGCGCGTTCCATGCGAGGAAAAACGTCACTGGCGCGAGGGAGCCGAGGATCAACGCCGCGAGCGCGAAGGCGGTCAGCAGGGCTAAAAGTGATTGGCGAAATCCCAAGCCAGTCCCGAGGAGCAGTCCGAGCAGACCGTTGAGCAAACCATTGCAAGCCAGTGTGAGAGCGACGAGTAACGGCATTTTCACCGCCACATAAAAGCCCATCAGCGGAGCCCGCCAGTAGCCGACGGTGAAGCCGTAAATCGCCAAGCCAGCGCAGGCGAGACACGCCACCCATGCGACCCGCCGGGGCGAAGGCGCGTCCAGCCAATCGCTCGTCGGCTGGAGGATCTCGCGCAAATTCATGGCGAAATGGAAACTGAGAAATATGAATCCATGATGCAGATCGCGTGATTTCTGGATGAATCAGAGCTGGCGAGTTGGGGCTTGAATGTTCCGGCCCAGCACCCTAGTTCCGGTCCTACATGGACCCGATGCACCCTTACCAACACCTGCCACTTTTCACCATGGGACTGGTGCTGGCGGCATGGCTCATCGGCATTCACGCGCTGATGTTAGTGAAGTCGGAGGCAGCGCGAGGTTTCATGAAAAAATTTCCCCGCAACGATGCTCTCGGGCAGATTTTGCTGGGAATTGGCCTGTTCTGGTTTTGGCTGCTCATCGCACCGACGGGTTTAGGGAAACTCAGCGCGCTGACGATGGACCTGGGTGAGTTCAATGGAGCAAAGCGGGCGTTGCAAATTTTAGTGCCAGTCTCGTTGGTGCTGGTCTGCCGCAGTGTGCGGGATTTTCTCGCCGTGCGGGCGCTGGGTTTGCTCGGGCTGATGGCTGCCGCGCCGCTGTTAGCCGCCGCATTTCAAAAAGATCCGCAATCCCGACTGCTGGTTCCCATTTACGCCTACGCCATGCTCACCGCCTCGATGTTTTGCGTCGGAATGCCGTATCTCTTTCGCGACGCGGTGACTTGGGTCACGGCTGACAACAAGCGCTGGAACCTCTGCGCGCTCGCCGGCCTCGGCTATGGCGTGGCGACTTTGGTTTGCGCGTTCTTGTTCTGGCGTAACTACTGATCGAAATGATTCTAGGAATCGATCTAGGAACGACGAACTCTGCGGTGGGTATCGTGGATTCGGGATTTCCGATTTTATTAGCCAATGAAGACGGCAAGCGGATCACGCCCAGCGCGGTGTGGATCGGGAGGGACGGCTCGGTAGAAGTCGGAGCAAAGGCGATGCGGCGGCGGGCGTTAGAACCGGATCGAGTGGTGACAAGCATCAAGCGGCTGATGGGGCGACGGCTGGATGAGGTGGAGGAAAGTTTCCCGGTACCCGTGACGAAGGGAGCAGATGGGTTTCCTCGGGTGTTAGGGAAATCCCCAGAGGAAATCAGCGCGGAGATTTTAAAGGAAATGAAGCGCATTGCGGAGTGGCGGATGGGCGCGGAAATCACCAAAGCGGTCATCACGGTGCCTGCGTATTTCCATGACGGCCAACGTGCGGCGACGAAACGGGCGGGCGAACTTGCGGGGCTAGAGGTTGTGAGAATTATCAACGAGCCAACTGCCGCAGCGCTCGCTTACGGCTTGGACAAACTGGGCGAGAAGACGCGAGTCGCCGTTTACGATCTCGGTGGCGGGACTTTCGATCTCTCCATTTTGGAAATGCAGGATGGCGTGTTCGAGGTGCTGGCCACCCATGGCGACACGCGCCTGGGCGGCGATGATCTGGACGCTTTGATTCTCGATCATGTGATGGCGCGGGCTGGCATTCAGGAAATCGACAGCGCACTGCGGGTGCGTCTCACGGCAGAAGCGGAACGAGTGAAGCTATCTCTATCAGATGTAATGGAGGCAAATTTTCGACTGCCATTCTACGACGGCAGCCGCAGCATCGAGGAGGCGATCAGCCGCGAGGAGTTAGAAAAAATCGCCGCCCCGTGGATCGCGAGAACGCTGCATCATTGCCGCAAAGCAATGGCAGATGCGGCATTGAAGCCAGAAGATCTCGATGCCGTCGTCGTGGTGGGTGGCAGCACTCGGATGCCAGCCGTGCGGCGGGCAGTAGCGAGTTTGTTTGGCAGAAAACCAGACATCTCCCAACATCCAGACGAGGCCATCGCCCTCGGAGCAACGATCCAAGGCGGCGTCCTGAGCGGGGCGTTGCGGCAAATAATTTTGTTAGACGTGACGCCGTTGAGCCTCGGTATCGAGACCTTCGGCGGGCTGATGAATGTGCTCATTCCCCGCAACACGACCATCCCGTGCAAGGCCGGGGAAATGTTCACGAACGCCGCCGATGGACAGGCGGCGATGCGTGTCCGCGTCCTCCAAGGTGAGCGCGAAATGGCGAAAGATAACTGGGAGTTAGGAAACTTCGATGTCGCTTTTTCTCCATCGCCCAAAGGCCAAGCGCGGGTCGGTGTGCAGTTTAAGATCGACGAAAACGGCATCCTCGAAGCTCTCGCTCGCGATGTGACGACGGGCATCGACACCGTGATCCAGATCCAAAATGCAGCGGTCAATGTGGACGACGCGGCAGTCGAGGCGATGGTCAGCGAGTCCGTCGAGCACGCATTCACCGACATGGCTGAACGCATTTTCACCGAGGCGAAAATGAAGGCAGAAGAGTTGCTGCCAGCCGTGGAAATCGTTCTCAGCCAAGGACTCGCGCGAGAAGACGAGCGGGGAGAAATCGAAGCTGCGGCGGCCGCCGTGCGTGCCGCCCTCAGCGGTGGAACGGCGAATCCATTGAAAGCTGCAGTCCAACGATTGGACGCCGCGACCGAAGCCCTCGCCGCCCGCCTCGTCGAGCAAGCAATGGACGCCGCTCTGGATCGGCAGTTGAGCGGAAGCTAACCGTGAACCCGCTTGCATGATTTTGGATTCATGGCCATCTTGCGCCGTCTCGCCAGCCCCCATGACTTCCGGTTTTTCTGATCCTAACAATCACGTTCCTGAGCTTTCTCCGGACGACGATTGGGGCGATGCAGAGGCCCATGTCGCGGAAATCCCGCAAGTAACAGCCGTCCTACCACCACGGCGCATCGTCACGGAAATCGTGGAAGACGGCCTGCGAATCTCGCCAAACGTCGCTCGCGATGAGTCACCCGAGACTCCGCGCCGAATCGAAGTGCAACAAATCAACGCCGATGTCGTGCGTCTCGAACAAGAAGAACCCGCGCCACCGCGCGTGGATCGCGTCGTCGCGTTCCATGAAAAACCCGAGCGCACGGAGGAAGAAAAACGACCGCAAGGTGAACGCCGGGACTGGGGCGTCGCGCATTCAGGATCGTCCAAATGGATTTATGCCATGGGAGCAGGCGTCGCCATCTGCGTCGTGTTAGGAATCATTGCGCTGCCGAAAATCAACGCGCCTAACACTCCGCGATCCCTGCCGGGTGACGGCGCACCCGCATTCGTGAGAGAGCAACCACCCGAAGGCATCGACGAGCTAAACAAACTGCTCACCCGCCAACCCGAAGCTATCCAAATTTTTCGCGCCTTTTCACAGGCAGCACACCCAGACGAGGTCGGTCCGCTGATCCGTCACAGCGATGCACTCAAGGAAACTCTGCGGCAGCACTGGAAGCCGATGCAGATCTCTAGCCAGTGGCAAGTCCCAGCCGATGCAGGATGGATCGTGCAGGAGTTGGAAGGCCATCCGACTGCCCTGCTCGATGTGGTGCTTCCTGATTTTTCACCATTCCGGGCTTACTTCGTCGTCGAAAGCGACCAGCTATTGTTAGACTGGAAAGCCTCCACCGCTTTCAGCACCGCCACTTTTGCTGAACTGAAATCCGGCGAAGGTGACGGCAGCGAAATCCGTGGCGAGCTCTCTGTCGCCACTTTCTACACCTCCGTTTTTACCGAAGCGCACTATCAAAACCTGCGATTGACCGCCCCTGACGGCGAGACGGCGATCTGGTGCTACGCCCCGAACGACTCGAAAGCCCGTGCGGTGATCGCAGAAAAATTCCAAGTCGGGACCATCATCCAAGATCAAGACCAAGCAAAGTCTGCGAAAATCACCCTGCATCTCGTCCGTGGCCCTCAGGACGCCTTGTCTAACCAATGGCTCATCAAGGATGTCCTTCATCTCGACTGGGTATCACCCTGAAAACTTAACCGTGAGCAACACTAACATTTCTTGGTTTCACTGCGGGCGCTGCGGCTCGCTCTTCCTTTCGCCCGCTGGTGAGTCCACGGACAGATTCTGCGCGTCCTGCGGCTGCAACCCGTCGCTCGGCGTGGAACCGCTCGATCCGACGACTACAAACCTACCCGAGGCCGTTCCCTCAGGGCTAGAAACTCAGCCCCATTCCGGGCAACGAAAGAAGAGCCAAAGTAAAAAATCCAAACACAGCTTCTTCATGTTGAAGCTGGCTGTGGGATGGTTGCTGGTGCTCGCCGCGATTGTCTTTGGTGCGAACAAGCTCTGGAAAAATAAGTCTGAAAACCGTCCTGCGGTCATCACCACAGCCCCCATCAAGGAAGTCATGTCCGCCGCCGACATCAATTTCCTCAACGAAGCCTCACCCCTTTGCGGCAAGACACTCTCTGGATTTCTCGCCGCACGCACGCCGGAAGAGCGCAATCAGTTTGTCAGCTCACCCATCACCATCGCTGCCCGCATGGCCCGTTTCTACGAAATGAATCCGATGGCCAGCATCGACCCGAACACCATCGTTCTCGACAACGCATCACTACTGCGACTCCCTAACGGAAACGGCGTGGAAATACAAATGAGCTCTCCCGAAGGCCGCATCTTAGATTCGGCGTTTATCAAAGAGAACGATGAGTGGCGGCTCGACTGGGATCACTTTGCCCGATACAGCGATCAACCATGGGCATTATTTCTAGCAGAGAGCGGTGAAGCGGAGGGAGAGTTTCGTTTGCTGGCCCGCGAGCGCCTAGCAGAAGAACGCAAAGATGCGGATACGATCAGCATCGTCCTTTACGCGCCGCGTTTCGGCTACGCCAAGGACACGGGTTTCCAATCGCCAGAATTCATCGTCCGCCGGGATTCGCAAAATGGCCGCCTGCTGGATGCCGCCTTCAAACAGGAGCGAAGTGGCAAACGCCTCTTTGGAGTCAACCAACCCAGCATCGACCCTGAAGGACTCATCCGCATCCGCGCAAAGATCCGTCGCACCGAACACGATCTGGAGCGCAATTTCGAGATCCTCCAAGTGATCGCCTGCCACTGGTATTCCGTGGACGATCCGGGCGTCACCGTCGAGCCACCGCCGGCGAAGGAGTAGCTGGAAAATGACTCACCCGCGCATGATGCTCTTCATCATCGACAGCGGATTAGTCCCCGGAAACCAACGCTGGAAAGCGAGTGCTCCTTGCTGGATCAGCATCGAAAAACCATTCGAGGTTCGGCACCCCGTCTCAACCGCTAAAGCTAACAGTGGTGTTACCGCAGGTTGGTAAATCGTGTCGTAAACAAGATGACCTTTCCTCAAGCAAGCTGCCGGAAGGATGGATAGATCGCCCGGTTTCAAGCCGACGGAGGAAGTATTCACGATCAAATCGCAGGCCAAGCAATGCTCTGCCAGCATCGAATCATCGAACGAAAGCGCGATGATTTCCGTTTCTGAATGTAACGACGATAACCGCTCAACCAAGTCGCCGAGTTTGCTAACCGTGCGATTCACCAGCACCAACCGCTTGATCCCTGATAGGACGGCCTGCGTCGCAATCGCTTGCCCAGCTCCGCCGCCAGCTCCGATGATGGCGATAGATAGCTTGGAAAAATGGACGTTAAAATCATCGCTCACCGCGCGGGCGAAACCGGGACCATCCGTATTGAAACCACGCACCGCATCTTCGTCGAAACGGATTGTATTCACCGCGCCGAGGATCGCCGCATCGGGATCGACCTCGCAATTTGCCATCGCTTCTAACTTGTGCGGCACCGTGACATTGCAGCCGATGAATCCCAGCTTCCGCATCCGCGAAAACGCTTCGCTGACATGCCCCGGCTCGATGTCGATGCGGATGTAGCGGGCATCAATGCCGTGAGCATTGAGTGCCGCTTGGTGCATCTTTGGCGAGGCTGAGTGCGCGATGGGATGACCGATTACGGCAAGCCGCGCAGGCTTGTCAGCGCCCGCGTCTAGTTGCTCGCGCGATGCTAAATCTTCTAACGTGTAAACTTCCTTCATCGGATTGGAATGTGGATCACAGCATGGAACCCAATTTCCTCGTTCGCGCGACGCAGCGATCCTTCCCCAGCAGATTTAAAACGTCACCAAGATCCGGCCCGTGTCCTCGGCCAGACAACGCGACGCGGAGAGGAAACATCAGTTGCCCTGGCTTCGTGCCTGCCGCCGCCGCTGTGTCATTGAGCGCGGCCTTAGCGGCATCTGCGGACCATTCGGGAATTGCCTCGAAGGCATCAGCTAGAGCTGCAAACAAACCAGCGGCCGCAGCGTTGCCACGCACCTTTGTCACCGCTGCATCATCGTAAGCAAAATCATCTTTCAGCAGGAAATCCACGGCTGCCGGAACTTCACTTAATAACCGGACCTTGTCCTTCACCGCCGCAATCACCGCCACGTAGTTTTCTGGGATCATCATTTCTGCCGCCTCGACGAAAGGCTTCGCGGCCGCCGCGAAATCCTCGACTCCAACTTCTAGCAAATGCTGCTGGTTCACCCATCTGCATTTCTCGATATCAAAGCGTGCTGGTGAGCGATTGACGTTCTCTAGGCTGAAAATTTCAGCCAATGCCGTGAGAGTGAAAATTTCCTCATCCGTCTTTGGGTTCCAGCCTAGCAGCGCGATGAAGTTCACCACCGCGCTGGGCAGAAATCCTTGGCGCGGATAGTCACCTACTGCCGCGCCTTCATCCCGCTTCGACATCTTCGAGCCATCGGGATTTAGGATCAGCGGGATGTGCGCGTATTGCGGCGGCGTGCAGCCAAACGCTTCTATCAACTGAAGATGCTTCGGCGTGTTCATCAAGTGATCCTCGCCCCGGATGACGTGGGTGATCTTCATTTCCAAGTCATCCACCACGTTGACGAAGTGGAAAACATAGGAACCGTCCGAGCGTTTAACGACCATGTCCGGCGTGTTCGACTCGTCGCGGTAGTCGATGGTGACTTCGCCGCAGACGAGGTCGTGCATCGTCACGGGTTTTCGATCAAAGCGGAATCGCCACGCGCCGCCATCCTCATAGACACGCTCCGCGGCGACGAGCTTCGCAAACCAAGCATCGTAAATCTCCCGCCGCTCACTCTGATAGTATGGGCCGAAATTTCCGCCCTTCTCCGGGCCTTCATCCCAATCGAGACCTAACCAGTGCATCCCATCAAAGATCGCTTGCCGCGCTTCTTCGGTGTTTCTCGCCTCGTCGGTGTCCTCCACCCGCAGGACAAACACGCCATCGTGCTTGCGAGCGAAGAGCCAGTTAAACAACGCGGTGCGTGCGCCACCGACATGTAAATAACCAGTGGGCGAAGGAGCGAAACGAGTGCGAACAGTCATGCGTGAGGTGTAAGCAACTCGCCAGCAAGGGGCAACCCAAGTCTTCGTTTCACCTCAGCTCACTCATCGAAAAAATGCCGTCCGATCTTCGATCGCTCCGTCGCATGGTCCGTTTCCCAATACACGTCTTGAGAAATTGCTGAAACCGTCGGTAGCGGACTTTCATCTGCGAATTTCGCCGCCTCTCTCGCCTCTTTCTTTGCTGCTAGAGAAATTTCTTCCGCTCCAGCCTCATCCAAAATCCCTTCCTCGATGAGTCTTTGCTTCCACAGCATCATCGGATCACGCGCCTTCTTCGCCTCGATCTCTGTCTCACTGCGGTATTTTTTGTGATTCGCATCGGCGACAGAAAATCCGTAATGCCGATAAGTAGAAATCTCGATCACGCTGGGGCGTTGGTGCTCCCTCGCTCGCTCGATGGCTGGCTGCATTCTCGCTCGGATTTCGTAAGGATCTTCGTCGCCGAACCAATCCCAGTCGATGCCATACGTCTCCGCCCGCCGCGCGAGGCACTCCGTAAATTTCGACGAACGCGAGACAGATGTGCCCATCGCGTAGCCATTGTTCTCGATGATGTAAATCACTGGCAGCCCGAACAAACCTGCGAGATTTAGCGACTCATGATAGACACCTTGGTTCGCCGAGCCGTCGCCGAGGAAACAGAAAACCACGCCCTTGATGTCCCGTTGTTTCAGCGCAAACGCCAACCCCGCCGCGAGCGGTGTTTGCGCGGCGGCGAGACCATGACAGCCCCAGTGATGCTTCGTCGGATCGAAGTAACTGAATGCTCCCGCCTTTCCCTTAGAGCTACCCGAAGTCCTTCCGAAAAACTCCGCCATGATCGGCCCCATTTCCACCCCAGCAGCAAGTGCATGTCCGATGCCACGCGGACCACTGATGCTGTGATCCTCGGAACTTATTAAGGAACGCACACTCGCCGCAACGGACTCTTGGCCGATGCTCAGAATCAACCACCCGCCAATTTTTCCGGCCATGAAATTTCTCAGTGCTTCCTGCTCAAATCGCCGTATCCGCATCATCTGCCGATAGAGCGCGACTTTGTCCTCCGCAGACCAGCTTCGGTTGATCGGATGCTCGTGGAAATTTTTCATGTGTTAGGAAATCAATACCCGTCAGTGACGAAGCCGCGAGGAAAATTCTTCGGTAGTTTCCGTGTGCATCTTCACCTCCACCACACGCACTCCACCCGAGTCCGCGCCTTTTAATTCGCGCGGATAGACGGCGTTTCCCAGCGAGTGAAGAATCATCGCGCCACCATGATTTTCCTCACGCTGGATCACATGAGGATGCGCTCCAACGATCAGCGAAACTCCGCGTGCCACGAACCAACGTGCCCAACGACGTTGGTCGTCGTTCACCTGTGAAGCGTATTCGTTTCCGCCGTGGACCATGACGATCACTCGCTCACCTGCTGCCCGGGCTTTCTGGATTTCTTGCTCGATCAACTCGCAGTGATCCGGCAACACCGCGACTCCGGGCTTTTCGGGACCAGCTTTTCCTGTCTCGAAATAGCTTACTCCGAACAAGGCCATCTTCACTCCCTTGCGCTCAAGTCGCCACGGACGACAGGCTTCCTCTTCATTCCGTCCTGCGCCGAAGCTCGTAATCCCCGCACTCTCCAAAGCACGGATTCCATCGAGAATTCCATCCCCGCCCGCATCCGCTGCGTGGTTGTTTGCCAAAGAAACCGCATCTACTCCCCGCGACTTCAACCAACCTAACCGCTCTGGCGGAAACTGGAAATCATAGCGCACCTTCTCTCTCGGCCCACGCATGGACGGGACGCCTTCTAAGTTCACTACAAAGGCATCCGCGTCCTGCCTGCCAAATCCTGCAATCACCTCGCGATCATCGCCCGCCAGCACCACATCGCCTGCGAACGCGATCTTGCAAGTCTGCGATGAACTCGGCACTCGCAGCGCGAACTCTGGCCGACGCTCTGCGAGTTGAGCCAATTTCACGATCTCGGGAAAGCCGCCGAGGTGATGAACCACGAGATCGTTTCCGTCTAACACGCCGAGTGGTTCGTAGTCTTGCCACACAGCCGCGACGTGCTTGCCGAAGTCGATGACGAGGCCGCACTCAATTTCATCGTGTGAAATTTTTTCTCCGCTCGTTACCGTTACTCGCTCCGCCTTCGTGGCCAGTTGCGCCCGCAGCCGACCCGGATCGCCCCACGATAGATCGACGCCATTTCTCCGCCACGCGTGGATGAAAAGATTCGCACAATCACTGCCCCAGCCCGTTTCCACTCCCGATAAATCTTCTTCAGCTACGCCAGCGATGCCGAAAACATAAGGCATTCTCATGCACTCTGAGATGGAGCCTTGAAACCCTTCCGCCGTGCGAATGCGAAGCTCAATGGCTGGAGCGGAAATCCAGCCGTGTGGAGTTTCGACTTCTGCTTCGATTAGAAAACGCCCGCCAAATACATTACGCCACGTTGCGGGATCGAGTTGGAAATCCATCGTTTCACCGAGACTGCGCCGCTTTTCATGAATCCACCGTGCTGGTGACTTCGCGAAATTTTTCCCCAATCCGGTTTGTGGCAAGAGGTCGTATGCTTCGCGTGTCGGCTCTAGCAAAAACCAGCGAGTCCTTCCCGTCGCTTCTTGCGGGGCTTCTGCCCGCAGCGTGGGTTCCTTGCCTAGCGGAAATCGCCGCACTTCATCAACGTCCTTCACTCCTTCATTTGGCACGATCTGAGCCACGTGGAACTCACTGGCCCATGTCACTGAATCCCAAACTCGCTGGCGATCTGTAACGGCTAAACGCGCTCCAAGCACATGGAGTTTCTGCCGAAGTCCTGGCGACGTTTTAGCCAAATCCCAACGCGGGGGAGCGTTTTTTAGTTCAGCAGCTTTCAAAGAATTGTCCGGTCTATCGTCGAGAGAGGCGTCCATTTCCAGCCTCGCGCCACGAGTGCGACGGACCGCATCAACCGCCAGCGAGACCAGCGCGTCTGCTTCCGCTGCGTCCGTGAGCCATGGTCGGGAAATGGCGAAGGCGACTCCTGCTAGGCCCGGCCAATCCATCGCTCGCTGCCAGATCGCCGTGAAGATTTCATCGCGAGCCGCAGGTTTCATGCCCGCGAAAAAGTCGAGATCGATGGCGAGGATCACTTTGCGTTGTTTTGGCTGCCATGCTTGGAAACCATTCAGATCACAAGTTGCCCACCGCGATGCAAATGAGCCTGCGGACCTTGGCTCAATTTCTAACCGCCCGTCCAAAGACTCCACAGCAGCGGAATGCTTCGCTGCTCGCTCTTCCGCATTGAGCGTCGGAGCAGCCAACCACATCACACGATCCAGCGGACGCGGCATCAGTGGCTCGATCCAGTTGAAGGCTTGTAGGCGACCGCTTTTCCGCCAGTTCTCCACACGAATCGCTCGCTCTTTCTCAGAGGGCACTCGCCGCAGTTCTTCGCGAAGCTCTTCAGATCGCTCCACTGCTGACGCATCCGAGTGCGCGTCGATCAGAACCAGAACGTGTGGATCATCGAGATCGAAATTTCTGGTGATCCAGCCAGCGGTCTCTGCGTGATTGTCCGCGATGAATACGGGTAGCTCCTGCGCCGCGTGGGCAGGGGAAATCAAGATAACCCATCCCAAAAATGAACTAACGAGCTTGTTCAATCTTAGGTTTCTTATCGAGTTTGACTTCGAGTTTCAGCCGGCTGACGCAGAGATCCTCAAACTTCGTACCCGGCCAGACTTCTTCAAAAGTCAGTCGGATTTTATTCACGGGCTTTGCATATCCAATCACCGGGATACGGCAAACATCATACACGTTTGGAATGTCAGCGTTGAAACGATGCTCGTCGTTCAGAATCAACGCGATTTTTTTTGGCCTCGGATTTGCGAGGAAGAGTCCTTCGCTTTTAAAGTAGCCTGGCGTGATCTCCAAAGCTGCTAAAGTTTTGGGGACAATGGGTTTTAGCTCGAGCCACTCGCCAACACCGGAACCGCTTACGCCTTCACTCCACGTTCCCTGTGCCCAAAGGCCTTTGATGTTTTCCGCCTCGTAAGTCTGACCATCGGCTGGTGGCAGTGTTGAGCTTGCAGTCACCTTATAGTTGGTATGCGAGATGAACCATTTCGCACCGCGTTCGACGATGCGCGTCGAGTCAGTGTCATTGTGTCCGCGAATCTCGGGGCGTGCCTCGATTTCGAGATCATCCGCCAGCGTGGGTTCGAGATTTTCAAAATCCCAAACCCAGTTCATGCCATCTTTTTTGAAGCGGTTCACAGGTTTGAGAACCCTCAGCTCGCTGGGATCGATGCCAGCAGGCTTCAAAGTGATTCTTCCCGCTCCGATCGTTCCTGCCCAGCAAGCAGCCGTGGAGAGACGGTAACGAAACAAGCCGGCTGTTTCAGAGGTGGCATCACTTACGTCCCACGCCTCCACCGGATAGCCGCTCTTGAAGGAAATCATCACGGGTTTTTCCTCACCGCCAGCGAAGGTGATTTCTGAAATTAACCACCCGGCGATTCCCTTGAATCGCTTGTCGTTGCCCGGCGTTTCCTCGCCCTGCCATTTCGCTGCGATGGGTTTGCCGGAAGCGGTGATGACGTAGTTTTGGCAATACTTTGGCTGCTTGGTTTTAGTCGATCCATCGACACCTGGCTCGACCATCAGTTGGCTATCAAACGACTCTTCCACTGGAAATCCGAACCTGACTTTTACTTTCTTATCCGTCTCGTTTCGCATCAGGTAGCGGACTTCGACATCCGCAGACTTTGAGCCGAGGGCAACAGTGAGTTTTTCATCGAGGATGCGGATCTTCTCAGTTTCCTTCGGCTCAAAGCCTGCAATGTCGCCTGCATTTTCCACTCCACCTCGGAAGTAGCCGCCGCCGTTCGCGAATAGCGGCAGTGAAAGCAGGATGAACCCGAAGCTAAGACAGATGCTTTTTTTCATGGGTAAATCATCTCTAACTCGCGGGAGGCGTCAATTTCTGAATCAGATCACCAAGAGTTGGAGGTGATTCTCACGACTTCACCGCCGGGGCGAAGCGGCGGGTGGTGACGCTGCTGCCGCAAGGTGCGCCTAGCCGCTCGGGTCTGTCCACGGTGGGGAAGCGGTAGCTGTTCACCTTTGCCATACTGGAAAAGCGAATGAAACTGGCGGCACCGATGATTCCAAGACCTAACAACGCGAGTCCGCCCACGACGACTAAGGCGGTCCGAACGGATCTTTCTTTGGGCGGCGGGGCAGCGCGGCGGGCGAAATAGGTTTCGAGCTCGGTGATAAGGGCGATGGAAATGGCTTCCACGTAGGCGGGCGGGGCGAGTTTCGGGTCCACGCTGGCGATGGCGCGGGTCGCGATGGCGGTGGTCTCGTAGGCGGGAATACGGCTGAGATTTTCGGTTTGGTTAGGATCGCCCACCATGTCTTGGCCGATGCCGAGGTTGCGGCTGTCTGCTTCAAAAACGATGACGAGGCCGTCGCCTTCGGGCAGCCACTTGCGCCGCAGGTCGTTGGCTAGCTCGTGGGCGTTAGTGCCTAACAATACTGATTCGATGACGAGGTGGATGCGGTAGCCGTGGTCATGGTTGAGCTTTTGGATGCGTTCGGAAATCCGTTTTGCCGCCTCGGGATCACGGTCCCAAAATCCATTGCTGTCGAGGATGCCGACGCTGGGTTTGCCGTCTGCCGGATGCTTGGGAAGAGACTCAGGTAAAACTTGAGCCGCGCTGTTGAGAACCCACACAGCAAGCAACAGCGGGACGAGGATGAGTGACTTCAAACGGCTCACGAGGCGGAGTGGAGGAGTGAAATCAGGGATCTTTCTCGGAGAGTTCGCTAGATTTCTCGGCGTCATCGGGCGGAAGGATTTGGTCGGTAAGACGTTTGACGCCTTTTTCTGCGAGGTCGCTCTGCGGGTGGATGTTGCGAGCTTTGAGATACCATGAGAGGGCGGAGCCGACTTGCTTGGGCGTGCGGTTTTCAAACTGCTTGGCCTTATCGAGCGCAAGAGTGAAGTCGGCGACCTTTGGGGCTAACAACTCCAACTCGCGCCCGAGTTTCGGATCGTCCGGGAAACTTTCGCGCAGCGTGGCGAGCTGTTCCCATGCGGCGTAGCTCTGGCCGACTTTGCTAAACTCAGAGGCTTTCCCGAGGGCGGTTTCGATCTTGGTGAGATTCGTCATGATCTGCTTAAAAGCAGCTTCGCGGGTGGCGTCGCCCATGATGGCGGGGGCGATTTCGTATTGGCGGCGGGCGACTTCACGGAAATTTCCTTCACTGATGAGGCGGTCGAAATCATTGCGGGCGGTGACGAGTCCGCCGCTGGCACTGACGAGTGAGCGAAACTCGGTGAGCTTGGGATTGGTCGGCCAAATCTCTGCGGCAGCTTTGATTTTCGCGGCGGCTTTGTCGCTTTCCTTGGCTAGCAAGTGAGCTTTGGCTTCCTCGATGGCGAGGTCTGAGGCGAGGGTGTAGCCTGCGATGGCGCTGTCCACTTTTGAGGAGGGGAAATCCTTTGCAGACTTTTTCAAGCGAGCCGCAAGCTCGATGGTCTTGGTGTAATCGTGGGCTTGGAGGGTGCCGTAGAGCTCATGCAAATCGCGGACGTATTCTGCGACGCGGCGTTTTTTTTCTAAGGAAAGCGTGGCGACGGGCGCGAGGTATTCGCCGAGCGCGTAGGCTTCCATCAGGCGCTGGGAGGCGGAGTGGAGTTCATCGCGAGCGAGCATGAGGTCGAATGCCTCGATGTATTTTGCGGCCTCGCGGATGGCTTCGTTGGAAAGCGAATCCAGCGAAGCAACGGTGGGGCTTACGCCGACGGATTCGGAAAAGAGTTTGGAAACGTCCGAATCTTTATCCACGCGCAGAGTCGCATCGCCGTCTTTCCAGATTTGATTATAGAAACGCGCGGCCATCAGGACGTGTTCGTAACGCCGCTGCATGAACCACTGGATCATGCTGACTTGGTATTGCGCTTTGGTTTTAAGTGTCTGCGCTTCCGTGCGAACGATGTTCGCTTTCTTCAATGCCTCGATCTCCGTGATGCGACGGATCGTATCGACGTAATACATCGATTTAACTCCCACACCTGGAGAATCCTCTAAAGTTTTCGAGCCTCCTCCATTACCATCTTTCTTTTCTTCTTTGAGGCGAGTCTGTTGCTCATTTCTAGCGACAAAATCGCTTGAGGCAATTTTGGCGCGCTTTTCCTCATCCATCTTGGCGTTGAGTTTTTTTAAGCCGTTGAGGTCTTCTTTGGACAACATGGCTGTGTAAATGGACTCAGCCAGCGACATACAAAGATTAGCATCGCCCGGATAAGATGCGGCAGAGGGAAGAAGCCTGAAACCTGCATAAAGATCCGGTCCTCCAGCGCGGAAAGGAGAAACCGTGGCCAAAATCTCTTTGATGGAGGTTCGGTAAGTTTCCGCAGCCTCGCCACTCTCCGGCGGCTGGCTGAGGTATTTCTCGAAACGGGCTTTGAGCAGGCGATTGTCGCCGATGGGGATGGCGATGCCGCCGATGGTGATGGTCTCTGCTGCCGGATCTAGCAGCGGAATTTCTTGGCCGAGTGGACCGGCGGCAGGTTCCTTTTTCTGCGCGGCGGGAGCATTGTCCGTCGGGGTAGCGGCGGCGGGTTGGGCAGCGGGCGGCGGCGTGTAAACTTGGCCATGAGCGAGGCTGACGAGGCAAAACGGGAGCAAATACCGGGCTTTCATCGATGGCGAAATTTTAAGTTAAAGACGAGTCACTGCGGTGGCGACGGGGATACCGCCTTGCCGGAACTTCACGCGGAAGGCGTATTTTTGTTTGGAGTCGATGTTGAGTTTGCTGAATTGCTGCGGGATCTCGATGCCGACAAATTCGTCGTCGCCGGAAGCCTCGACCTTCACGCTCACGACTTGGCCGCGATCCGTGGTCCACTGGAGTTTCTCGTCGATCTGGCCCTGCACGACGTATTCGTTACCACGCAGGCTGTTGCCATTTTCTAGTAATTCTTCGATGCTGAGTTGAGCGACATCGCCGAAACTAGCAGATTTTTTTCCGATGAAGGATTTCCCGACGAAGATGGCGATGCCGATAGCGATGATGGCACCGATGACGAGTGCGGGATTGAGTTTTGAGCTAGCGCGACGGGCCATGGTGAGGGTGAGATTAGACGTGAAAATCAGCGAAATCGAGGCGGAAAATCTGATCAATCCCACTGCGGGCGGCGGGCACCGGCCCACGCGGCGATGAGAGCGACGACGATGTGCGCGCTGAGGGCGTAGAGGCAGGCGTTTTGAGCGGAGAGGCTAGTGTCGATCACGGATTTTACGGCGTCGTTGACTTGCGTTTGCAGTGCTTCGACCGAGCCAGACCACGCCCAGTAAGCGGAGATGAACGGGCGGGTGAAGGCCTCGATATTTTCCGGTAAGGCGAGCACCGCACCGGAAAGCGGAAGTTGGAAACCGACCAGATAGATGGATAGCAGCGACGCTTGTTCCGCCGTCCGCATGAGTGAGGAAATGGCCAAACAGATCGCCGTCATCGCCGCATTTACCAGCAGCAAAAAGCCTGCGTGCTGAATGAAATCACCACGAAAGGTGCCGAGCGCATTGACGAAAAACGCCATCCACAGCGATTGCCCGATGACCAAACACGCGAGGAATGCGACCTTCGAAGCGAGGTAGGCTGACGGTCGTAGCCCGCCGAATTTTTCCTTCTCGTAGATCGGTCGCTCGCCAGCGATCTCGCGCGCGGAGTTGTTAGACCCCATCAGTGAGAGCAACACGACTTGGAACATGATGATGCCGGAGACCGCCGAGCCGACCTTGGCTTGGTCCGCCATCACGTCGCGTTCTTCTTCGACTTTTGCCTTCAAGTCCGTCTGATGTTTGTCGGAAAAGCGGCGGATGTTTCCCGATGCTTTGTTGCTGAAAATGGTGACGAGCAGCGGGAAAATAATGATGATCGCAAGCTGGAGAAACACTTGCCCGCGGTCGCGAAAGAAGATGCGCCAGCGACGCGATAAGAGCGTGGCGAACTGGCTGAAAAATCCGGGTAAGCGCACTTCTGGCACCGCTTCTTTGTCCTCTGCGGGCAGATGCAGCGAGCAGGTGGAAATGAGTAGCTCGCGGTCTTTATCCATCATTTTTTGATAGGACTCACGGTGCTTTTGCCACGAGCTCTGCCATCGCTCGGAAGGCTGGGCAGAGAGCCGTGGATAGACTTCCTCGGTATCGCTGACGGAGAAATAGTGCGTGAGTTTTTCCGGCGGGCCGTGGAACGCGACTCGGCCTTCGTGCAGGACAAGGATGGAGTCGTAAAGTTCGAGATGCGCCAGCGAGTGCGTGACGGACATCACAATGCGTCCGTCTTTGCGCGAGAGGTCGTGCAGAAGCCTGACGATTTCGCGCTCTGAGCGTGGATCGAGGCCAGAGGTCACTTCGTCGCAGAGGAGGATTTTGGGATCCGAGACGAGTTCCATCGCGAGACCGAGACGACGTTTTTGCCCGCCTGATAGGACTTTGACTTGTCGGTCACTGATGGGCGTCAGTCCCGTTTCTTCCAGCACGCGGTCGATGCGTTGATCGAGTTCTTCGGTGTTGTGCGAACGCACTCGCAAGCGCGTCGCAGCTTCGACGGATTCGTCCACGGACAGCGGATCGTAGGCGATGGAAAACTGTGGCACGTAGCCGATCTCGCTGGGGGAGAAATCTCCGTCTTTCGACAAGTCCCGCGAGTCCCAGAAAAGCGCGCCGCCGGACTCAGGATTCAGCCCGGCGATGGTCTTCAGCAAAGTCGTTTTTCCACAGCCCGAAGGACCGACGATCGCCATGAAATGCCCGCGAGGCACTTTGATGGAAACGCGATCCACCAACGGAATATCTTCTCCTTCTTTGCGGATAGTGAAACTGACTTCTTGAAGTTCGAGCACGAGGTAAATGGGTCTGGGAAACAGCTAACGATGGAGCGGTCACCACTACTAGCGAGGGCGCACGTCGATCACGCGGTTGGGGTTGTAGTGACAGAAAATCATCGAAACAGGGCGGCTGGTAGTGGTTGTCATGAAGCGGCTTGTTATGCTTTAGTATTCTGGCTCTCGCATCCAAGTCGCATCTACATTCATTCTGATACTACCCTCCTCATCTTCAACGCCAACATCGAAATTAAGCATATCGGTGTCTGATGGAATGTGCCTGTGGAGCAATGATTCACACGATGTGATCAGCGCATCCCTGATCGTTGTAGGAGTTGATGTGCCAGATGGCGATAGCAGCCACTCTCTGTGAAAAAAGATCCTTTCTGGGGAAGAGTTCTCCTTGCGTGGTTGAGATACGAGGTCGAAAGATCGAGAAGCATTTACTAAATTAATAACACCAGCATGTATCGCGTCCGATGCAGCAACCATTTCCTTCTGCGCCCTCTGGCGCTCCCGAAATTGGACTTTGCTCTCGGTCTTATTGCAGCCGACCATAAAAGCATGAGCCAATAGAGTGAGCCAAAGTATCACGTATTTTTTTTGCATAACGATGGCGCGGGAGATTGTTTATCGAGATGAGAAAATAAACTTCAGTCAATCGGCACGATCCGCAAAGTCCCGCTCGGTTTCTTTGCCAGCGAGGACGCGAGAGTGGGAGCCATGTTTCCCGGCTCCGTCACTTGGCTCGCAGCGGGGTCATTTTCTAACGCATTTCGTAAAGCTCCCTCCACGAGTTGACCGCAATGAATCTTCATCGGCGGCAGCGGACCCAGCCCGCCAGTGAGTTCTTGGGCAGTGAGATGTTTCGCTTCTTCCGCCGTTTTTCCGCGCAGAAGCTCGGTCGCCATGGATGCCACCGCGATGGCCGTCTGACAGCCGAAGGCTTGGAACGAAGCTCGGTCGATCACGCGCTTGCCGTCTTTCTCGGTAAATTTCAGCCACATCCGTAGCATGTCGCCGCACTCTGGCGAGCCGACGGTCCCGACGGCGTCAGCGTTTTCCAGCTCACCCTGATTGCGCGGATCTGCGAGTGCTTCTTTTACTTTGGCTTCAAACGAACTCATGCCTGATCTTCTGCGCGGATGGGTGGATGACGAGTCCAAACCTATCTCACTTCGCAGTGAACTGCCGTCCGCGTCCGGTTTCCCATGCCGTTTTCACACTGCCGTAGAGCGCGGTGAGATCGGATTCCTTCATCAGGCGGAACTCGACCATCCCGGCGTGTGTGGTATCTGGATACTTTTTCACCACCATGTTTTGCACCTCAAAGCCTGTCCGCTGCGCCGCTTTGTCAATGAGTTCACGGCCACGATCTGCCAACGCTGCGGTCGCATTTCCCGGCGCGGCATCCGTCACGGGAGAGAGAAAATAAAACCGAACTAATGATTTTCCGACGGTGTCCACCGTCACTTCATCCACGATCACCGCACCGTCTAACAAATACTTGTGCCGACTCACCGCCGTGATCCGATCCAGCGCGACTTGATAGTTTCCCCCCGGCACCGAAGCCTGCCAAAACCGCGCCGGACCGGGTGAGTCGCCTGTTTTTTTCGGATCAGTCGTCGTTTCCGACGGTGTGGGTTCGTTTTCGTCCTGAGCGGATAAAGGAGCGGAAAACGCTAGCAATCCGACCAGCGCGAGGAGAAGGGATTTTTTGCACATGCGGGGAGCGTGGCAGTGTTTTTCCCGCTTGGCTAGCCGCTAGCTCAGGCCGTCGTGGTTCAGGCCGAATTTAGCGAAAAACTTTTTCAAACTGTCCGCGTCATGCCACCCCAGCCAGCCCGCGCTTGCACCGCTAGCCGCATCACTTTAGGAAATTCCTGTGGCCGCGAAACCGAAGACTGTTCTCCAGAAATCCGATAATTTCTTCGCAGTCGTCGGCAGTGACGAGGGCCTCGTCCGCGAGAAAGCACTCCACCTCTACAACGAACTCACCGGCGGCGTGGACGACGGATTCACCCACGAGACCATAGACGGCATTGCCGACAACTCAGAGTCCGCCTTTGAAATCTGCTCCGCCACTGTCCAAGCGCTCCTCACTTTGCCGATGTTCGGCGGCGACAAAGTCGTCTGGCTCCGCAACGCCAGTTTCTTCGCCGACAACGTCACGGGCCGCTCCCAGCGCACCGAATCCGGCGTCGAAAGCCTCCGCACCGTCCTCGAAAAAGGCATCCCAGATGGCGTGAAATTTCTCTTCACCGCCCAAGACATCGACAAGCGCCGCTCGTTCTGGAAATTCCTCGAAAAAACCGCCCAGATCCAAGTCCACGACCGTATCGACACCAGCCGCGACGACTGGCAAGACCAAGTCGCCGCCCTCGTCGCCCGGCGTGCTCGCGAACTCGGCCTCAGCTTCACTCGCGATGCCATGGAACTGTTCGTCATGCTCGCCGGAGAGCAGTCCCAACAAATCGGCAACGAGCTAGAAAAACTCGACCTCTACCTCGGCGAAGAGCGCCGAGAAGTCACCGAAGACGACGTCCGCGTCCTCGTCCCACTCAGCCGTGCCGCCGTAGTTTTCGAGATCGGAAAAGCCATCCAGTTAGGTAACGCCCGCCGTGCCATCCAGCTCATCGACGAGCAACTCGCCGCCGATGAATCCGCCATCGGCATCATGCGCGCCTCCATCATCGGCGTCGTCAGAAACCTCTTCATGGCCAAGCTCATCATCGAGAAATTCCATGTTCCCACGGGGAATTACAGCAGTTTTTCCGGCGGCCTCAATCGCCTCCCCGCCAGCGACCGCGCCTGGCTCCCGCAGAAAAAAGACGGCTCCGGCGTCAACGTCTTCCCCATCTTCCTCGCCGCAGAAAACGCGAAGAACTTCGAACTAGCCGGGCTACAGCACGTCATGGAAGCCACCCTCAAAGCCGACCAAGCCCTCGTCACCACCGGCCTCGACCACCGGCTCGTCCTGCATCGGCTGATTGTGGAAATTGCTTCTGCGAGGAAAACTCCGGTGCGGCGACGGTAGTTGACTTGATTTTAAAAAATCAGCGAATGGGCACTGAAAAACATAATGCTTGTTGAGCATAATGTTTTTTTCTACCGATTCTTCAGTGAAACTGGAATTCGTCAACCGGACCCATGAACTGCGCGAACTGGACTCGGCAGCGCGGCGGGGTGGGCTTTTGGTGGTTTTCGGTCGCCGCCGGGTGGGCAAAACGCGCTTGCTGCGGCAATGGATGGACGGACGCGGTGGGATGTTCAGTCAGGCTTTGGAGGGGCCAGTGGAAATGCAGGTGGCGCAAGTTTTCGCCGATGTTCGGGATCAATTGGAGACTCGGATCGAGCCGAAGAACTGGGAGGATTTCTTCGAAATCATGGGTCTTCAGAAAAAGCCCTGGGTTCTCTGTCTGGATGAGTTTCCCTATCTCACCGCAAAGGACGGTAGCCTGCCGAGCCGCTTACAACGCTGGCTGGATCATGGAATTCCGGCGGGTTGCCTGCTGATTCTCGCTGGCTCGAGTATGCGGATGATGCACGATTTATTTCTCCACCGCGCCGCCCCGCTTTATGGCAGGGCGGGCAAGTTGTTGCAGGTCGGGCCGATGGATTATCAGGCATTCTGCCTCGCCTGCGGACTGAAGCCGGCGGCGGAAGCATCGTTTGAAAAATTCGCCTGCGTCGGCGGAATCCCGAAATACTGGGAGTTTGTCGAACCCGGAAAAACCGTTGTGGATCTGGTGGAATCGTTGTTTTTCGACTTCGCGCCCTACATGGAGCAGGAGCCCCGGCGCATCCTCCATGACGAGGGGCTGGCCGGAGCGAACGCGCTTTCAGTACTGGAAGCGATAGGCCGTGGAGCATCCCGCTCGTCGGAAATCGCCTCCCGCCTCGGTACCGCGCAGACGAATCTTTCCCGCCTGCTCCAGCAACTTTTGGATGCCTCGGTGCTTTCACGCGACCTGCCGTTCGGCGAGAGCAGCCGCACGACGAAGCGCACACTCTACCAGATTCAAGATCCGGCCATCCGCTTCTGGTTCGGCGTTTATTCTCCCCATCAAAGTCTCTGGCGCACTTACTCGGAGGAAAAAAAGAATCTCCTCATCCACGGACACGCGGCCTCCGTTTTCGAAGACTGGTGCCGAAGTTTGCATCCCGGAGCACAGCGGTATTGGGACAAATGTGCCGAAATCGACCTCGTCTGTCCTGACCCGGAAAACGCCACGGGCCTGCTCGTCGGGGAAGCAAAATGGAAACGACTGACGCCTCCCGAATACGACCGTGTTCTCGGCGATCTGAAAGAACGCTGGGGCCGTTGCCAGTTGAGTGCTCGGCATCCAAATGTCCGCTTTAAGATCTTCGACGCAGCCATGCTGGACTCCATTTAAACACATTTTAACCCATGAAATTCATCATCTCCGCCATCGTCATCGGCCTCGTCGCCGGGCTGCTTGGAGCGCTTTGCGGCGTCGGTGGCGGACTCGTCATGGTCCCTGCTTTCATCGGAATGCTAGGACTGGAACACAAGTCCGCGGTCGCCACTTCTATGGCCGTCATTATCGTTACCGCCGCCGCCGCGACGGCGAATAACGCTCAAACCAAAGACCTCATTGCATGGAAAGTCGTCCTCGCCGTGGGCCTCGCATCCGCCGTCGCCGCATGGTTCGGCAGCGATCTCATGAAATCCCTGAGCAACCAAACGCTCACCCGCATCTTCGGCTGCGTGCTGGTCCTCTTCGGCGTGCGAATGCTGTGGAAAGGCTGATGGCTCGCTCACTTCGGCAGCTCGATTTTCTCCCCCATGTGCTTGGGCCGTGTCTTGAGGAAATTCACATCTAGCCACATTTTTACCCGTGCACCGATCTCGCGGACCTTCGTTTTCAAGCCCGCTTGAGTTTCCACATCGCGCGCGTTGAAACCGAAGGCTTTGATCCCATTCGCCTCCGCCAGATAGATCGCTCGCTCGTTTTGGAAGCGTTGGCTGATCACCAAAATCGAGTCCGTCCCGAAAATTTCCTTCGCCCGCACCACCGAGTCCAGCGTCCGCAAGCCCGCGTAATCACAGGCGATCCGATCGCTCGGAATGCCACGCTCGGTGAGGGCGTGCTTCATCTTTTCCGGCTCGTTGTAGAACTGACTGCGGTTATCACCGGAAACGATGATCGTCTTGATTTTCCCAGATTTCCAGACCTCCACCGCCGCGTCGATGCGGTAGCGGAAATAGAGATTT
>JANOQR010000076.1:0-16190 GCA_031414935.1 Luteolibacter sp.
TCATCGCCGATCGGGCAGGCTTCCACCTGCAACCCGGCGATGCCCGCTTGCCCGCTAATGTCAGATTGCTACCATTGCCGCCCTATTGTCCTGAACTCAATCCGGTGGAAGGATTCGGTCGCTTGCTCAAAGCACCGACAGTCAATCCGCTCTACCGCAACCTCAGACGACTGGAGAATCATCTCATCGCCGTGGCCAAAAACTGGACCACCCCGGATAAAATTCAATCCATGATCCACGGCTGGCTGCGCGATCAAGCAAAAGCTGGCGCTCCGAGCTAAAATCTATTTCCTAGAGGACTTTGGTATGAATGGTTCACCGATCCAAACGAAGATCGACCTTGATTTCGAGGCTTCAAGACGCTTGAACTGCCTGCGTGACAGGGCCTTTTAGCTTTGCTCACTCCTCTTCAACCTCCCCCACTGCTGCACGGCTCTCCTCCTCAGGCCCGTGCCGCCCATCCCCCCACCTATACTTTTCAATGAGAAAGCAAATCGCTTTTCCATGCTGGCTAATGGCTGCGCTTGCGTCTTCCACCCTGCAAATTCACGCCCTAACAGTCACCACCCTCGCGGACTCAGGCAGCGGATCTCTGCGCCAACTGATCGCCGATGCGCCACCGGGAACGACAATCAACTTCGCTCCAGCATTGGCTGGCCAATCCATCGTCCTCACCGGTGGGCAACTCTTGCTAACCAAATCCGTCGTGATTGACGGCTCGGCCCTCACCACTGGCATCACCATTTCCGGCAATAATTTTTCCCGCATCTTCGATCTGGATTTCACCGCAAACGTCAGCCTCATTTCACTCACTCTCCGCAATGGAAATGCGAACTTCGGCGGAGCCATCCTCAATCGCTCTGGCAATCTAACGCTGGACTCATGCACCCTGACCAAAAACGCCGCTCAATACGGCGGAGCCATCCACTCCGTCACCACACTCACAGGCGAGAAACTCACCATTATCAACTCCACCATCGCCGATAACACCGCGAGCATTCGCGGCGGTGGCATCTATAACTTCGAAGGTCTCACCGAAATTTTCCACAGCACCATCACCCGCAACTCCGCCTCTAGCAACGAAGGTGGCGGTATCGTCAGCTTCAGCGACTCCGCGACGCAAACGAGCCTCAACCACACCATCATCGCCGGAAACATCGGCACCGATGTCGATCTAACTGGATCACTGCCGTTCAATAGTTTTCTCAGCATCGGCTCCAATCTCATCGGAAACGGCGACGCCATCGCGGCCTTTGTAGCCACCGGCGACCAACTCCAAGCCGTCCCTTTACTCGCCCCACTCGGTCACTACGGCGGGACCACCGCAACCATGCCGCCGCTTCCTGGATCTCCCGCCATCGAGAGTGGAAACATGCTAACAGTCGCCTCTTTCACCGATCAACGCAGCACGCCGCGTCCAGCCATCCAGCTTCCAGACATCGGGGCCACGGAAGCAGTCGCCATTTCAACGCTTGGCCTAACATCCAGCGACGGCGACCAAATTCCCGATCTACTGGAAACTGCTGGCGGCCCCTACTCCCACCTCAGTGCCACGAACAATGACTCGTTCCGCGACACCGACGGTGATGGCTCATCCGACGAGGACGAAATCAACAACTCCACCAACCCGCTCGATCCTCAGTCGCGATTTCACGTCACCGCATTTGAAATCACCGAACTCAATCCCATCGGCCATCAGTTCGATCTCACCTTCACCACCTTTCCCAGCCTCACGTATGCCATCGAGTTCAGTGCTGACCTCGATTTCTCCAACTCACGTGTCATCCCACTGAGCACCGCCACCAGTTTCCTAACTGAGCTAAGTGCGCTGCGCTTTTCCCCGACGGAACGTTTCGTTAGAGTCCGTAGAGATTAGCGAGGGAAACTTTGCGTGTTATTCCTAGTCGCTCAGGAAATTTTCTCCTACGACCTGCGCCGTGAGTGATTCCATCGCCGACCTGACTTCTCAAATCCAGACCTTCGTGGACGCCCGCGATTGGCGGAAATTTCATAACCCCAAGGATCTAGCCGTCGCCATCGCTGCCGAAGCGGGCGAGCTGATGCAGCACTTCGTCTGGCAACAAGAGGAGCAAATCGGAAAACGGCTAGAGAGCCATCGCGAGGAAATCGCCTCAGAAATCGCCGATGTCGCGATCCTTCTTTTCGAGTTCGCCGACAACCTCGGGTTCAATCTCGGCGACGTGATGCAGGCGAAACTCGCTCGCAATGAAATCCGCTACCCGGTCGAAAAATCGCGCGGAAACAATCTGAAATACTCCGAACTGTGAGCGACGAAGCTGCATCAACGCCGAGACCACCTCGCCGCAAACGTTACAGCGGAAAAAACCCACGACGTTTCGAGGATAAATACAAAGAGCTGAACCCCACACGCTACGCCGAGACCGTCGCCAAAATCATCGCCTCCGGGAAAACTCCGGCTGGCTCGCACATCCCCATCATGGTCGAAGAATGCCTGGCGGCCCTCAACTTACAGCCCGGCATGTTAGGCGTGGATGCCACGCTCGGCTACGGTGGTCACGCGACTCAGATCCTCCAAAGGATTTCTCCCGCCGGGAAATTGATAGGTCTCGACGTGGACCCCATCGAGTTTCCAAAAACCACAGAACGCCTCCGCGACGCTGGCTATGGCGAAGACTGCTTTCACGCCATCCGCTCGAACTACGCGGGAGTCGCCAGAGCACTCTCGGAAATCAACATCGACACCGTGGATTTCATCCTCGCGGACCTAGGCTGCTCATCCATGCAATATGACGATCCATCGCGTGGCTTCAGTTTCAAAGTCGCAGGCCCGCTCGATATGCGGATGAATCCCAGTCGCGGCCTATCAGCCGCTGATTGGCTAGCCAAAGTCAGCCCCGCCAAGCTCGAACTCACGCTTCACGAAAACGCCGACGAGCCACGCGCTGCATCGATTTCGCAAGCCCTCGCTGGCACTTGGTTTTCCGATACGCTTGCGCTCGCCAATGCCGTGAGAGAGTCCGTCCACATCAGTGATGAGCACGAACGCGAGCTAACGGTGCGTCGGGTTTTTCAGGCAGTTAGGATCGCCGTCAACGAAGAGTTCACCGCGCTCGATGCATTTCTGAGAGTGCTCCCGAGTTGTTTAAAATCGGGAGCACGGGCAGCGATTCTCACCTTCCACTCCGGCGAAGATCGGCGCGTGAAGCACGCATTTAAAGCCGGACTCGCCGAGGGTATCTACACCGAGATGAGCGATGGCACGATCACCGCTGAGCCAGAAGAACGCCGCATGAATCCCCGCAGCACTTCAGCCAAATTGCGCTGGGTGACGCGACGTTGAAGACATATTTCCTGTAAGAACCCGAAGCGAAAATCGTATTGAATTTCCCTCTAAACCCATGAAAAAAAGAACCACTATGAAGCGACTCATCTCATCATTGATCCTGATTTCCACCTGCGGCAGCGCGTTTGCAGCCGATGCAGCGGTGGACCTTTTTAACGGCAAGAATTTCGATGGCTGGGTGCAGCGCGGCGGCAAGGCGGTTTACACGGTGGAGGACGGTTGCGTGGTCGGCACTTCCACGATGAATACCCCTAACAGCTTCATGTGTACCGCTCGCGACTACACTGATTTCGTTCTCGAATACGAGTTCAAGGTGGACCCGCGCCTCAACTCCGGCGTGCAGATTCGCAGTAACATTTCGGAGACCCCGCTGGAGATGACTTGGCAAGGCAAGGAGATCAAAGTCCCGGCGAATCGAGTGCATGGCTATCAGGTCGAGATTGATCCAGATCCGAAAAAAGACCGTTGGTGGAGCGCAGGAATCTTCGACGAAGCTCGCCGTGGTTGGCTTTTCCCCGGTGCTCTGGGCGGTGATGGTAAAGAGTTCGGCGACCAAGGGCGGAAACTTTTCAAACAGGGCGAATGGAACAAAGTAGTCGTCGAAGCCGTGGGTGATTCCATCAAGACCACGTTGAACGGAACCCCTGCCGCATCGATCAAAGACTCGCTAACCGCGTCTGGTTTTATCGCGCTGCAAGTTCACAGCATTCACAGCAAGGATGTGGATGGCTCTCAAGTCCGCTGGCGGAACATCAAAATCAAAGAGCTAAAATCCACCGCCGCAGCGGAGAGCACCACGCTCAACACGCTCACAGCCGAGGAAAAAGCAGCGGGTTGGAAATTGCTGTGGGACGGAAAATCCAGTGACGGCTGGCGCAGCGCGAAGGGTCCAGATTTTCCTGCGAAGGGCTGGCAGATGGCCAATGGCATCCTCACCGTGAATGAAACTGGCGGCGCGGAATCAACCGCAGGCGGCGACATCATCACTCGTGATAAATACTCAGATTTCGAACTAAGCCTCGATTTCAAGATGACTGCCGGTGCAAACAGCGGCATCAAAATTTTCGTGGACCCCGAAATCAACAAAGGTGCGGGATCAGCGATCGGACCTGAGTTTCAAATCCTCGACGACGAACGCCACCCGGATGCCAAGCTGGGGCGCGCTGGAAATCGCACCATCGGCTCGCTTTACGACATGATCACCGCGCCTGCCACGAAGAAGGTCAACCCAATCGGTGAGTGGAACAACGCCCGTATTCTATCAGACGCGACGCAGATCACCTTTTTCCTGAATGGCGAAAAGACCGTGCAAATCGAGCGTGGCTCCAAAGAATGGAAGGCGATTGTCGCCAGCAGCAAATACACGAAATACCCAAACTTCGGTGAACTGGCTGCGGGACACATTCTCCTACAAGACCACGGCGACGATGTTTCTTTCCGCAACATCAAGATCCGCGACTTCTCGAAAAAGTGATGATGGAGAGGGCGAGGAATCGCCGTGATATGGACTACGGGGACATGTCCCAGCTTTTCACTGGCCGACATGTCGGAGCAGTCCAGAGAGATTTCCCCGCTCACATCGTCCCACCACGCGCGGCCAATGCCTTGAAAACCGGAGCTGGCACGTAGCGACTCACCGTTTCCTCCCACCCTGCGGGACCGGTCAGCCCCTTAATCATGTTAGAAGAAAGCTCTGCGATGTCGCGCGGCGGCATCAGGAAGACGGTTGTGATTTCAGGCGCCATGTCCGAGTTGATGTGGCGCATGACGCGCTCGTATTCGTAGTCATTCGGCGAACGAATGCCGCGCAGAATGTATTCCGCATCCATCTTCTTCGCGTAGTCCACGAGGTAGCGATTATCAAAATGCGCGATGGTTAGCCGCACGCTTGCAGGGATGGATTCCCGCAACAGCTCCAGCCGCTCATCCACGGAAAATGAGTATTTTTTCGAGGGATTGTTACCGATGGCGACGATGAGCCGATCAAACATTTCTAGCCCTTTCTCGATCATCCAGAGGTGGCCGTTCGTCGGCGGATCGAAGGAGCCAGCGTAAACTGCGGTGCGCATGGGGAAAACCTAAATGGCATTTGAAGCGGGCGGAACAGTAAATTCCTGAGTCGGAAACGATTGCGTCAGGAATTTCTGCGGCGGTTTAGCCGAGTTCGCAGGCGAGGCGGATGGCGGCGATCATGGAGGATGGGTCTGCGAGGTTTTTCCCGGCGATGGAAAAAGCGGTGCCGTGGTCCGGGCTGACGCGGGGCTTGGGCAGGCCGAGGGTGACGTTGACGGCGGTGTCGAAGTCGAGGAGCTTGAGCGGGATGAGGCCTTGATCGTGATACATGGCGAGGACTGCGTGGTGGTGGCCTTGGGCGGCATCGCGGAAAATCGCATCGGGCACGGCGGGACCAGTGAAGGTGGCGAGGCCGGTGGAGTTTAACTGATGGATGGCGGGCTGGATGATGCGCGTTTCCTCGTCGCCAAATGCGCCATTTTCTCCGGCGTGGGGATTGAGTCCGGCGACGGCAATACGTGGGTTGGCGATGCCACGGCGTTTCAGAAAAGCGGCGGTGAGCAGGCCGATGCGGACAATTTCCTGAGTGCTGAGAATGAGCGGCACGCGGGCGAGCGGCTCGTGAATGGTGGCAAGGCTGACGGTGAGGTGGTCGCCCGTGAGGAGCATCGCGAAGTCGGTAATGCCGAAAGCAGCCGCGAAGTATTCGGTCTGGCCGGGAAATGGGAAACCGACGGAGAGCAGGCCGGCTTTGGAAACGGGTCCGGTGACGACGGCATCTGCGGCGTCGGATTTCAGCAGGTGGACGGCTTCATCGAGCGCGGCGAGGGCGGCGGCGGCGGATGCGGTGGTGGGATTGCCCGGACTACCAGCAGCGCGATCGCCGAGGATTTGAAATTGGTGGCCTGCGGGCAATTTCCCCGAAGCGAGCGCGAGGTCGATGACTTCCGGGCCGATGCCTGCCGGGTCGCCGAGGGTGATGAGAATGCGGGCCATGGGGAAATCATCGGCAGGCACGCGGGAACTGCCAAGCGAGGAAATGCGGGGAGGATTTTGTTACCGCTTGCGGAGGCGGGGCGGGTGTCTCTAGGCTGCACTGCATGACTCGTCATTTATGGAAATGCTCGCTGCTGGTTTTGTGCAGTGGCTTGTTGAGCCAGTGCGGTCCTTCGATGGGTTCGGGAAATCTGGGCGGGCCGACGGTGGAGGTGCGGAATGCTCAAATCGCGGGTGAGCCGACGGGAGATTTCTATTATGGCAGGCGTTACTTCGTCGAAAAAACGCGGTTTTGGGGTTACGTGCGAAAGCCGAGGCAGCCGTGGAATCGGGCGCAGTTGGTGATTTTCCGGGAAGACCGGATGAAGAATCCTGATCGGCTGTCAGAGAGTGGGCCACCGGGGCAGCGTTACGGATTTGATAACAATTTCGACTACCGGATTCGCGGAAATTTCACTGGCGAGAAGGCATACGATCCGAACAGCAACCAGTTTCTTCCCGTGTTCATGCTGACCGGCCACGAGGTGGTGGATCGACAACCGGGCTGGTTGTTCCGCCCGGATGATCGCTACGATCGCTTCAAGGTGACGATGCTACCTCGTTAGATTCAAAGAAATTTGCTCCCCCCGCTTTCATGAAACCTGATGATATTCGCCGTTCCGTCCGCACGTCCCACCGCGAGCGTGCGGCGGGCGACGCGCCGAGCATGGGGAAAATGGCGCGGATGCCGGGCACGGGCTTGCCGAAAGAGAAGAAGCGGCGGCGAAAAAGCCGGACCGCCGTTCGTAAGAACCGCGCTCGCCGAAGCCGGAAAAGAGTCATTGCGACGTGGAGTGCGGTGGTGTGCGCCGTGACAGTCGCGGGCTTGGGGCTGGCGATCTGGCTGGGAATGCATTTCAAGCCGGGGAAATCTTCTGAGCAATTAGGCAAGGCGACGTTGGCGAAAAACGCTGCTGAGGTGATCCCGGAAAAAGTGCGAGCTCCATCGCTACCGGAAGGCGCGGCACTGGCTCTCGTGAAAAAAGGGCTGGCGGTGCGGGATGTGGCAGAGATTTCTGAGTATTTCCGGCAGGGCGAAGTGGGACCACAGGCGCAGGTGGAATTTCTCGCAGGCATGGCAGCCAAAGAAGGCGAAATCGAACGCTACGAATGGCTGGGAAGCATGGACGCGAACGGCCTCGCCATCGACTGCGTGCTGGTGGAATTCAAAAGTCCCGACCGCCACAGAAACCGACTGGCATCGCTGGTGCCAGACAAGAAAGGCAGGTGGAAAATCGACTTCGACGCCTTCGCACGAACGGCGATCCCGGCGTGGGAAGAATTTCTCGCAAAACGGGCGCAAACGGCGAAGGTGCGAGTCTATGTGGCGAAGGACAGCTACTATAACGGCCCATTTAAAAACGAGAGTGAGTGGCTTTCTGTCGGACTGGCCTCGCCGGATATCGAGGAGATTCTCACCGCCTATTGCCGGGTCGGTTCGCCGCAGGCCGCAGCGATGCAGTGGATATTCGCGAAGGAGTCGCCTCCCAGCCGGGCGGTGCTGGAACTCAAGCGAGTGGAGGGTGCCGAATCCCGGCAATTTGAAATTTCAAGAGTCCTCGCCGAAGAGTGGATCACTGCGGATGTCGCATTCGATGAAGGCTTCAAATGATCTCACTTTACCGTTTCTCTGTGCTTGCGGAATGGGTGTGGGCTTTTCTAGCGTTCGCCACGCGGCGCATCGGGATCTGGAAATATCGCCTCATCAATCATCCATCCGAAAATTTCCGAGTTGCTTGAAATTTCCAACCACCCGCACCACCTACGCGCCCTATGAAACCTCGCGACGTCCATCGTGAAATTACGCCGCGCCAACCACGCACCAGCGGCGATGGTCCGAACATCGGTCGGGTGTCTCGCCTCCGTCAGAGCGGTGACAATTACGCGGGAAATCAACCATCGCGAAGACGCAGCAGCCGGCGGGAAAATGCTGCCGCGAGCTTCCCCCTGAAGTTTTGGTCCATCGTGTTAGGAACGGGCGCATTTGTCGTCTTGGTGGCGGCGTTTTTCATGTGGCTCAAGCCGATGTTAAACCGTGCGCCCGTCCGCAGTCAGGTCGCGGAATCGGAGAATGATCTTGGACGTAAAATCGCCTCGAAATTTCCCTCTCCCACCCGTGACGAGGCCGTGCAGCTCGTCAAAGATGCGCTGTCTAACCGCGATGTGAGCCGAGTGGATAACTTATTCCGCAGAGGTTCGGTCACGCCCGAGGACGTGGTGGCTTATTGCGCGGCATCGGATGAACGCGACGGAAAGGTGCGAGACTACGAATGGATGAGCAGTCTGTATTCCCGCGGATTTCTCATCGAAGGCGTGGTCGTGAACTACGAGAGCAAAGCAAAGCCTCTCCAGCGACTCGCCCTGCTAACCCCCGACGAGACCGGACGCTGGCGCTTAGACTTCGACGCCTTTGCCCGCACGGTGAAGCCAGCCTGGGACGAGCTGATCAACAAAGGCGCGAAACAAGCACTGATCCGCGTGATGACCGCGCCAGACGTTTACTACAACGGCCCATTCACCGACGAAGCGGTGTGGAAATGCTACGCGCTGAGTTCACCAGATAACGAGGAACTGCTGCGCGGTTATTGCAAAGTCGGCTCACCCCAAGCCGAGGTGATGGAAAAACTTTTCGTGGACGGCTCCAGATCTGCACGAGTCACCCTCGAGATTCGCCGCGTGGAAGATGGAGAGCCAAGGCAGTTTGAAATCACCAACGTCCTCGGTGGCGACTGGATCATCCCCGGAAAAGACGGGGCAGATAGCTAGAGTGAATCTCTTAAAAATCTATGTTTCCCATCAGGCAAGCACCCTCAGTTGCAGTCAAGCTGCGAGAGGACCAAAAGTGAAAATTTACCCGTTGCCAGTTCGTCGCTACCTATGAATCATTGCGGAGTCGATGGCTGAAATCATTCCTGCAGTTGAGATTCGAGATCTGGTGAAGGACTTCGCGACTTCCTTTCGCAAGCTGCCACTGCGCGCGGTGGATGGAGTTTCCATCCGCATCTTGCCGGGCGAGGTCTACGGCCTGATCGGCCCGAACGGCTCGGGGAAATCGACGACGATGAAGGCGTTGTTGGGATTGGTGGCTCCAACATCGGGGCATTGCTCGATTTTCGGCCAAGATTCGCTGAAAGTGGACTCGCGCAATGACGTGGGGTTTCTGCCAGAGAATCCTTATTTTTACAAACATCTGAGCGGCGCAGAGACACTACGGTTTTACGGAAAACTATGCGGGCTGAAGGGAAAAACGCTGGAACAACGGGTGTCCGAGCTGCTCGCGTTGGTGGACTTGGAAGACGCAAAGGACAGACGCATCGGCGGTTACTCGAAAGGGATGCTCCAGCGCATCGGCCTCGCGCAGGCATTGGTGCAGGAGCCACGGCTGGTGATCCTCGACGAGCCGACGGCGGGCGTCGATCCCATCGGCTCGCGGCAAATCCGGGATCTCATTCTGAAGCTGCGGGAGCGCGGAATCACCGTATTTCTGTGCTCCCATCTGCTCGAACAAGTGCAAGAAGTCTGCGACCACGTCGGAATCATTTTCAAAGGCAAGATGGTCAAAGAAGGACGCCTCGACGACCTCATCGCCATCGAGGACCAGACGGAAATCATCCTCAAGGATGCCAGCCCAGAACTCATTGCCCAAATCACTGCGATGGCTGACACCTCGGGCGCCACGCTGGTCCGCACGGGCAGGCCGCGGACGACACTTGAGCGACTTTTCCTGCGAGAAACCACCCGCGACGACGAATCATGAGCAACGCCATTTCCTACCGGGCCTCCCACGTGGGCCGCATCTGGGTGATCGCCCTTCATGCTTTTACGCAGTTGGTGCGGATGAAAGTGTTCTACTTTCTCGCCGTGTTCGCGGTCATCGCGATCGGCAGCAATTTCTTCGAACTACCACAACACGAAGGCCCGGAATCACTCGGCGTGAACGTGTTGCATTCGATCAAGAGCTGGTCGCTCGGGACGATGACCTTGTTTTCCGTGGTGCTCTCCATCGTCGCGACGGCCCTGCTGCTGCCGAAGGATGTGGAAGACCGGACGCTCTACACGATTTTGGCAAAGCCAGTGCCGCGCTTCGATTACCTCGCGGGGAAATTGCTGGGCGTGCTGATGCTGGTCTTCGTCTCGCTGCTGCTGATGGACATCTTGATGACGGCGGTCCTTCAAATCCGCACCTCCATCGTCATGGCCCAGCAGCTAGAAATGGCGAAAGCTCTCGAATGGACGCCGAAGGACATCGAGTCGGTAAAACAGGAAGTCCTCAACCAAGGCCCGACGTGGTCGCTGCAAGGCGCGGTGTTCGCCGTGTTCTTGCGGGCGTCGATCATGGCCTCGCTGGCGTTGCTGATTTCCACTTTCTCAACGAGCACCTTGTTCACCACGATCATCAGTTTCCTCATCTACTTCATCGCGCACTTTCAGGCCGATGCGCGGTCCGTTTTCCTTCACTCCGGCGAGGCTGGAGAGGGAAAATTCGCGCAAATCGTCTCGCTACTCATCTCGCTGGTGCTGCCGGATTTCCAGAACTTCAACGTCATCGACGCCGTCATCGAGGGTCAAGCCATGCCCTTGTTCATTTTGGGGAAACTGACGCTCATCGGGCTGTATTACGCGGTGTTTTTCACTATCGCCTCGTGGTTCATCTTTGCCGAAAAGGAATTTTGACGCCGTGAAATCTTGGCAACGCAACGGAATCCTCACGGTGGCTTTGCTCGCCTTCGGAGCCGCGCGGCTGCCCTTCGAGGCCGGACTCGCGCAAGAACTCCGCACCGCGAAACTCACACCCGCTAGGTTAGAAATCGGCACTCGTGACAAGATCGGCCAGACGAGCTCCGCCGTGGCGCTAGGCGGCTTGCGGACGCTGGTGGCGACTTTCATGAACCTGCGGGCGTTCTCGTTTTTCGAGGAGCAAAAGTGGAACGAAGTCGCGGACACTTACGACATGATCGTCGATCTCGCGCCGCGCACGACCTACTACTGGGACGCTGGCTACTCTCATTCCGCCTACAACGCCGCGTCTTACTACATCAACGACTCCAAGCTCCCGCCGCTGCGCCGCAAAGAAGCGTGGCGTGCATCCATCCTCCGTGGCCGCGCATTTCTCGAACGCGGCATCCGCAACAATCCCGAAGACTGGAGCTTGTGGGCGAATCTCGGGTTTCTCCTATCAGACTCCAACAAATTTCAAGCCTTCCCCGACATCGATCAAGCATTCACCGAAGCTGCCGCCGCCTATCGCCGTGCTTCACAGACCAAAAACGCGCTCGAATACGTGACGCGCTCGGAATTTTACGCCCTCGCACGCGTCAGCGGTCGCGAGAAAGACGCGCTCGCCCTCGGACGATCCCTTTATCAATCGCAGCGCAACCGGACCCCGACGCTCATCACCCTCTTATTCGTCCTCGAAGCCTATGAAAATCCCGCGATGGACAAACTCCGACGGGCTATTGAAATTTTCCAAACTCCCGAAAAAGCCCACGAGTCACTCAGCGCCCACTGGCAGCGGACTCGGGAAAAATTTCCCGTTCACGGCGTGGCAGAGACGATCCAAGCATTAGAAAAACAACTCAACATTTCCGCCTCAGAAAGCGTGCTGAACCAACCGCTGCCACCACCCGGCGGACCCACGGATTGGTTCTCGAAGTAGGCGAGCAGCTTTCGTCTCGACAGAATCGCCACCAGCGACAACCTTCGCCACCCACTCATTGACCACTCATGCGGATCGCACTTTTCGGTGACATACATGCCAATCTGGAAGCCCTCGAAGCCGTGCTCGCAGATGCTTCTACCCAAGGCGTGACCGAATACGTCTGCATGGGCGATGTGGTCGGCTACAATGCGGACCCCGCCGCGTGTTTGGAAATCGTCCGCGCCATGAATTGCCCGACGGTGAAAGGAAATCATGACGAAGACGCCTCTGGAAATCACTCGCTAGACAGCATGAACCCGGTAGCCGCCGCCGCCCTGCAATGGACGCGCAACCAGCTTTCCGACGAACAACGCCAGTGGCTCACCCGCCTCCGCATGGTCCGCCAAGTGTCGGATTTCACCGTCGTCCACAGCACGCTCGACCAACCCGCGAACTGGAACTACGTGACGAATCGCTTCGATGCGATGTCGAATTTTTCCTATCAGTTCACCCAAGTCTGCTTCCACGGTCACACCCACGTGCCGCGCGTCTATATGAAAAGCGACAAGGTGCAGGAAGTCCCCGCCGAGTCCGTGGCCATCGAGCCGGGCGCCAAGTATTTCATCAACGTCGGCTCCGTCGGCCAACCACGCGATGGCGACTGGCGTGCCTGTTACGCGATCTACGATTTGGAGCACAACCTCGTCGTCTTCCGCCGGGTGGAATACGACATCGCCAAGACTCAGACGAAAATCATCGCCGCCGGATTGCCGCCGATGCTAGCAGAACGCATCCAAGAAGGACGCTGATAAAAGCCCTAGCCACGGCATGGATTGGCCAGCCCTCGCGTGAAATTTGCCGATTGCCAAGGGTCCGAAATCGCCCTAGTTTCCCGGTCCGGCGGGTCACTCTCTTAGTTTCGCGCCCGTTCAAACGATCAATTTACCGCCGTGGGATTTTTGGATGCCATCAAACGTTGGCGGTTGGCCCGACAAGGACTCTCGTCGGGAAAAAAACGCCGCGTCCACAGTGAAAACCCAGTCATCCAGGCTCTGGAAGACAGCCTGTGGGTGAAGCTCGCGCTCTATGCCACTGTCATCGTCGGTATCTCGGTGCTGGTGCTCAAGGCCGCGCCTGGCACCGCATTTTCAGAAGACCCATTCAAAGGCGCGCTCTACGGATTCATCATCGCCTTCACGGCCATCGTGATGTTTCAAGTCAGCCTCCAGGACTCGTGCCGGAGAAATAGCCGTCTTTTCCTCGTGCTAGGCGGCATGGTCGGCCACCTGCTCATCATCCGCGCGGTGATGACCTTGGTGGAAACCGGAGCCATCTCGGGAATTTACCGGTTTTTCTTCGTCCCCTTCGCCCTCGCGCCAATGTTGCACGGCGTCCTCCTCGGGCGGGCCGTCGCCTCGTTCACCGCCGTTTACGTCACTTTGATCGGTTGCCTGCTAGTGCCACAGGGCGAGGTCATCAGCTACATGATCCTCAGCCTCGTTTGCGGAATGACGAGTGTGCTGCTCGCCTACCAAATCCGCAAACGCCTCCAGCTCCTCCAAGCTGGTATCTACATCGGAGCCGTGACCTTTGGCGTCGGCGTGGCACTCGGCTTGCTCAGTGTAACGAAATGCTTCGGGCCGCACGCGATGGACGAGCTGCAACTTCTCGGCTCCGGCAGTGCTGCCGCATTTGGCACCGCCATCGTCACCGCCCTACTCATAAGCGGGTTGCTACCACTTTTCGAGGGCACCTTCCACCTCACCACCGACATCAGTTGGCTCGAACTCAGCGACCTCAACCACCGGCTTCTCCGCCAGATGCAGCTCGAAGCACCCGGCACTTTCCACCACAGCCTCGTCGTCGCGTCACTGGCCGAAGCAGCAGCGGAAAAAATCGGGGCAAACGCTCCTATGTGCCGCGTTTGCTCGTATTTTCACGACGTGGGAAAACTCAAAAAGCCCGGCTACTTCATCGAGAACCAACACGAAGGCACGGAGAATCCGCACGATGGACTCACGCCCACGATGAGTTCGCTCATCATCATCGCCCACGTCAAAGACGGCATCGACCTCGCTGTGAAGCACAAGCTCAACCCCCGCATCATCGACTGCATCCAAGAGCATCACGGCGATTCGCTCGTCTATTACTTCTACCGCCGCGCCCAAGAGCAGAAGAAGGCAGAGATGGAAAAAGTGGATCGTCGCCTCGAAAATCCCGAAGACTTACCGGCCGTGGAGGAAAAAAATTTCCGCTACCCCGGCCCACGCCCCAGCACTCGTGAGAGCGGCATCATTTGTCTAGCAGACACCATCGAGAGCGCGTCCCGTTCGCTCAAGAAACCCACCCCCGCCAAGATCCGCACCCTCGTCGAAGACCTCGTTCGCGCGAAAATCAACGACGGCCAGTTAGACGATTGCCCACTCACTCTGCGCGAACTCGCCATCCTGAAAACCAGCTTCGCCGGCACGCTTCGCAGTATGCTCCACAGCCGCATCGACTACCCGAAAGACGATGCCGCATCCGTCACCGCCACCAAGAAACTCGCCGCAAACGATGCCACCCAAGGCGGTCGCGTCATCCCGATGCCTAAACGCGCCTGAGTCCTCGTTAGAGAAAAAATTCACCATGTCGCTCGAAGTCATCATCGGCAACAACCAACAAGCCACCGAGATTCCCGAGAGCTGGCTCACCGCGTTTGAAAGCATCGCCCACGAAGCCGCGCGGCTTGCTTTGAAATGTGCCGCTTGCGAGGACTCGCCGCTCTCCCATCTCGCCACCCTCGAAGTCGCCCTCGTGGACGATGCCACCAGCGATCAAGTCCACCGCGATTTCATGGATATTGAGGGCGCCACCGATGTCATCACCTTCCATCACGGCGAAATCGTCATCGGAGCGGAAGTCGCCGAACGCCAAGCCGCAGAATACGGCGAACCGCTCGCCCGCGAAATCCTGCGCTATTTCGTCCACGGCCTCCTCCACCTCGCCGGCCACGAAGACGCCGATCCCACCGAACGCGCCGCCATGGAGGCCGCCCAAGAAGAGATCGTCGCCGCCCTCTGGACCGCCGACCTCCGCGAACGCCTCACCCCTTTCTAACTTTCTTCATTCTCTTCCCTTCGATGTTCGATGTTGAGCGCGTTCGGCGAGCTCAGCCGAGCCGTTCGATGTTCGATGTTAATTCTTTATGCCCCAAATCCACCACTCCGTCTGCCGCTGGCCCTACGCTAACATCCCGCTCGAAGATCTCTGCCTCGCCGCCAAAGACATCGGCATTTCCTCTGTCGAGCTGGTCATGCCAGAAGACCTGCCGCTTTTAGCCAAACACGGCCTCACCTGCGCGATGATCAGTTTCCCAATCGGGAAAACTCCGTCTGGCATCGAAGTCGGGCGCATCGAGAAAGCCTTCAACCGTCTCGAACACCACGACACGCTTGTCGAAATTTACGAGCCACACCTCAAAGCCGCCGCAGCCGCCGGAGCGAAAAACGTCATCGTCTTCTCCGGCAATCGCGAGGGTATTTCCGACGAAGCAGGCCTGCAAAACTGCGTCACCGGCCTCCGTCGCTTGCTGCCGCTTGCAGAGCAGTTGGGCATCACCCTCGTCATGGAGTTGCTCAACAGCAAGATCGACCACCCCGACTACCAATGCGATCACACCGCTTGGGGCGTGAGGCTTTGCGAGACCCTAGGCAGCAAAAATTTCGGACTGCTCTACGACATCTATCACATGCAAATCATGGAAGGTGACATCATCCGCACCATCCGTGAAAACCACCGCTGGTTCAACCACTACCACACCGGCGGCTGTCCTGGGCGAAATGAAATCGACGACACGCAAGAGCTTTTCTATCCGGCGATCATGCGAGCTATCTTGGAGACAGGCTACACCGGATTCGTCGGGCAAGAGTTCATCCCGTTAGGAAATGACTCGCTCGCCAGTTTGCGTGCGGGTGTGGAGATTTGCAGTGTCTAGCCTTGGACTGCGGCAGCTTGCTCTGCCCATTACCCACAAATATGGAAGAGTTTCAGACTTCAATGTGCCAGAAAATGCCTGAATCTTTAGCCCCGTGGGGGCACAAGACGATAGCCTAGGGCATCGCCCTAGGTCTAACGGACGTGTAAAACCTAAGCCCTGAAAGGGCGGAACAAAGGCGGCGGCACTCATGTTGCGCCCTT
>JANOQR010000077.1:0-18427 GCA_031414935.1 Luteolibacter sp.
TAGGGAGAGAATGTGTCTCATTTAGACTGAGTTTCCTTGCAGATCATCGAGATCATTTAACTTCCGAAAAACCCATTCACATCCCTGCCGCCATCGGTCTTTCAAGTCCCCAAGCCAGAAGTTTCGCGGAGTCTTTCCAGATGTTCGGTGTGTTCGATTTGAGGACGACAACAATGACAGAGCGGCCATTGAGCGAGCCGCTGGCGACGAGGCAGCGGCCTGCGGCGTTGGTGGTTCCGGTTTTGAGGCCGTCGCAGTAGGGGACAGTTTTGAGGAGTTTGTTGGTGTTCTCGATGAGGCGGGTGCGGCCATCGTTGAAGCGGAAGGTCATGGCTTTGGTGGCGGTGAAGGAGCGGATGAGCGGGCTGCGGTAGGCGGCGCGGGCGGCGATGGCCATGTCGCGGGCGGTGGAGTATTGGGCGGGATCGGGCAGGCCGCTGGGATTGAGGAAATGGGAGTTTCTCATGCCGAGAGAAGCGGCTTTGCGATTCATCAGGGCGGAAAATCCTGCTTGGCTGCCGCCGACATCGCGGGCGAGGGAGCGGGCAACGTCGTTGGCGCTCTTAATCATCAGGACTTTGGTCAGCTCACGGCGGGAGTAAATTTCGCCGGGCTTGAGGTTGAGCTTGGTGGGCTCGCAAGCGGCGTCATCGGCAGTGATGGTGATGGGTTTATCGATATTTCCGGCATCGAGGACGCAGAGGGCAGTGATGATTTTCTGGGTGCTGGCGACGGGACGGGGAAGATCGGCGTTTTTCGCGTAGAGGACGCGGCCACTGATGACGTCGATGACGATGGCACTCTCTCCGACGACAGGCGGTGGCGCGGTGGCCGGGATGGCGGCGACGCGGACGGGTTCGGCGGAGGTGGTCTGGGCGCGGGGTGGCGGCGGATTTCGCGGCGGTGGATTTCCTCCGCACGCGGTAATGGAGGCGGCGGTCAGCGCGATGGTGAAGAGGCGGACGAAGAATGACCGTGACATGCGCGGGATCATTCTCATCGGAGGGCGAGCATCAAGCCGGGAATGTGCGGGTGAGCGCAAGTTAGACCTGCCACACCATTTCGCTTGCCACCGTTTAGCCGAGGCCCCACAAAAGCCGCCCGCTCGTTCTGGGGCTGTGCAAACTCTGTTGCTCCGCCCGGGATGGCGGCTCAATCCTCAATCGCGCGCTCAAATGGAAAGCATCTCATCCCGTATTGCCAAAGTTTCCCCCTCACTCACGCTGGCCGTCACCGCACAGGCTAAAGCCATGATCGCCAAGGGCGAAGAAGTTTACGCCCTCGCAGGTGGCGAACCTGAAGTCGATACCCCACAATTCATCAAGGACGCGGCCATCGCTGCGTTGCTGGCAGGAAAAACCAAATACACCCCCGCTGGCGGCATTCCCGAGCTGCGTTCGGCACTGTCCAAGAAATTCAAAGACGACAACCACCTCGACTACGCCCCGAACCAAATCTGCGTGACCGGCGGCGCAAAAATGGCCTGCTACAACGCAATCCTCGCCGTGATCGAAGAGGGCGATGAAGTCATCATCCCCTCGCCATTCTGGGTTTCCTATCCGGAAATGGTTCGTCTCGCGGGTGGCGTCCCAGTCATCGTGGAAACCAAGGAATCCACGGGTTGGAAAATGACCCCCGAGCAGTTCGAGGAAGCAATGACTCCCGCGACAAAAATGGTCATTATCAACACGCCGGGCAACCCAACGGGCGCGATTTACACCAAGGAAGAACTCCTCGCTCTCGGCGAAATCGCACTCGGCGAAGACATCGTGATCCTCTCAGATGAAATTTACGAAAAGCTCGTTTACGGCGAGGCCAAGCATGTCTCCATCGCCTCGCTCAGTCAGGAACTTTACGACCTCACCATCACCGTCAACGGTTTCTCCAAAGCCTACTCAATGACTGGCTGGCGCCTTGGCTACACCGCCGCGCCGAAGGCATTGGCAGACGCGATTGAAAAAATCCAGAACCACACGACCTCGAACGCGAACACTTTCTCGCAATACGGAGCCGTCGCCGCGCTCGAAGGCGATCAGTCGTTCATCGAAGACCTGCGCGGCGAATATGACGTGAAACGCCAGTTCATGTTCGCCCGTCTCAGCGCGATCAATAACATCCGCGTCATCGAGCCGATGGGTGCGTTTTATTTCTTCGTGAACACCGGTAAAATGGGCCTGAAGTCGATGAATCTCTGCGACAAACTCCTTTCACGCTACAAGGTGGCTGCCGTTCCCGGCATCGCGTTTGGTTACGATGAAGGCATCCGTCTGAGCTACTGCACGACGTTGGATATCCTCAACGAAGGACTCACTCGCTTCGAGCAGTTCTGCCGCGAGCATTGATTCTTTGAAGGACCGCGAAATTAATTTCGCTCGTCTCACCCATCCGCCATCGGGTCCATCTCGCTGGCGGATTTTTTCTGCCTGCTCGTGTCGTGGATCATCAAATGCAAACCACGAAAGACACAAAGACTCACGAAAAAGAAAGAGTTAGGGATAGCTTTTCATTCACTTGTTAAGCGACTAAATGAATTTTCTACTGCTGCAGATTTCGTGTCTTTAGTGGTTTCTCTTTTCCGCTTTCAGACATTAGCGTTTCGCCCATGAAACTCGTTGGTGCGCTGATAGGAATGGGTGCGATGGCTTTAGCGGCCCAGCCCCTGCCTCCAGACGCAGAAGAAGCTGCGTATCCCGCGATTCAGCGATTCGTCGAAGTGCTAGAAGCCGTGAGAGAACGTCACCCAGACGTGGACAAACTGGCCTACGAGCGGCTGGTGAACCACGCGCTGGAGGGGATGCTCGCGAGTCTCGATCCGCACTCGTCCTTCATCCACCCCGAGATGGCCGCGCAGATGCAGGCGGACAAAGAGTTAGATCCCGAGCTGCCATCGCTGGGAATCACACTCGGACTGCGGGAGGATGGGCCTTACATCGCGGCGGTCGCTCCACTGGGAGCGGCGGCGGCGGCGGGCGTCTTGCCGGGGTCTGGTTTGATCGAAGTGGATGGTAGAAATACGGCTGGGGTGAAATTTTCTGAACTCATCGAACCCCTTCATCGCGCGGGTGGCGAGACGACGAAACTCAAGCTACAATCCACCGCTTCTCCGCAGCCAATAGAACTGTCACTCACCCACCGAGTCGTCGCGAAAAAGTCGGTAGCAGAGAGCGTGATGCTCGATCCGGCCATCGGTCTCGGCTACGTCCGGCTGGCGACTTTCGGCCCGAACAGCGCCCGCGAAATGGAAGCCGCACTCGATGAGCTGGAGGACAAAGGCATGAAGTCGCTCATTCTCGATCTCCGCCAAAACGGTGGTGGGGATTTGAATGAAACCGTGAAAATTCTCGGCTTGTTTCTCCCGCCCGACACCGCTGTCGTCACCACTCGCGGGCGCGATGGCGACGCCGCCGAAGCCCTGAAAACTCCCGACCGCCAACGCCGCCGCCGCGACTATCCGCTCGCCGTGCTGCAAGATCGCATGTCCGCTTCAGCCTCAGAACTCACCGCCGGAGCTTTGCAAGATCTGAAACGAGCAAAAATTTACGGTGAAACCAGCTACGGCAAAGGCTCCGTCCAAAACATCATCCCGCTGGGAGAAAGAACCGCATTACGCCTCACCATCGCCACCTACCACACCCCCTCAGGAAATACGCCCCATCACAAGGGAGTTTCGCCTGATGTCGCCGTTGTCATCGACGACACCACCCGCACAAATTTCACCAAACGCTGTCAGCTAAATTCCTTGCCTCCCGAGGAGCGTAAACACATCGAGTCATGGCTAGACCCCTTGATCCAAGCAGCGATGGGAAACAGTCGTTAGATATTTGAAATTCGCCGTGACTTCTCAATCCCTCCGCGTCAGCTCCACGAAGACATCTTCCAGCGTCGCGACGTGGCGGAAGAGCGAGCGCAAGGGCCAGCCGTGTTGGGCGGCGAGTTGGGCGATGTGTTCCCGGGAGTCGGTCCCGGAATCGACCCAGACGGTGTAACGTGTCCACTCGTCATCCAACGTCTCAGGAGTCACTTTTTTCACTTTCTCTAGGCGGTTCAATGCCCCAGCGACGACTTCAGGATTCGCTTGGATTTCCACTTGGATTCGGCCAGCGGCACGCATTTCACCGATCAAGCTCGCGGGCGTGTCGTCGGCTTTGATGACGCCGCTGTCGATGATGATGACGCGGTTGCAGGTCATTTCCACTTCGGAAAGTATGTGGGTGGAAACGAGGACGGTATGAGTTTCCGCGAGGCGGCGGATGAGTTCGCGGATCTGGCGGATTTGGTTAGGATCGAGGCCATTCGTCGGCTCGTCGAGGATGAGCAGCTCGGGGTCATGCACCAGCGCATCTGCTAGACCGACGCGCTGGCGGTAGCCTTTGGAGAGCGTCTTGATCATCTTGCGCTTCACGCCTTCGAGGCCGCAGGTGTTCAGGACATCGGCCACGCGGCGGCGGGTGTCGCCGTTGCCGAGACCTTTGAGTTGGGCGCGAAATTTCAGGTATTCCCGGACGCGCATGTCCTCATAAAGCGGCACGTTCTCGGGCATGTAGCCGATTTTTCGCCGGGCTTCGATGGACTGACGAAAGATGTCAAAGTTCGCGATGGTGGCGGTGCCAGATGTGGGCGGCAGGTAGCCAGTGAGCATCCGCAAGGTGGTCGTCTTTCCGGCGCCGTTCGGTCCGAGAAAACCGACGATTTCCCCACGTTTTACAGAAAATGAAATGCCACGGACGGCTTCATGGCGGGCGTAGCGTTTGGTGAGTTGATTGACTTCGATCATGATTCCTGCGGGCTTCGAGTATGGGCGATTTTCACGCTTGAACGGTTGACGTAGCGAAGCCAGCCCCTTAATGAAGCCGTGCGCGTGGCGGGCCAAGCGGGAAATTCGCGGGCTCGCCACATCATTTCTACCCATTTCACATGAACTCATCGGTTTCGCCGCGTCAGAACGCAGATTTGTTGGATGAAAAATACGCTCAATGGTGCGAAGACCCGAGGTCAGTCGATGCGACATGGGCCGCGTTTTTCGAGGGCTTTGAGCTAGGTTCCGCACAACTGAAACGGAAAGAAGAAGCTGCCGCCACTGCCGCGATGCCAGAAGCAGATTCCGCCTTCTACGGTCGCGTGACGAGCTTGATTTACAACTACCGCACGCTCGGCCACACGCAGGCTCACATCAATCCGCTAGAAGATCAGCCAGAGCGCAATCCGCGACTGCGTTTTGAGCAGTTCGGCCTCGGCGAAAGTGATCTGGATCGCGAGGTTTCTAACTCATTTTTCCGCCATGGCGACAAGATGAAACTGCGCGACATGGTCGCCGGACTGGAGGCGACTTACTCGGCCAAGATCGGCTTCGAGTTCATGCACATCAACAACACGACCGTCCGCCATTGGGTGCGGGAACGGATCGAAATGCACGCTCTGCGCTCCATCGCCAGTCCTGAAAAGAAGCTCAATTCTCTCTGCTGGGTGCTTGAAGCAGAAGCATTTGAAAATTTCCTCGGCAAGCGTTTCCTCGGGGAAAAACGCTTCTCGAACGAAGGCGGAGAAGGCGCGATGATTATCCTCAACGCCCTGCTAGAAGCCTGCCCGGCAAATGGCGTGAAGGAAATCGAGATGGGCATGTCCCACCGCGGGCGCATGAACATCCTTGCGAATTTCGTACGGAAGGCACTGACCACGGTGCTCTACGAATTTACCCCAGAATACGAGCCAGGCTTGGTCGCGGGTGATGGCGATGTGAAATACCATCTCGGCTACGAGAGCGTGCGTGAGCTGCCAGACGGCAAAGTCCGCATCAGTCTCGCAGCGAATCCTAGTCACCTTGAGGCGGTAAATTCCATCGTCGAAGGGAAAACCCGCGCCCGCCAACGAGTCCTCGCCGAGCAGTCAGGCACTGAAATTGAGCGCAACTCCGTTCTCCCTATCTTACTTCATGGCGACGCTGCATTCGCGGGCCAAGGTTCCGTCGCAGAGGTGCTCAATCTCTCGCAGCTCAAAGGCTATCGCACGGGTGGCACTATCCATCTCATCATCAACAATCAGATCGGTTTCACCACCTCACCGGCTGATGCACGCTCTTCTGACTACGCGACGGACGTGGCGAAGATGATCGACGCGCCCATCCTCCATGTGAACGGCGAAGATCCGATGGAGCTCTACTGGACCGCGCTCTTTGCGTTAGAATTCCGCCAGAAGTTCAACCGCGACATCGTCATCGACATGTATTGCTACCGCCGCCAAGGCCACAACGAGGCGGATCAGGCGGCATTTACCCAGCCCATCATCGCCAAGAAAATCGCCGAGCGCCCGACCTTCGGCCACATTTACAAGCAGCAACTCATCAGCGAGGGCGTCATCCCCCAAGCGGATGTCTCCGCGCTGGAGCAAGCGATCTGGGACAAGCTGGAAGCAGGCTATCAGAAAATGTTGCAGCTCCAAGAAGCAGGCGACCGAACCGCCTTCAGTGGCTCCACTGGCGTCGTCCAACAGCCCTACACTCACGCACCAGTGCCGACGGGTATCGGGCGTGAAATGCTGCAAAAAATCGGTCACGTCCTCACCGACATCCCCGCTGGATTTAATCTCCACTCGACTCTGGAAAAGCGTTTCATCCCGCGCCGGGTGGAAGCTCTCGCGAATAACGGCCCCATCGACTGGGCCTTCGCGGAGTCACTCGCGTTCGGCTCCTTACTGATGGAAGGAACGCCCGTTCGCCTGTCAGGTCAGGATTGCCGCCGGGGCACATTCTCTCATCGCCACGCAGTTTTCTACGACTCTGAATCTCGCGAACGCTACATCCCGCTGGAAAACCTCGGGCCAGAGCAAGCGAAGTTCTGTGTGCATAATTCGTTCCTATCAGAGTTTGCAGTTCTTGGCTTCGACTACGGTTATTCGCTGTCCTATCCGACCATGCTCACCTTGTGGGAAGCTCAGTTTGGCGACTTTTCTAATGGCGCACAGGTCATCATCGACCAATTCATTTCCTCCGCCGAGTCCAAGTGGCAGACCCCGAGTGATCTCGTCATGCTGCTGCCACACGGCTATGAAGGCATGGGGCCGGAACACTCCAGCGCGCGCCTAGAACGCTACCTCCAGCTTTGTGCGGAGAAGAACATGATCGTCGGAAATTTCACGACACCCGCGCAGTATTTCCACGCACTCCGCCGCCAGAAACACCGCGATTTCCGCAAGCCACTCATCTTGATGACGCCCAAGAGCTTGCTCGGACGGCCCGAGGCCATCTCGCACGAGTCGGATTTCCTCGAAGGCACCTGCTTCCAAGAAATTCTGCCAGACACCCAAGTTTTCCCCAATCCCGCCGATGTGAACCGCGTGATCTTTTGCAGCGGCAAGGTCTATTACGACCTCATCGCCAAGCGCAAAGAAAGCAACATCGAGAACGTCGCGATCATCCGTATTGAGCAGCTCTATCCATTTCACCGCGAAATGGTGCAAGCCATCGTCAGCCAATACTCGAACGTCACCACTTACGTTTGGTGCCAAGAAGAACCACTCAACATGGGAGCGTGGTCCTACATTTTCCCACGCCTAGAGCGCGCGGTTGGCCAAAAAATCCGCTATGCTGGCCGGGGGACTGCTTCGAGTCCTGCGCCGGGTTCCAAAGCCATCCACTATCGCGAGCAAAAAGCACTTCTCGTCCAAGCCTTCGAGTCCTAACACTCAACTTTCACCATTCATCATTCCATGTCACTCGACGTCAAAGTCCCCGCCGCTGGCGAATCTATCACTTCAGCCAATGTCGCCCGTTGGCATAAAAAAAACGGCGATTCCGTCGCGAAAGGCGAAATTCTCGTCACTCTGGAAACGGACAAAGTCTCCAACGAACTCGAAGCCGCCGAGGCCGGGACGCTAGAAATTCTCATCGGTGAAGGTGAAGAAGTTTCCATCGGCACCGTCATCGCCCGGATCTCCGGCGGAGCAACCGCTCCCGCTCCAGCAGCGGCTCCAACTCTCGTCGCAACTCCCGCCCCAGTCCTAACATCCGGCGGCGTCATCGAACTCAAAGTCCCCGCCGCAGGTGAGTCCATCACCTCCGCAAACGTCGCGAAATGGCGCAAGAACGACGGCGAACAAGTCGTCCAAGGAGAAATCCTCGTCACACTCGAAACCGACAAAGTTTCTAACGAGCTTGAAGCTCCCGCATCCGGCAGGCTGAAAATCATCACTCCTGAAGGCGAAGAAGTTTCCATCGGAGCGATCATCGCCACCATCGATACGAGTGCAGCCGCTACCACATCAGCTCCAGCACCAGCTCCAGCACCAGCTCCTGCTCCAGTCGTGGCTCCCGTTTCCGCACCAGCTCCCGCGCCCATCGCAGCTCCCGCAAAGCCGGACTTCACCGCACCTGCTGCACCAGTCGAACGTCCATCCACCGAAGCCGTGAGTGATGGCCGCACCACGCGCAAAAAGATGTCCATGCTGCGCCGCAAGATCGCCACCCATCTCGTCAACGCCCAACACACCGCCGCGATTCTAACGACTTTCAACGAGGTCGATATGACCGCCGTCATGGATCTGCGGAAAGCCGTCCAAGACGAGTTCATGAAAAAACACGGCGTGAAACTCGGTTTCATGTCGTTCTTCGTCAAAGCCGTGGCCCAAGCACTCAAAGACGTGCCATCCGTGAACGGTCGCATCGACGGCACCGACATCATTGAAAATCATTTCTACGACATCGGCGTCGCCATCGGCACCGACAAAGGACTGATGGTTCCCGTTCTCCGCGATACCGACAAAAAATCCTTCGCCCAGATTGAGAAAGACATCCTCGACTACGCAAAGAAAGCCAAGGACGGGAAAATCACCATCGACGACCTCAACGGCGGCGTTTTCACCATCTCAAACGGCGGCACTTACGGCTCGCTCCTCAGCACGCCGATTCTCAATCCGCCCCAGAGCGGCATCCTCGGGATGCACACCATCCAGCAACGCCCCGTCGCGCTCAACGGCCAAGTCGTCATCCGCCCGATGATGTATCTCGCCCTCAGTTACGACCACCGCCTCGTGGATGGAAAAGAAGCGGTGACGTTCCTGATCCGCATCAAAGACTGCCTGGAATCCCCGACTCGGCTACTGCTAGAAATGTGAAGGTCGCGAGCGAAGGCTTCCTGCTCACACCAAGACATTCCAATCCCCTGCTGCCTCGGCGACTGCGAATAAGATGACGGCCACCATCGGTTTAGTCACCGTCACCGAGACCCCTAACACCCCAGCGAGCCAAATGCTCAACACGGAGAGAATACTCGCAGTGGAGAGGGTTTTGAAATTTCCAAGTCGCCTGCGAATCCCGTCATACTGGCTGTCATGAGTCGCCAGCACGCCGTAAATGAGCTGCTTGGCCATCTCCCATTCCGAAAGCTCTTCGGCTTCCGGGTTCTTATTTCTTGAGCGGTTCGCGTGGGTTGGGTTTTGAAGCTCACGGATCAAACTGGATCCAAAGTCGCTCCAGGTCCGTTGTTTACGTCGGATCTGGATGAGTGCTGGAAAATGGCTGAGAAGGTATCGAGTATCGATTTTGATTCCATCGGTGGAAAAGCACTGGGGATTGAGAGAGGTCATCTGGCCTGAGATTTTCCTCTATCACAACACGATGAGAAGATCCATTGACCAACCTTATTGTCACATGCGCGGCTGAAGTTGCCCAGCCACTCCCCCCACCCTTCTATCACCTCAGGTGAGAGGAAGTTTTTTCAGCCCGCCAATGAACGTGGAGAGAAACTTTGCCCCAGCTTGCAGTGCGAAGATTTCAATGAACTCGTCCTTCGTGTGCGCTTGGTCGATGGAGCCGGGGCCGATGCAGATACTGGGAATCCCGCCGTTTGAGAGATGGGCAGCATCGGAAAACCAAGGTGCGCCTGCTAGACCTGTGCTGGCGTCTGTTGCCAGCAATGCTTGAATCATCGGGTGATCTGCGGCGGTTTCCATCGGTGGATTTTCGTGAGGAGAAACAATCGTGATCGGGAGATCGTGGAACTCGATGGTTTCTTGCAGGAGTTTCAACGCCCCACCCGCAGCGGCGAGGGCAGGAGTGATGCGGATGTCGATCTCTGCCTCCGCGAGATCTGGCACGATGTTAGGCCGTGAACCACCGCGAATCATGCCGACGTTCATCGTGGAGCGACCGAGCACGGGATGGGTGAAAGTTGCTAACTCACTGCCGAGGTGGTGGTCGAGTTGATCGAGCGCACGAGTGAGCTTGAGGATGGCATTTTCCCCGCGTTCAGGCTGAGAGCTGTGCGCGGCTTTTCCTGTCGCACGCAGAGTCGCCCACAGTGAACCCTTGGTCACATGGACGACTTGCATCGCAGTCGGCTCGCCGACGAGGGCGAAGATGTAGTCCTTGCCATGGCGTTTTACGAAATCCTTAGAACCCCACTGGCCGGACTCTTCACCCATGAAAGCGACGAAATCCACCGCGATGGGTAAGTCTGCTAACACCTCGCGGTGGTCGTGCAGCGCACACAGCATCGCAGCCATCGGCCCCTTCGTGTCGCAGGCACCACGGCCCCAGACCTTATCGTCCCGGATGATACCGCCGAATGGCTCGATGGTCATGCCTCCTACGCCGACGGTATCGAGATGCGGTCCTAACAAAATCCGTGGTCTGCCGTCCAGTGGGGCGAATCTCGCGATCAAGTTAGGCCGCCCCGGTTTGATTTCCTCCAGTGTCACTTCCGCGCCGATGGACTCCAGCCAGCCTGCTAGAAATATCGCCAGCGTTTCCTCGCCGATCTGTTCGGTGCCCGGCGCGTTGTCAGGATTCACGGAAGGAATGCGGACCAACTGTTGGAGGAGGGAAACCACGTCTTGGCTCATGCCGGGAGAATCACCGATCCTTTGCAGCGGGGCAAGGCTGGGCTTCTCGGAGGGTCAGACGCGGTCTGGAAACTCGTGCCTCCAGTGCACAAGCGCAGCCCTGATTTCCTCTGCCTCACGAGTCGGGCTGAGTTCCCAAACGAGCGGGCAGCCAGCGGGGAAAAATTTCAACAGCGCGGCGTAATCCAAAGTCCCACTGAAAGGCGTGCGATGGTCTCGCGCAGGCCATTGTACGTCGTGGACATGACCGCCGCTCAGGTGTTGAGAAATTTTTTCTAACCATTCGGAATGATCCAGCAGTCCCAGATTGTGCTTGAGCTGGACGTGGCCGAAATCATGCCAATAGCCGATCCACGGGTTCCCGGAAAAATGCTTTTGAAGCTCGATCATCTCGCGTTCCGTCGGCATGTCCTCGAACCGTGAACGCGACTCCACGGCCAGTTTCACACCGACTTCCGCCGCCCGCTCGGCGATGGTGGTGAGTGCTTCGATGGCCCGCTCGTAATAGAGAGGCGCAATTTTTTCGCGCTTTCTGATGAAGGCGAGTTTCCGCTTGATGTAGTCTGCGTCATGCTGGCCACCTTCCGCGACCGTGGCGGTTAGAGCCTTGGTCCACTTCTTCGGATTCAGCGGGACGGAACCCATGTGAAGCACGAGGTAGTGCGCCTTGAACTCCGCTGCTAGATCGAGCGTGCGGAACGTCATATCCAATGCCCGCTGGCGATCAAATGGCCGATGCGAGGTGAACTCGTAGGCATCTGGAGCGTCGATCATTACCTCCACGGGCGAAGGGAAATAGTTGTGAACCCCGGAACAGGTGAAGAGTCCGCGTTGGTAGGCTTTTTGAATCCCCGGTAACTTGGCGATCGTCATGCCGTGGGATAGCTCGATGTTTGAAAACCCGAGCTCGACGATCTCTTCAATCATCGCTTCACCGTCCGTGTGGCGGCTGTTGTTCCAGCAGGTTGAAAAAGCAAGCATTGTGCGTCAGGAGAGAAGTTGGATGTTTCTATGCAGTCGGTTTGGCAGCCTCCAGCATGAAAAATTTCTCCCCCGTCGTATTATGGCCTGAGCCGGATGTGGCGTTTGGCTCCTTGGCTGATGGGGGTGTTGTCGCGCACCGTTAGGACCGACGCATGGTCGCGCACGACGGTGGTGTGACGCGGGCCGGATGACCAGTGAATGAGGTCCGCAGAGACTTCGATGTCGCGTGAACTGACGACCGCGTTGGTCGATTGATGAATGGTGAGTGAGCGGTATTTCATGCCGTCGATGATCTCGACACCTGTTTCAGCGCGAGGTTTTTCACCTTTCGCCGCCGCAGAAACGCGGGCAGAACTTTGCGCGGAATCATTCCTGTTCGTCCCCCTACCTGTGAGGCCGATAACAAAGGGTTTCTCATCCATGTCGTTGCTGGAAATGCTCACATTCGCCCAGCAGACGTTAGTCTCGTTAGGTTTGAATGAGACGTTGAAGGTGGTGCTTTTACCGGGTGCGAGTGAGTTGGTTTTCAGGGCAGTGACGATAAAATCACCTGGGTCAGTGCCATTTTTCACCAGCGAGATCTTCTCCAGATTGGCAGATCCGATGTTGGAAATCGTGAAAGTCCGTGTCTCGCTGCGGGTCGAAATCTGAGTGGTGCCAAAGTTGATAAACGAGTCTCCGCTTCTGAGATTCTTGTCAGCGACTTCGATCTTGATTTCAGGAGCTGCAAGACCTTTGCCCGTGAGGGGTTGGACGATGTCGTAGCCCGCATTGCTGAGAATGCGAATGGCGGCACTGCGGTTGCCGACGGAAGTGGAATCGAAGCTGATGCTGAAGTCGGCAGAGGCGCCGGGGGCGATGCTGGTCAGTCCGTTTGCAACGATAGAGAAATCCGAAGCACCCGGGCCTTCTTTGAGGATACGAACTCCGGTGAGAGCGGCAGTCCCCGTATTTTTGATAGAAAATGCCCGCAATTTCGGTGCCGCGAGGATGTCGAGATTGCCGAAATTCACGGTCTTAGCTCCTGCTGACAGATCGGAGCCTTCCGCATCAAAAAGCGAAATACTGGGGGTGGTGATCGCGCTGCCGATGACGATGACCTCATACGGCGGAGTCGAGGAGTCGCTGCTAGAAATTCTGAGGACAGCGGATTTATTTCCGTCGCTGCCAGGCTTGAAGGTGACGCTGAACAACGCTGCTGCTTGTGGTGAAAGCGTGGTAACAGTGGGCTGAGTAACGGTGAAATCGCTGCCATTTGAACCCACGGAAGAAACCAAAAGTCCACTCAACTCAGCATTGCCGATATTCATGATACGGAGCGCGAGCGGCGTGCTGGTGGTGCCGACTAGGACGGAGCCGAAGTCTGGAAGCGTCGATCCGGGTTCGAGTCGCGTGCCGTCTATCTGCTCAACCGCTAGAACTGGAAATGCGTTTCCATCTCCCGTGAGTAGGACGGTTGAAACTGAGGAGTTGGGATCGTTGCTGGTGAGTTGCAGCACAGCGGATCGGGTTCCAGAGGCTTGTGGGTGGAATGCGATAGCAAGGGATGTGCTCGCTCCGGGAGCAAGGGTTGTGGTTTCTAACGCGCTGATGACGAAGTCCGCATCGGAGTTGCCGCTGACGGTGACCGCGAGATCGCTGAGAATGGCAGATCCCGTGTTGTGGATGGTGATAGTTTCCGCAGCAGAGACTGATCCAAGACTCACGGAGCCGAAGGAAAAGGTATTCGATCCGTCGCTGATCGGGCTGCCGTCAGCACGGAATAGCGCGATCTCAGGAACTGGAATCCCATTTCCGACCAAGTTGATTTCAAAAGGATTTTCATCAGCATCGTTGCTGGCGATGCGGAGGACAGCGTTGCGCGTACCGGACGAGGTGGGCTTGAAGGAAATTTTAATCGTAGTGCTCGAGCCGGGCGTTAGAGAACTGGCGGGTGAGGCTTCGAGGATGAAATCAGCAGCATGACTCCCGCTGATAGTAGCCGCGATGTTGGTGAGGGCGGCGGTGCCAGAACTTCGTAAAGTGAGAACCTCTGCCGCAGACGTAGCACCGAGGATGACGTTGGTGAACTGGATAGAAGAAGCAGCGTCAGTGAGGGCATTGCCGTTGGACTTTTCGACATTGATTTCTGGAACTGCAATGCCGTTGCCGTTCAAGTTGATCTCAAAAGGGTTTTCATCGGCGTCGTTGCTGGCGATGCGGAGGACTGAGGTGCGAGTGCCGGACGAGGTGGGCTTGAAGAAAATTTTAATCGTAGTGCTCGATCCGGGCGTTAGAGAACTGGCGGGTGAGGCTTCGAGGATGAAATCAGCAGCATGACTCCCGCTGATAGTAGCCGCGATGTTGGTGAGGGCGGCGGTTCCAGAACTCCGTAAAGTGAGAACCTCTGCCGCAGACGTAGCACCGAGGATGACGTTGGTGAACTGGATAGAAGAAGAAGCGTCAATTAGAGCATTGCCGTTGGACTTCTCGACATTGATTTCTGGAACTGCGACGCCGTTGCCGTTCAAGTTGATCTCAAAAGGGTTTTCATCGGCGTCGTTGCTGGCGATGCGGACCGTCACGTTGCGCGTGCCGGATGTTGTCGGCCTGAAAATCAGGCTGAATGATGTGCTGGCACCGGGAGCTAGGGAATTGATGGTCGTTGTGCCGAGGATAAAGTCGGACATGTGGCTTCCAACGAGGGTGATAGCGAGATTGGTGAGTTCTGCGGTTCCCGTGTTTTGAATGGTTAGGTTCTCGGTGACTGAGCTAGCTCCCAGCAGTGTATCGCCGAAGCTGATGGACTCACGGTTGTTGAGATTGCTGCCGGTGGCTCGCTCGACGGAAATTTCGGGTGTGGGAGCAGGGGTCGGAGTGGCTCCGTTTCCCGTGAGGGCAATCTTGAAAGTAGGTTCATCTTCATCATTGCTGGAGATTTGAAGCAGCGCGTTTTTGATTCCTGCCGAGGTGGGCTTGAAGCGGATCTGGAAAGCGGTGGATTCACCGGGAGCTAGCATCCCAACGGCGAGTGGGTCAGTTGCAAATTCATTAGGGTTGGCTCCACCCATGGAAACTGACAGTCCGGCCAAATTTGCCGTGCCAGCGTTGGTGATTGTGAGGATTTCAGTTTCGGCGAACGATGCGATTAGAGCATCGTCGAAGGAAACAATGGCGGACCCGTTGACCAGATTGGTGCCGGCAGCACGCCGAATTTCAATTTCAGGAGCAGTGATTGGTTTTGTTTCATCCACGCCTGTCCCAGAAATCGTTAGATCAAATGGACTCTTGTCGGCATCATTGCTGAGAACGTGAATATATGCCGTTTTTCCCCGTCCAGATGATGGGCTGAAGGTGACATTAAAAGTAGAGCTTTCACCGGGTTCGAGAGTCAACGGCGCGGGTAGAATCATCGCCCGCGCTGTGTCTATTACCCGAACATTGTCGATGCGAAGGTCGGCTCCATCGGTAATGACGGAAACGTCTGATAGCATGAGCTGAGTGCTGTAACTGTCAGCAACAAAGGTGAATAAGCGTGGCTCCCAGTACGTGGAACTGTCCCCCGCACCAGTGATTGAAACCGTCTCGGAAAATACTGTTTTTGCTCCAGTGGCAGTGACTCGGACGGATTGTGGGTTGAAGTTGAAAGACAGGATTCCGACATCGAAAGTTAGCGTGTAAGTCTTACCCGGTGTGGTAGCGAAATTCTGTGAGATGGAGCCATTAGCAGTAGTGTTAGAAAAATTAAAGTCTGCGACGTTGCCACCGCCGGGCGAAGTTGCATCACGAGTGATCCTGAGATTTCCCGAAGTGGTCCATGCGCTGAAATTGGCTTCAAAAGCAGCGTTCGCGGTCAGGATGGGGGTGAACGGTAGATCCGTTGTGACTGCGAAATCTGGATGATCCACACCGTCGATTTCCATCGTCAGGTCAGTCAAGGTCGCAGTCCCCGTGTTGCGGATGACGAACTCCGTGGCAGCACTGGTATTTCCAGTTTTAACCTCACCGAGGAAGGTGTTGTTTTGCACAGGCACGAGGGTGACTGACGGTGAACGCTCGATAGAAATCTCTGGAGCGGTGGGCACTGCCACATAGAAAACGACTTCGTCGGAAGGCGGTCCTTCGAGTCCTGCCGAGTTGTAGGCTGATACCGCGAAGTAGTAAGTCTTGCCCGTCTCCAGTCCACTAACCGTGGCCGTGGATATGTTGCCGTAAACGGGTTGGCTTTGATTGAGTTTGCCGCTTGCCGTGCCGTAGAGGACTCGGTAGCCAGCGATGTTCGTCTCAGGATTGAGGTTCCAAGACAGATTGGCGTTTCCTGTTAGTTCGCCAGCACGGGTGAATACCGTGAGCGACAAAAGTGCGAAAAGCACTTGGAACGAGAAACGACATTTTTCAGAAACACGAAGAATAAGACACATAAGACAAACACACAAACGTAAGGGTTTTCTGTGAAAGTGAGTTTCAAATTTAGCGGCGATGTGGCCGTGAAAATTATTTGAAAGAAACGCCCCTCCACAGACGGTGAGCACGCGAAAGATTCGCGCTGCTTGATGGTTAGCAATTTAAATTTTCCCGAGTCGTCGGCTGGTGGACCCTTAACTTTACGTGATTCCAAAATGATAGTTTTATTTACTTTCATAAGCCTTTGCAAGTCAGTGGTGCTTCAAGCAAAGAGTCGGCATCTTTCGGATTGGAAATATTTCTGATTCGTAACGAATTCATGAGTTTTCATTACGATTGCGCTCGGGAAAAGAGGCTCCATGGTTGCCGAAATGGATATGCCGATGGATCAATTGGGACGTGGTATGCGCGACTTGCGAATTTCCGTGACGGACCGCTGCAATTTCCGCTGCCGCTACTGTATGCCTGTGGAGGTCTTTGGCGCGGGTTATGCGTTCATGCCGCGCGAGGAGCTGCTGAGTTTCGAAGAAATCGTGAGCTTGGTGCGACTCCTCGTGCCACTGGGCATTGAGAAAGTCCGCCTAACGGGTGGCGAGCCGCTGTTGCGCCGTGGGCTAGATGATCTGGTGGCGATGCTCGCGGCTGTCGATGGCGTGAAAGACATCGCGCTCACAACGAACGGAGTTCTGTTAGCGCACCATGCTGAGGCACTGGCGTTGTCAGGTCTGAGCCGGGTGACCGTCAGCCTCGACGCGATGGATGCCGAAATTTTCGCGAAAATGAATGGAGTCGGCGCGAAAGTGGAGCGAGTGCTTGCGGGGATCAGCTCGGCACAGGCTTTCGGGCTGCCAGTGAAAGTGAATGCAGTGATTCAACGCGGAGTGAATGAAGGCGAGATTCTGCCGCTTGCCCACTGGGCAAAATCCGCAGGAGTGGACATGCGCTACATCGAATACATGGATGTGGGCGAAACAAACGGCTGGAAACTGGGCGAAGTGGTCTCAGGCGGCGAGATTTTGAAAATTCTATCAACCGAGTTCGAGTTGGTGCCACGCACCGCAGCGTATCGCGGTGAGGTAGCGGTGAACTGCAAACACGCTGATGGGTTGAGTGAAATCGGCATGATCCGCTCGGTGACGAAACCGTTTTGCCGTGACTGTCAGCGGCTGCGTTTATCGGCGGATGGTAAAATTTTCACCTGTTTGTTCGCAGCAGAGGGCCACGACTTACGCGGGATTTTAAGAAGCGAAAAGAGTACGGAGCTGCTTGCAGAAACAGTGCGCTCGATCTGGAACGCAAGGACGGATCGCTACTCAGAAGAGCGCGGCGAAGTGGCACGACCACGCGCAGAGATGAGTTATCTGGGTGGTTAGACTTACTGATTCACGCCTTGGCGGAGGCGGTAGTCGCGGGGCGAGCAGCCGGTGACTTTGCGGAATTGGCGGGTGAAATAGTTGCTGTCATTGAAGCCGACGTCGAAGGCGATTTCCGTGACGCGGCGGTCGGTGGTGCGGAGCAAGCGGCAGGCGCGGTTGATGCGCTGGCTGATGACCCAGGCAAGCGGCGAGGTGCCGGTGGCTGATAGGAAAACGCGCAAAAAGCTGCGTTGCGACATGTGCGCGATGTCGGCCAGTTCATCCAGATTCACCTCGCGGTGGATGTTGCGTTCGAGGTGGGAAATAGCCTCGCCGATGCGAAGGAGGGCTTTGCCATCGGGTGATGGGCTGCTGCCGTAACTGCGCGAGAGTTGGCCGATGAGCTGCATGAAAGTCGCCATCGCCATGAAGCCAAAACCGGGTTCACGAAGTTTCAGCTCAGACTCTAGTCGATCCACCAGTTCGGTGACTTGGGCCATTTCTTTACCGTTTAAATGCAGTCTGCCCTTGGTGGTCTGGCGAGTTCTGCGTGATGGCTCCAGCGTGAAAAGCGCGTGATATCCAGCGACGGATGGTAGGTCCATCAGGCCGATTTGAAGTTGGCTCGGCTGATAGAGAATGTTCACGAGGCGCAGATCTTCGAGGTCGCGGTATTCGTGCTCTTTTGGTCCAGCAATGACGAAAACATCGCCCGCTGTCATTTCCCACGAATCCTGTCCGCTCACATGCAGACAGCGACCGCCTGTCACGATGACTAGCTCCGCAAACTCGTGTGCATGAGGCTCGAATAGCTCCTGTGGCTCCCGCCGCTCCACGCTGATCGGGAAGCCGTCGGGGTGGAACCAGTCGTC
>JANOQR010000078.1:0-14192 GCA_031414935.1 Luteolibacter sp.
AAACTTCCCGTCGTCAGCCAAGCCGGAGGCAATCTCACCCTTACCTTCACCTGCCTCAACGCCGCCTCACGCGGAAACACCACGCCGCAAATCCAACACAGCGCCAACATCGGCCAAGGCGATCCCTGGACCTCCGTCTCCGTCCCGGAAACCACCAGCACCGTCGATGGCGTGAACTTCTCCGTCACCCCGAACGGCACCTCCAACCAAATCGTCGCCACCATCCCCATCGGCGAAGCCCAGTCTGGAAAAATCTTCGCCCGCCTCAGAGCCGTCGTCACCAACCCATAAAAAATTCTCCATCCATCCTGATGAAAATCCAATCCATCCTTGCGAAAGCCTTCGCAATCTTTGTCTCAGCCACTGCGGCCCACGCCGCCACCATGTCCGCCAGTTCCACCGCGCCCATCATCGACGACGCGGACATAGCGAACTACGGCGTGGTGTCCACCACCGACAAGTGGTTCTTAGACGCGGCGAGAGGCCAGTCCATCACCACCGGCGGCGCGGCAGTCCGACTCAAGGCGATTTCCTATCAAGTCAGCGAGGGAAATGGAGCGGCTCCCACCAAAACCTACGCCCTACGCGTCGGCAAAGTGGCGGGAAACAATTTCACCCAAGTCCATTCGGAAACGGCGACCCAGAATTTTTCATGGACTGGCGGACAGTTCATGACTTGGACCTTCGCAACGCCCGTTTTGCTGGAGCCATACACCACTTATGGAATCGACGTGGGAATGCTCACCTCCACCAGCGTCTATCAAACTGGCATTCCGTATATCAACGTCACTGCTGACGAATACGCGGGTGGCACCAGCTACGCCTCAGGCACCTCGGGAGTCGGCAATTCTGCACTATCCTCAGCCATCGCTACCGACCGGATTTTCCACCTCGACATCGAGCGCCCGCTTGGCCCCGTTTTCTCGCTGGTCGTGCCCAGCCCGGCAGACAACGCCACCGACGCTTACGCCTCCCGCGAGATCGTCATGACCTTCAGCCAAAACGTCACGCCCGGCACCGGAAATCTCACCATCCGCAACCTCACCAACGGGACTGACACCACCCTCGCCGCCAATGATTCCCGCCTCACTTACGATCAAAACGTCGTCCGCATCAACCCCACGGGCCTGCTCACATGGAGTAAAAATTACGCCATCCGTATCGACGCCGGAATGTTCCTTGGCGACGCAGCAGCTCCCATCGCGGCCATTTCCGACGACACCACTTGGAATTTCACCACCATCGCTGCCGATCCGCTCCTAGCCGCCATCGCCGCGCTCAAGGCTCACGTCCTCAACACCAGCCCGCTGACTGGCCCGCAGATTTCCGCTCATAAAACCACCATCGACAACCAACGCCAGCGCCTCGCAGAAACCACCGAGATCATCAACGCCGTCTTCAATCTCATCTCCACCTACGACACCGCCAAGGGACCGTTGTTCGTCAGCGGCAGCAATGTCACCAGCTTCGACCGCAACACCACCTCGATCAGCCCAGAAAATTACCACTGGGTCATTTACACCGTCATGCAGCACACGATGGACTTGATCTACACCGGAGAAAATCTCGCGAAATACGAGTCCACTCTCCTCAATTACAAGTTCGGCAGCCACACGAGTTTCCCCGGCCCCTGCTCGCCGCCCGCCAGCCCGACGAACACCCACAGCGTCCAGATCAACGGCAGTTTCCCCGCCACCTTCGGACGTCTGACCCAGATGTGGACCACTCCTGCCCGCAAGCCCACCGGCACCTACCTCGCGCCCGGCACCGTCGCCACGGTCACCGTGCCTCTCGCACTTGTGAATGCTGGCTACAAAGTCCGCGTTGGCGCGCATTCGTGGGATCTCTCGACCCGCCGCCCCGTGAACCGGCTCGAACGCGCCACCCGTCTTTTCTCGATCACCTCCACCACGACCAAGATCGCTAGCCCCTACGGCGGTGGCATCTACATCGAGGTTCCCTACCTCGCCAACGCCGGAGTCGTCAGCGTGACCGTCACCGGCGGAGTCCGTGCGCCCTATTTCTCTCAGAAAAGTTTCCACCAAACCACCCTCGCCGAGTGGAACATCGAGAAAACTCACCCCGCTCCATGGGCAGATTTCCAGTCGGATAAATTCATGACCCAAGTGCCTAGAAAATGGGTCTATAACCATCCCAATCCCACGGTGTCGATGACCGCATGGGACGCCTCCATGGACGCGATCAACAACCTGATGGGCTTTCCGCTCATTCGCGGCAAAGAGACGATGTATTGCCACACCGACGTCATCCTCCGTTCGTCTGTTCACGCCCCCGGCTACCCAGCAGTCAACGTCACGTCGAACGTGAATTCAGAGGTCAGCCCGACCGGATACGCAGGCAACTACCTCGTTCGTGGCCCAGGAGAAAACCCGCCCGCTGCTAACATCGAGTTCCACGAGCAGGGCCACGCCTATGGTTTTCCGAAATTCGGCGGCGAGAGCGAGTCGAACGTCAACTTGCTCCAGCCTGCGATGCTGAACCGCGCCTTCGGCACCAGCTTCAACGTCGCCCAAGCCGCCTCGCTCGGCTCAACCAGTGCCGCCCGGACCCTAGACAACACCGCCGTCGCATGGATGTGCGTTTTCAATTTCTCACCGCGCGAGGTTCCCATGGCAGATGGGGAAAAAGCCTATCAGCATAAGGGCCACGCCAAGTATATGGACATCGCCCGCCTCTTCGGCTGGGATAAACTCGACACTTTCTGGCGCTCATTCATGCAGGACGACGCCAACAACATCTCCTACGGCGGCAGCACCGATGATTTCCTGCTACGCCTCTCCAAGTCCGTCGGCGCAGACATCCGGCCGCTATTCCACTTCTGGGGCATTCACCCGCAGAACCCTGCTTCACTCGCCGCCGCCATCGCCGCCGCAAATCCACCTCTTCCCGCCTCCAACGTCATCCGCCTCGAACTCCTCCGTTACAAAGGTTTGGTGCCCGCGAATAACGCCGCCTTCCGCACCTTCGCCAGCGCATGGTGGGGTAAGCAGCCCAGCATCGGCGGCGCATGGGAAGAGCGCGAACACTCGCGTCAGTGGGACACCGCCGCACTCTACGGCCCCGGCGACCAACAACGCAGCGAGGCCACCAACCCCGGCGAAATTTATAACGAGAACTCCGCCAACGACATCCGCAACCGCGTCGATGAACTCATCGCCCTCTACTACCCCGGCGCCATCACCCCGAACCCGATGACCTTCGTCACCGCGCCCACCGTCGTCGATGCCACCACCATCGGCATGACCGCCACCACCGCCACCGCAGGCACCGGACCCATCCAGTATTACTTTGACGAAACCTCAGGAAACTCCGGCGGTGATGACAGTGGCTGGCAGACCAGCCCGACCTATCAGGACAGCGGCCTCACATCCGGCCTCACCTACACCTACCGCGTCAAAGCCCGCGATGGAGCTCTGAGCGAGACCGACTTATCCACCGCCTCGAACGCCACTCCCACCTCCTCGGGTGATATCACGCCACCCTCGCCTTCACCGATGACCTTCGCCACGCCGCCAAACACGGTGGATGTGGAAACCATCACCATGACCGCCAGCACCGCCACCGACATCAACGGCGTGGAGTATTACTTCGAAAACACCACCAGCAGCACCAACAGCGGCTGGCAAGATAGCCCAGTTTACACCGAGACCAACCTGTCGCCCGCCACTCCATACACTTACCGCGTCCGCGCCCGCGACAAGAGTGCCAACCAAAACCTTACCACCTTCTCCGCCACCGCCACCGCCAACACCGGAAATCTACCGGACGAAACGCCACCTCAAGTCGTTTCCTTCAATCCAGCCGACGCCGCCGTGGTTTCCAGCCTCGCCAGCAACCTCGTCGTCACCTTTGACGAACCGATTCTCGAAGGCGTGGGTTCCGTCACCCTGAAAAACCTGACCGACGCCACCGAAGTCGTTTTCAACATCGAGGACACCGCCATCACCGTCGCCGGAAGCAGCCTCACACTCAATCCACCCACCGACCTACTTTACGAAAAATCCTACGCCGTTCAGATTTCCAACGGTGCGGTGGCGGATGTCGCGAACAATCCATTCATCGGAATCAACAACGACGAAACCTGGAGTTTCGCCACCGTCCTTGCGGCACCCATCCCCAGCTCTGGCGGCCCCTACCTCGTCCCCGTCGCTGGCTCGCTCTCACTCAATGGCAGCGCCGTTCCTTCCACTGGTGCCACACTCAGCCCCGCCAGCTACGCGTGGGATCTCAACCGCGACAACGTCTTCGGCGATGTCACCGGAGCCACACCCACCGCCATCACCGATGCTGTCCTCATGGCCACCTACGGCATGGTCCTCGGCCAAAACTCCATCAAACTCAAAGTCACCGACTCCCTCGGCACCAACACCACCGTCACCACCATCGACAAAATCGGCGTCAATATGTCATGGGACGCCAACGCCACTGGCAACAACCTAACCGACGGCGCAGGCACCTGGCTGAATGCCAATCAATGGCGCGACAACGGCGTGAACTCCACTTGGGTTTCCGGCTCATCGCCCGTCTTCGGAGTCAACGGCACTGGCGGTGCCATTAGCCTCACTGCCAATACCACCGTCGGCTTGCTTGCTTACAACGCTTTCAACGGCACTTACACCATTTCCGGCGGTGGCGTGCTCACCGTGAATAACGGTCTCACCAATAACTCCTCCTCGGGCTCTATTTCTATGGTCGTTCCCGTCATTCTCGGCGCAGCGCAAATCTGGGGCGGCACATCCACGGGGTCCCTCACCTCAAGTGGCGGCATCAACACCAACGGCCACACCTTGACCATCGGTGTTCCTGGGACTGTGGACATGGACGCAGGCGGTAACGTTATCTCAGGCAGCGGCGGCATTACGAAAAATGGAAACGGAAGAATGTTTCTTGGTTCCAGTGCACCAGTTCCTGCTCACACCTACACCGGTACCACCACCATCAACGGAGGTTCGATCATGTTTAGCGGGAATTTGGGAACCGGAAATTTGACCATCACCAGCGGATACCATGAGTACTATTTTGGTGGTACATTCACGCGCACGCTGGGCAGCGGAGTCGGCCAAGTGCAGATCCTCGGAGGAGCCTGTGGTTTCAGCAATAACGGTTCCAATGGCTCCACCGTCAGGCTGAACAACAACGCAAGTTATGAGGTCGTCTGGGGCAGCACGTTCTTCAATCCTTCCACGTTGTTGCTTCAAGCCCCTACAGATCAGAACAGCTCCACTGTTAACTTCGACAACAAGCTCGATCTCAACGGAGCCACACGCACCATCTCCGTCGCCAGCACCACCAGCGGTGCCGGCTCCTCCACCCTTGCCCAGATCGTCCGTAACTCCAGCGCCACCACGCCCGCCGGTCTCATCAAGTCCGGCTCCGGCAGGCTCAACCTGAACAACGCCAACACCTACAACGGCGGCACCACCGTTCAGGCGGGCACGCTCCAGCTCGGCAACACCACCGGCCTCGGCGCAAGCAGCGGTCCACTCACCGTCAACGGCGGCCTGCTCAACCTCAACGACCAGACCGTTTCCATCGGAAACCTCAGCGGTACCGGCGGCACGATTGCCAACAACGGCGGCGGTGCTCGCACACTCACCATCGGCTCAGGAGACGGCACTGGTGGCACCTATCAGGGCGTCATCGCGAACAACTCCAACGCAGGAACCGGAACCATCGCCCTCACCAAAACCGGCAGCGGCACGATCACCCTCGCCGGAACCAACACCTACTCCGGCGCGACTGCGATCAGCGGCGGCACACTCGCGATCACTGGCTCTCTCGGTGCCACCGCCGTGACCGTCAGCAGCCCTGCCACTCTCTCAGGAAACGGCAACATCGGCGGTAACGTCACAGTGAATTCCGGAGCCCGCCACGCCCTCGCCGTCGCCGCTACACCCGCCGCCCAAGTCACCCGCGCCATCACTGGCACGCTCACACTCACCAGCGGCAACATCCTCGACCTTACCGCCGCCGCTCCCCCAGCAGCGGGCGTTTACGTCCTCGCCACCGCCACCACCGCCATCACCGGAACTCCCACCACCATCAACTCCAATATAGTCAACGGAGTCATCTCGGTCGATACCACCAGCACGCCGAAACGCCTCCTCCTCACCGTTTCCGCCGGAAACACCTACGCAGCATGGATCGCGGGCTACCCCGGTGCCGCTGGTATGGCAGGTTTCACCCAAGACGCCGACAACGACGGCATCGAAAACGGCATCGAAAACTTCTTCGGCACCAACCCGACCACCGCCACCACCGGACTCCTCGCAGGAACGAAAAACGCCAACACCTTCACCTTCAGCCACCCGCAAAACACCACTCCAGCCAATGGTGTCACCGCAAGCTACCGCTGGACCAAAGACCTCGCCACCTTCCACCCAGACGGAGCCACCGATGGAGCGAACACCACCGTCGTTTTCACCACCCAACTCAATACCCCGACTCCCGGCATCACCACTGTCATCGCCACCGTCACCGGCACTCCCACAACCAAACTCCTCGTGGATGTCAAAGTAACGCAAAACTGACACTATTTGCCTCACATGATGATTTGTGATTTTTCAGAATGAGGAGCGGCGATCTTGTTGTCTCCTCATTCTCACTCCTGCCGCAGAAAGGGACAACAAGGTTTCTCCTCCTCACAAACGGGCTGCTCGCCTGTTTTCGGCACGTCAGTTTCTCGTAAATCCCCAAAAAAGAAAAAGGAGACCACTGATTTAACTGATTTTGAAGGAATTAGCCCAAAGCTCTTACTCGGCTAAATGATGACTAGAGCATTTTAAATAAAACCATATCCGCAATGAGCAAGCCAATGGGCGGCGTCCTTTGGTGTCACCCGCGAGAGAGCGTCGCCGATTGCGAGCAGGAGTGCTTCGTTGTCTCTGGCTTCCGCCTTGCGCAACAGGGATTTCACCTTGCTCCACATCAGCTCAATAGGGTTGTACTCCGGCGAATAGGCAGGCAGGAACCTCACCTTCACCCCCGCCTCATCCAAGAGACCAAGTGCCTCGCTGTCCTTGTGGGTACTGAGGTTGTCCATCACCAAGATGTCGCCCGCACTCAACGTGGGCAGCAGAAAATCATGGACGTAGATGCGAAATGCCTCGGCGTTGATCGCGCCCTCAACGGTCATGCAGGTGGTGGAGCCGTTCTGCCTAACCGATCCGATCATCGTGGTCGTCCGCCAGCGACCGCAGGGTGCTGCGGCGTGCAGGCGTTTGCCCCGAGGGCTGCGCCCGCGCAACCGAGTCATGTTCGTCTTGGCCGCTGATTCGTCGAGAAAGACGAGGCGGGAGGGATCGAAACCTTTCTGGATCTTGCGCCAATTTCTGCGGGAGCGGGCGACATCGGGCCGGGATTGCTCGGCCGCGCGGAGAGTCTTTTTTTATATGTTAGCCCCATGTCGGCGAGGACGTAGTGAATGGCCTGAATGGTGCAGGCAAGGCCGAGCCGGTCGCGGATCTCAGTGAGGGTGAGGTCGGGTTGCTTGGCAAGGAGGGTGCGCAGGTCAAGACGGTGGCAGGCGAGGATGAGGGGCTTTCGTCCGCTGCGGTGGTGGCGTGAGCCGATGTCACCAGTGTGGCGGCGCTGCTGGATGAGCTTTTTGACAAAGCCGAGCGACACCTCGAAACGACGGGAAATCTCATCGCGGGTAGAGTCCCCACGGTCATATGCCTTGAGGATGCGCTGACGGAGATCCAAAGAAATTGTTGCCATAAGCAAACCATGCCAGATCAGATCCAAATGGCTACATTATTATTTAAAATGCTCTAATATTTTTTGAGACTATTTTCCTAACTCTCTGAAAATCTTTGGAATCAGCGAAGTCTGTGGTCAAAAAATTTTCCTCCATTTTCCCATTTAGCACCAGAACTCGCGCTACGCTGGAGTGTGGAAAGCAAGTCCTGCACCGGGAACATCACTCTTTGTCGCAGAGCGACATCGGATGATACCGTGAACTTCAGTCCACGGACTACCCCAGCAGGAAACCGTGTCGCATCGCGACACTGGAACCGATGCTAAAAAGAGTCCCAATCTTGCGAGATTCCATTGCCACGACGTGGCAAAAATACGCCCAAAACGAGAACATGGGCTGAAGCCCACGGCTACCATCCGCCGTCGCGATGCTCCGAAAAGAATGCCCAACTCATTTCTCGGTAACCTTCAAAGTGAGTCGGGAGGGCAAAGCCTGACCCACGCATCACAAACCTACTCCGGCGTCATCTCCCTTTTCACTTCACTGATGGCAGGAATCGTGACTCCGGGGACGGCCATCCCCAATTCGGCGGCTAGATCGGCGAGAGCGAAGTCTTCGAGGGCTTCGCGTTCCGCCGCTTTCTCTTGGAAGCGAGTGGTGTCCATGCTGTCACGAGCCACGCGAGCCCGCCCGGCGGCCTTGCTATTTTCCTCCTCGACCATCTGATGGAGGCGGTCGAGCGTGTCGCCAGAGCCGCCGATGCTGGTCAGCATCCCACTGGCCATTTCGTTCATTTCGGCGAGAGCCTTGTTCATCTTCATGCTGTCGAGATCTTTGCGGAGTGACTCGATTTTGCCCCGAGCGGTCTTGATGGCGGTGTCACGCGAGATGATGAGCTGCTTGTAGGTTTCCTCCGCATCGTTGAGCTGGGAACGATTATCGGTAAGATCCTTACGGGTGCGCTGGAGTTCGAGGGCGATCTCCCCAGCGAGACGCTGGTTCCCTGCGCGGAGATTCGCGGCAGCTTTGGCCTTGAGCTCTTGTTCCTCTGCTTCCTGACGTTTCACCTGAGAAATGAGTTTCTCACAGAGACCCGCATGTGCCGACAAACTCTGGTTGAACTGGGCAATCTGCTTGCGGAGATTTTCCTTCTCCAATTCGAGCAAGGCTTCGGGGTTGCGCTTTTCGAGACCCGAAACGAAGAGCCCGAGGAAACCCCGGAAGATATTGGATAGTCGGCGGAGCATGGTGGGTAGCGATTAGATGTTAAGTTCGGTCACTGCAGAATGGCGGTCCGGCTCGTCAGGACGTTGAGGCCAACGAAGTAACTCATGGTTCAGGAGACTGGGTTGCCACCTAGCCGATTTCAAGTCCGCATTGCAGTTTAGAAACAGAGCCTAGATTTCCACCAAACACGCGGCGATGACTACTAGCAGAAACAAGATTCTCACCCCCATGACTCATCCTCCCACCAATCTTGACGCCACTGCCAGCCACTCCCAGATTTGCCGGGTGAAAATTTCCAAACTCCATCATCTCGCGGTGATTTGCTCGGACTACAACGCATCAAAGCGATTTTACACGCAGGTGCTTGGGTTGAAGATCATCGCAGAGACGCATCGCAAAGATAGAGATTCCCACAAGCTGGATCTACGGGTTCCGGGCGGCATGCAGATCGAGCTATTCTCATTTCCATCGCCGCCTGCTAGAGTCTCACATCCCGAGGCGTGCGGACTCAGACACTTGGCGTTCGCGGTAGAAAATATCGCCGATGAAGTAACCGAACTCTCGGCGAAAGGCGTGGCGGTTGAGGAAATACGGGTAGATCCACTAACTGGAAAACACTTCACCTTTTTCGCCGATCCTGACGGGCTACCGATTGAGCTGTATGAGGCGTGAAAAACCGGACTCCACGCTCGCTCAATCTTCCTCGAACTTCCGAGTGATGAGATCCTCAATGGCGGCAAGCGCAGCATCCGCATCTGCGCCGTCGGCACTCACGGAAATGACGGAGCCATGACCAGCGGCAAGCATCATCAAGCCCATGATGCTCTTGCCATCGACTTCTTCCCCATCTTTCTCCACAAAGATATTCGCTTGAAACCGATTGGCGGTTTTGACGAATTGTGCCGCTGGGCGCGCGTGAATGCCGAGTTTATTGAGAATAGTGAAATCTTTTTTGGCCATGAGGAGCGGCTAACGCCGGGCGGAATGTAGAAACTGAAACGAGGCGCTCCAAGGTAAAAATTGGAGGAAAGCCGACAAGCTCGTGCGGCGGCTAGAAACGAAAAAGCCGATCTGCTTTCACAGATCGGCTGGTAAGAATTTTGTGAATCTAACGCAGCCTACGGCAGCAGGTTGATTGCGCGGGATTGTTTGATGGCGTTGTTGATCTTGCGATGCAACTTGGCGGAAACTCCGGTGACACGACGCGGAAGAATCTTGCCCGTCTCAGTGGTGAATTTGGTGAGAAGCTCAGGATTCGTAGCGACGACAAGATCGGCTGGAATGTCATGCCGACGACGTGGCATCATACGGTTCGCCTTACGGAAATTGATTCGGCGCTGGATAGTTTTTGGCTCGGACATGGGAAAAAGAACTAAATGTGTTAGCGGAGTTCGCGATGGAGGGTGCGACGCTTGAGGAAGTGATTGAATTTCACTTTCTCGAGACGACCGGGTGTGCGGAGGCTCTTCTTGTTACGCGTGGTGACGTAGCGTGAGGTAGGCTTGCCCTCGGCTTTCGCTTCGGTGCATTCTAGGATAATAATCTCGCGTGGCATGACTTTGGGGGCGGGAGAATGGTTTAATCGTCGTCCTCGTCAAGAGAAACTGTTTCGGAGTCTTCATCTTCGACATAATTGCCGCCACTGAAGCCGACTTCGTTAGATGGGCGGAAGCGGCGATTGCCGTATTCTTTCTCCCACTGGGCTTGGCACTCGACGGTTAGACGAGCGAACGGAATGGCTTCGAGGCGAGCCTGTGGGATTTTCCGCGAAGACATTTCGCAGATGCCGTAAGAGCTTTTTTTGATCCGTTGGAGGGCTTGCTCAATTTCATAAAGAGCATCTTGTTCTTTCGCCAAAACGGAGAGGGCGAAATCGCGATCGTAAGCATCACTTCCGGCATCGCCTTGGTGCTGGCCGCTGCCAGATGCTTCGGAGCCTTCGGGCGCGTTGCGGATGGTGTCGCGTGCCATGCCGGAGACGGCATCCACGAGATCATCGCGCAGATCGAGCAGACGCTGGCGTTGTTTTTGCACAAACGCTGGGCTGTGAGAGCCGTTGCTACCGGGAGCGACGGGTTCGCCAGATGGAGCGGGAGCAGATTTCGGCGGGACGAAAGGTGGCTTGATCGGGGCTGGCGGCGCGGGGAAATCGACGACAGAAGATTTCGGTTTCACCGCAGGGACTTTCTTGGGAGCGGCTGCAGGCTTGGCCGGGGCCACCACTTTTACTGGCTCAACCACCACTTTCTCCACTTTCACGGGAGCTGCTGGCTTTTTGGAAATCTCGGCTTTTTGAGGAGCCTTGGCGACTGGCTTCGCGGGTGGAGTGACTTTCTTCTGCACCAATGCCTTCTTCACTGGCGCAGCTTTTTTGACCGCAACAGGTTTCTTCGCCGGGGCTTTCACGACCTTGGCCACTGGCTTTTGGGTCTTGGCCACTGGCTTCGTCACTTTCGCGACGGGCTTTTTCACCTTGGCGGCTGGCTTCGGTGCTTTTGGCGCGGACTTCTTCGCATTTACCACAGGTTTCGTCGCTTTCGGGGCAGGCTTCTTCGGCTTTGCCGTAGATTTCTTCGCCGCCGGAGCAGGCTTGGAGGCTTTGACGACGGGTTTCGCTTTTCCCTTGGAGGGCGCTGGTTTGGAGGTGGTTTTCTTCGCTGCCATGGCGCAAGGATCAGGATGCGGGTGATTAGAAATTTCAGTATTTTGCCCGAGAAATTCTCACGGGGGTGTGACGAGCGCGGTGGGTTAGCCCGCGATGCACATTCCATCAAGCGGAAAGTTCATGGTTTGCAAAATAAGTGAATGCTGAGGTTTTCCGCAGGAGGCTTGATATGCCGAAATCGTTCCATAAAGTGCGGCCCCGCTATGCAGCTCAGTGCCATCGTCGAAGCCCTCCTCATCGCCTCTCAGAATCCCCTGCCTTCGGAGGAAATTGCCAGACTCGTGCGTGCCCGTGTCGCCGAGGCCGAGGATGTCGCTGTCCGCGAAAAGGAAGAAGGCAAGGAGCCGACGCCACTGCCAGATTGGCTCGTCGCACTCACGGTGACCTCCGCAGAAAACGTCGCCGCCGCCATCGCAGAGTTAAATAGCACCTACCAAGACAGCCAACGCGCCTTCACCCTCATTGAGCGTCCGAAAGGCTGGAAACTCTATACTCGCACCGAGTTCGGCGAGTTCGTCCGCCAGCTTTTCCCCGGTCGCAAGCCCGAGCGCATGAGCGGCCCGGCGATGGAAACTCTCGCCATCATCGCCTACCGCCAGCCAATCACCAAAGCCGCCATCGAAGCCGTCCGTGGTGTGGCTTGCGACGGGATGATTCAGAAACTGCTGGACCGCGACTTGATCCGCATCGGTGGCCGCGCCGAGCTGCCCGGGCGACCGCTGCTTTATGAAACGACCGACCTGTTTTTCGAGCACTTCGGCATCCGTTCCATCGACGATCTCCCAAACGCCAGCGAACTCCGCAAAGTCAAGCTCCCCGAGCCAGAAGCACCCGCTCCCGCCGCTGATCCCGAGCAACAACTCGCGCTCGCAGCCATCGGCACGCCCGCCGCCCCCGCCGATGACGAAGCTTCTGCGGACTCCTAACTCATTTTAAAAACCGTGAATCTCGACGACATCCGCCGCCAGATCGACAGCATCGACCACGATCTTCTCGACCTCCTCTCCCGCCGTGCCGATCTCGTCCACGAGGTAGGCGTGGTCAAAAAGCGTGACGGCCTGCAAATTTACGCGCCCGAACGCGAAGAATCTCTGCTCCGCCGCCTCATCGAGATGAACCAAGGCCGCTTGCCGGAGAAATCCATCCGTGCAATTTATCGGGAAATCATGTCTGCCGCCCTGGCGCTAGAGGACGATCTCACCATCGCCTACCTCGGCCCAGAAGGCACTTGGACGCACCAAGCCGCGATCAAGAAATTCGGCCACTCAGTCGGCTACTCCGCACAGCCGAATTTATCCGACGTCTTCGAGCAAGTCGCCCGCCGCCAAGTCAGCTACGGCGTCGTCCCTATCGAAAACTCCACCGACGGCGCTGTCATCCACACCCTCGATCTCTTCGTAGATTCGCCACTCCATATCTGCGCGCAAATCCTGCTACGCATTGAGCACTGCCTCATGGCCGCCATCCCGCGAGAGGAAATCAAAACCCTCTACTCGCACCCGCAGGCTCTCGGCCAATGCAACTCTTGGATTTTACAAAATTTCCCGAATGCCCAGCGCGTGGAAGTCTCATCCACCGCCAAAGCCGCCCAAATCGCCACCGAGCGAGCCTCCGAAGGCGCGGCTGCCATCGGTGGATCACTCACTGCTGAAATTTACGGGCTAAACGTCATCCAAGAATCCATCCAAGACCGCGCAACCAACACCACCCGCTTCCTCGTCATCGGCGAGAAACCTTGCCCCGCCACCGGCAACGACCGCACCTCGATCCTCTTCGCCATCCACGACCGCCCCGGTTCGCTGGTAAAAGCCCTTCAAGCCTTCGATCAATTTCACATCAACCTCTCCAAAATCGAATCCCGCCCGTCGAAGCGCAAAGACTGGGAATACATCTTCTACGTCGATCTCGCCGGCCACTGCGACGACGAAAAAGTCGCCGAAGCCCTCGCCGAACTCAGCAAACATTGCTCCCTCGTCAAACTCCTCGGCTCCTACCCCGACGCGGGTGAGTGAAATAACAGAGATTTTCACCGCAAAGCCACAGAGATCGCAAAGGGGGCGCAGAGAAATAAAGACCTCATTGATTTACGAAAGGAGGATAGGTTTTTAGCCTGTCCATCCCAAGCAGCCTTTCATTCCACAACATCTCTCTCTAACTCTTCTTCGCACTCCTCTCCGCGACCTTCGCGTCTCTGCGACAAATCTTCTATTTCCTCACCGAAAAAATTCCCCACAATCCAAGCTGGCATAAATCTTACCACTCGTCTTAAAACCTCCCCGCATGAACGGAACAGTGGAAATGATCATCGACGGCAAGCCTCTCACGCTGCCCACAGTAACAGGAACCGAGAACGAAATTGGCATCGACGTCAGCGCACTTCGCGCCAAAACCGGCTGCATCACGCTTGATCCCGGCTACGGCAATACCGGTGCCTGCAAGAGCGCCATCACCTTCATCGACGGCGAGCGCGGCATCCTCCAATACCGCGGCTACGACATCGCCGAACTCGCGAAAAAAAGCACTTTCATCGAGACCGCCTACCTCTTGATCTACGGCGAACTCCCCACTCCGACCGAACTC
>JANOQR010000079.1:0-26767 GCA_031414935.1 Luteolibacter sp.
GAGGCAATAGGTGTTGGAGAATTTCCCATTCGGAATCTGTCATGCTGCTTGGATAACTGGCCATGCCGAGTCTCTCCAATACATGAGTAAATTAGTACAGATTAAAATTCAGAAAATTTGTATTTTTAAGACAGCTTCTTATGATTTAGAAGCGAAATACTCTGCGATTCAGCTCATTTCAAATCGCGGCTATTTTTGCAGTGTGACCGAGCTTGGGAACTTATTTGACCCAATTATGTATTCACCAAAATTCGAGAGCGAGAGCGATACGAATGTCTTTTTAACTAAAAGCAAGATGCCGCTGGGTGAGGTTTCATGGCCAGATGCGAAGGGCGATCAGGGTAGTCCTTTGTATGGTGGTGGTAATACGTTGCGGATTGGTCGCCCGGAGCACCCGGCGTTTAGCTCTACCGGAAATATACAGAACCGGGCAGTTGGTTTGCTCGATTTGTTTCACACCGGGCAGCCTCTCACGGGTGACACTGCTATGCGAACAAGTCCGCTCGTGAAGATCCACGGCAACGTCAATATCAACACTGCTTCCCGCGATGTCTTGAGGGCGATGGTGGCGGGGACTTTGGTGATGGACCCGAAACTTTCAAAGCTGACGAGCACGATCCATGATAACGCTCCAACGATGGCTCCGCCCACGATTCCATTAAAGTTAGATGCTCCAAAGAAGGAAATTCTAGCCGATACGATTGCGGATGCAATCATCGCCGCGAGGCCATTCGCAAGTCCCTCCAGACTCGCCCTCGCAAAGGACAAGGATGGAAATGAAGTCTTCGGAAATCGCAAGCTCTACGCGGATCAGAAAAAAGTGCAATGGACTGACGCCGCCGCAGAAGAGGTCTTCGCGCGGGCCTATCAGTCAGCGACGGTGCGGTCTCGAAATTTCCGCGTGTGGGTCGTCGCACAATCCGTAGCTCCTGCGGCCTCTCCGTCTTCCGTCACGGAAATTCGTGCTGAAGTTAGAAAAGTTTACACCATCATGGCCGATCCCGGAAAACGCGCGGCGGATGGATCGATCATTTCAGGAACCACTCACACTAAAATCCTCAACACTCGTGATTTCTAAAACTATGCCCGCCATTCTCACTTTCTCCTTCGTGCTCCTGCTGGCGTTGATGTCTGCGGATGCACAGCCGCCAAGCGAAACCGCTGGCCCTCGCGGTTTCATCCGATGCTTGAACGCTGTCAGCAACGGATCGGGAAAGTTAGATTTTCTCATAGATGGCCGCAAAGTGCGTGATGAGGGATATGAGTTAGGCGATGTGACGGGCGGGATTCCGAGGAAACCAGGAAGCTACAAAATCAAGTTCAAGCGTGAAGGGGTGAAAGAAGGCGAGGTCAATGTCGTGATCGCGAAGAACGAAACCACGGTGTTGATTCCTATTTCCGAATGGGTTCCTACCGCAGAGAAAAAGGAAGGTTATTGGAAAATTCGCATTCTAAAACTGACGCAGTTCGAAGCCAAAGAAAAGCTCACCGCGACCATCGTCAACATGACTCGCAAACCCGAACTGAAGGTTGAAATCCGTCAGGAGGATGAAAAATGGGAAACTCTCACAGTGAAACAATTTGGGCTAGAACGCACAGCCATTCAAAAAGGATCGGGCTATGTACCCATGAAAACCGATGGCGCAAAATTGAAGTCATTGTCCGTGGGAACATCGGGAAATTTCGTCACGGTGATTTTCGAAGATGCGGCTGGTGAGCTTCGTTCGCAGACTTTCCAAGATCATAAATATTTGGGAACGGAGTGAGATTGTGGATTGAGATCTGTGCGGGTCGCGATAGACCTTTCCTATGCGTCGGCTCCGCAATGATCTTCCTTACACTTTTCGTCCTCCGAATATGCAGGCGTGGCTGCGGCCACTGGGTCTGGCGGTGAATCGGGCGGTGCATCTTTCTCGAAAATACCGCATTGCGAGAATCGAAGACGATGGCTTCCAGCGCGTTTCAGAACTCAGCGAGACGGGCCACGCGGTATTGTTAGCACCTAACCATTCCGATCACTCGGACCCGCACGTCATCATGGAAATCGCGGCCCGCCATGGGATGAAGCCGTATTTCATGGCGGCGCGGGAGTTGTTTGAGATGGATGCCATCGCGACATGGGCATTGCAAAGCATGGGAGTTTTTTCGGTGGATCGCGATGGGCCAGATTTATCCGCGATCAAGACAGCGATCACTTTGCTAGAGAAAAGTGCCGATCCATTGGTCATGTTTCCTGAGGGTGAAATTTATCACCATCATCGGCGGCTAGATCCGCTCAATGAGGGCGTGGCGTCGATCTTACTCAAAGCAGCGGGCCGGATGCCTGTGGGGAAAAGCGCATATCTCGTGCCAGTGGGGTTGAGGTTTTTCCATGACGCGGCGGTGGAGGCGACGTTCTGTTCACGGGTCGGCAAGTTAGAAGATCGCATCGGCTGGACGCCGAAACCTCGGATGCCGCTGGATGAACGCATTTACCGTCTCGGCACCGGCGTGCTCGCACTGAAAGAAACGGAATATCTCGGCAACGCGGGATCAGGGGCGGTGCAAGAGCGGCTTGCCCGGCTGTGCGAGGATCTTCTAACACGAGTCGAAGACCGTTACCCGCGAGACGCGAAGGCCGTGACTCCGCCGGAGCGAGTGCGGGCATTGCGCTTCCGCATCCGGCGGCGTTTGTTGGATGTGGAAAAACCGCCATCGGTGACAGAGAGAGAATTTCTGTTGGATGATCTGGATCGCGTGTTCACCGCGTTGCAGGCGCACAGTTACATCGGCGATTACTTGCTAGAAGATCCGACTTTGGATCGGCGGGCGGAGACGATTTTGAAACTGGAGGAAGATCTTTACGGTTTCCCGACATATCCGGTAGCTCGCACGGCGCGTGTCACTGCGGGCGAGCCGATTCCGGTGAGCGAACTGCTGGCGAATGGGACGCTTCCCCCGAAGGGTAGTGCATTACAACTGACGGCAATGCTAGAAAAGCAACTGACAGAGCTGGTGTCACTTGGTCGGTAGAAATTTTTCAGCCCGCGCTGGATCGGTGCGAGCGAAGGCGTTCACCTTAGTTGCTTGCTCCGGGGTGAGGTTGAGCTTGGCATACTTCGTTCCGTGCAACTGCCGCTTTTGATCGGAGGCGGGAGCTTTCTGATAGCCTGTGGTGGATTTGAAAACCTGTGTCGCCACGCCCGCTGCCTTTGCTTTGTACGTAAGATTTTCTAGCGAAAGTTTTCCTGGCTCGTAGTCCACAAGGGTGACTTCGTGGCCGTTGAGAAATCCGGCTTCGGTTCTAACTACACCGTCGATCGCGCCGATCTTCATCTCGCCCGTCCAGAAGCAATGCTGGGCGATGGCGACTCGCTCAGTGCTAACACTCGCGATCTTGGGTCGCCCAGCTTTTGCGAGAGCTTGATCCATCCGTGTCTTTAACTCAGCGGATTCCCAGACGCGGTCTTTACGCGGGATCAAGTCGCGGCCATCCGCATCGAGGAATCGCACCACCTGATAGTTCCACGCTGGCTCATTGAATTTCTTCAGCACCTCGACGTCCTTGCCGGGCTGGTTGTTGTGAATTAGCAGCGGGATGAAATTTTCCTCAATCGCTTTCACGAGGTTGTCACCGCTCAAAACATCGCGCCCGAACTGTTTGCACCCCGCGCAACCGGGGACTTCTTGAAAGAGCAGGAAGATCGGTTTGCCCGATGTTTTCGCTGTGGCGAGCGCGGCTTCGTAGTCACGTTTCCATGTGACTTTCCCGACTTCCTCAGGGTTTTGCGAAGCCTTTGCGGGCTGGCAGCCAGCGTGTGAAGCAGCTAACAATAAAGCTCCGAAAACGGCACTCGCGATGACAAGGGAAGGCAGATGAAACGGAATTTTCATGTCGGTAGGAGAAGCTTTGGCGAGTTCTATTCCGCTGATTTTCACGATCACGAGATCGAGTGATGGGGTCTTTGAATTATTTTTTCCAAGCGACGGAATATGTTCTGAAAATTTGTGCTCCTTGGTTTGTTCCCCGCCATTTCAACCGATGCGACAGTTGCCGCAGGGTGTGGCGAGGATGTTAGAAATCAACAAAACAAACATCATGAAATCGATCACTCGTAAATCCTCCTTGCTGCTCGCCGCGGCTGCTCTGTCCATCGCCATGGTTGACACAGCATCCGCCCAGTGGCGCATCACCCGTCCGGGCAGCTACAAGCCGTTCTTCAATCACAACGTCGGAACTGGCGATGGCATCATCATCAGTGCATCTAACGTGACTCTGGATCTGAACGGCTTTAATGTCAGCACCAATGCCCGTGGCACGGGCCGCGGCATCGTCGTCGAAAACGCCCGAGGCGTGACTGTGAGCGGCGGCGGCGTCAGCGGCTTCAATGCAAACGTTGCTCTCACTGGCACCCAAAACGTCCGGGTGGAAAACCTACGAATCACTGGCGATGGTCTAGCACCCAGCGGCGGCCCTACGGAAATTGGCATTCTTTTGGTCAACTCATGGAGTGCCTATATCCAGAATAATTCGATCAGCTCGGTGAATCTCGGCCTCTTCGTGCGTGGTGCCCGCAGCACTGGCAATCGCATCACGCAAAACATGATCGTTGGCGGAGCTACGGCAGCAAGCAGCTTGTTAGGAATTTGCTACAACCCGGAAGGTGGCACCGCTGGGCCAGAAGGTCCGCGTGGTGATGCGATCTATAACAACCACATCGCGCGCTTCGGGTTCGCCGTGGCGGTGAGCAATGGCTCGGTGAATAACATGTTCACGGAGAACACACTAGCGTCCTTCACGGGTGCCTTCCGTGAGCCGCAGAACTTCGTCATTCAGGGCGGGACGAACGTAGAAATTGATAACACTTCCGTCATCATTCCTACGACAGACATCGTTCGTCCGTGAGATAAGCGAAGACCAAACCCAGAGGGATGGCCGTTCGCGGCCATCCCTTCCTTGGCCACTGATCATTATGAAATTTAATTCTATCAATCGCTTAAAAGCCATCTTTTGGCTCACCTGTTGCGGGCTATCATCTGTCTCTGCGGCGACCTTACAATTCACCATCACCAACCTCGCGCCGACGGGCTCACTCGCATTTCTTCCGAGTTTTCTGCCGCTGGCGGCACAAGACGTCACCAACGTCAGCATTCTGACGGCGGCTGGAGTTCCCGATGTTTTGCCTCGGCTGAACTTTGTGAGTGGACTCGGGAGTGTGGGCGCGTTGTTTCCATTCGCGGGGGGAGGAGTCGTTTTTCCAGAACTTTTACCCGGAGATGTTCTGAGTTTCTCGCTGGAAAATGTGAACCTAGCAGCAGAGGGAATTCTCTATCAAGGGAGCGTGCTTTTCGGACAACTGCCGCTCACGGATGGGGGAGGAAACTTCACGGGGGCGAATTTCACGCTCACTGCGGGTGCCATTGCAGAGTTTGATAACTCTGGAGCAGTTCCTTTTTTGATCCTGCCAGACAGCGGAGCATCGGGGCCGGAAGCGATCACTCCCACTACGAACGTGCTAGGGATTTCTGTGATTCCCGAGCCTTCTGTGACGCTTTTGGGACTGACGGGGTTTGTTCTGTTCATGCGCCGACGAAGGACTGCATAACGCTGCCGCCTTTATCATGGCCGTTGAAAACCAGTCCGCTTTGCCACCGCGTCCTTCCCATGAGGATGACACGGAAGTGCAGGCGTGGCTGGAGGCAGTGGTGATGGCTTACTATCGACAGCTCTACCGCTACGCTCTCGGCCTAACGGGACACGAGGCAGACGCAGCAGACCTTACACAACAGACGGCGGTGAAATTTGCCCTGAAATGGCAGGAAATCCGCGAAGACGGTGCAATCAAATCTTGGCTCTACACCACACTCTATCGCGAGTTTCTTTTGCTTCGCAGAAGGGAGCGCAAGACCGTGGAATTCGATGAAGCACTCATGCCGCAGCCGTTTGACGAAGCCTCACCACAGGAACTCAGCGTGGACGGAAAAACGGCGGTGGAAATTTTGAAACGGATGGATGAGCCGCATTGCTCGGTATTGTCGCTTTTTTACATCGATGACATGTCTTATCGCGAAATCGCCGATGTGCTTGGAGTGCCAGCAGGCACTGTGATGTCCCGACTCAGCCGCGCGAAAGACGCGCTGCGTTTACTCCTAACACCCGCCACATGACTGAGGAACAATTACAGCTTCTCCGTTCGCTTCGTCCGCATGGACAAGACGAACACGAGCTCGGTGTGCCTGAGGCGCGCGCTGCTGCCGATAGCTCGGGGATCACTGTCCACTTGGATGACGAGCGGCAGACTGACCTCGCGATGCGTGACGCGCTGGGCCAGATCGAGCCACCAGCAGGATTGGAAGATGCTTTGAGAATCGCCATGCGCGCGGCCCGCGGCATTGGCGAGCCGCCAGAAGATTTACGTGAATCCGTTCTCTCGGCAGTGAGACTTCCACGCACCGCAGTTGCCGAGGAGCGGCAATCACGTCGCCGCTGGCTGGGCTGGGGTGCTGGTATCGCTGCCTCGCTTGCAGTCGGTGGAAAATGGTGGTGGGAAACACAGGCGTTCACCCTCGGTAAATTGACCCGCCAACTCACCGCCATCACTCGCCAGGGCATTTCCCTCTCGCTCATGAGCATGGACCGAACGGAAGTCGGCGCATGGCTATTGGCTAACAGAGCGCCGCGCATTGATGGACTGCCGCCCAAACTCGATGCTCTGGTCCGCAAAGGTTGCCACCTTTATGAAATCGAAAACCGCAGAGTGAGCCTCGAATGTTTCCTGCTGCCAGACATGAAACAACTCCATCTCTACAGCACGCAGTCTGAGGGTTTGGTCAATCCACCATCACCAGAAATCACTGCGAAGATTTCACAAGACGCGGACCTCACACTCGCCGTCTGGGCGACTCGCGGGCGGACGTTGCTTTTGGTTTCCCATGAGTCGCCGGAACTCGTCCGTAGTCTGCTTGGTTAATTATTTCCGCCGTCAGGGGCAGAAATTGAGAAATCATCGCCGCCCTTGCGCCGGTCACAGCAACCGTTTAGGAACTCCGAAACAATTTTCCCCATGGCTGCTGACTATACCGAAGACGACATCAAATCCCTCGACTGGCGCGAACACATTCGGATGCGACCCGGCATGTATATCGGGAAACTCGGCGACGGTTCATCACCCGATGACGGCCTTTATATTTTGCTTAAAGAAGCGGTGGATAACTCCATCGACGAGCACATCATGGGCTACGGCAAGGAAGTGCGCGTGGACATCGACGAGGAAGGCCGCGTGGAAGTGCGCGACTTCGGGCGCGGGATACCGCTCGGAAAACTCTTCGACTGCGCCGCCCAGATCAACACCGGCGCGAAGTATGACAGCAAGGCGTTCAAGAAATCCGTGGGTCTCAACGGTGTCGGCATCAAGGCGGTGAATGCGTTATCTAACTTCTTTGAAATCCAAGCCTGGCGCGATGGCGAGACGAAGGCACTCGAGTTTTCCAAAGGCCAGCTCACCGTGGACATGAAAAACCCGCGCCGCGACGACGGCGTGAATGGCACCCGCCTCGCCTTCGAGCTGGACCGGACGATTTTTCCCGCCAAGGCGAAATTCAAGGAAGCGTTCGTCGAGAAGATGTGCCGCTACTATTCCTATTTGAATCCGGCGCTCACGATCAATTTCAACGGCAAAAAGTTCCGGTCCAAGGACGGGCTGCTCGATTTGCTGCGCGAGGAAATGGAGAACGAGGCGCTCTATCCGCCCATCCATCTCATCGGGAAAGACATCGAAATCGCTTTCACCCACACGCCGGAAAGCGGCGAGGAATACTACACCTTCGTCAACGGCCAGAACACCTCGCAAGGCGGCACTCACCTCGCGGCGTTTCGTGAGGCGTTGGTGATGGTCATCCGTGGATTTTACAAAAAGCAGTATGAGCCGTCTGACATCCGCGCCGGGATCGAGGCGGCGGTTTGTGTGCGGATCATGGAGCCAGTTTTCGAGTCGCAAACGAAGACCAAGCTCGGCTCCGCAGGCATCGCACCTGATGGAGAATCGCTGCGGACGTTCATTGGGAATTTCCTCAAGACCAATCTCGACAACTACTTGCACAAACACCCGCAGGTCGCCGAGGCGATCCAGAAACGCATCCTCTCCGCCGAGCGGGAGCGCAAGGATCTCAAGGGCATCCAGAAGCTCGCCCGCGAGCGTTCCAAACAAGCGAAAGTCCATAACAAAAAACTCCGCGACTGCCGCGTTCGCTACGACAGCAAGCACAAGCGCCGCGAGGAATCCACGCTCTTCATCACCGAGGGCGACTCGGCCTCTGGTTCCATCACCAAGAGCCGCGACGTGGAAACGCAGGCCGTCTTTTCGCTCCGCGGCAAGCCGCTCAACACCTACGCGCTGCCCCGCAAGATCGTCTATGAAAACGAGGAATTTGCCCTGCTTCAAGCTGCGCTGAACATCGAGGACGGCATCGAATACCTGCGCTATAACAAAGTCGTCATCGCTACCGACGCCGACGTGGACGGGATGCACATCCGTTTGCTTCTCCTCACCTTCTTCCTCCAATTTTTCCCCGAAATGATCCGCGACGGTCACTTGTGGATCTTGCAAACTCCGCTCTTCCGCGTCCGCAACAAAAAGGAAACCATCTACTGTTACGACGACGACGAGCGCAAAAAAGCCATGGCCAAGCTCGGCAAAGCCGCCGAGATCACCCGCTTCAAAGGTCTCGGAGAAATCTCACCCGACGAGTTCGCCTTCATGATCGGCCCCGACATGCGGCTCGACCACGTCGAGTACGAAGAAGGCAAAGGCGTGAAAGAACTGCTAGCCTTCTACATGGGCAAGAACACCCCGGATCGGCAGGAGTTCATCATCGAGAACCTGCGGGATGACGTGGATAAGCAGATCGAAGTCGCCGTGGCATAAATAAGGAGGCACCACACTCCTGTGGTGCTGCCCAATGCAGAATCTTTGAGGCGGCGCGAAGCTCTTTCAAAGGCATTTCATTCGCATCCAAAGAGTGTGATGGCTCCTTAACCAACGCGGAATTTCCCGGAGGGTCCGCACGGGTTGATTCCGTTGGCTTTGACAGGGGAAGCCGCTTTTTTGGACTCACTGTTCCGGCTTCTTCAGTGCCTTGCGGGCTTTGGATTCGAGCTTTTTGATGCTCTCTGCCGATGGTAGCTCTTCCGGCATGGCGCCGCCGAGTTCGCGGATGGTTTGGCGGACTTTGGCTCCGACTTCGCGGTGGGCTTGGTTCGCCTTGTCCTTCCCGGTGATTTTCTCACGGCGCAGCTTGTCCTCGGCTTGAGTGGCTCGGAAGAGATTGGCCGCCAGTTCGGTGCTGCCCATGTGATCGAGGATTTGCTCGCCCTTCTTGAGATGTTTCCGGGCATGGATGCCGCGTGCGTCGAGACCGCCATAGAGGCCCATGTAGCCGTGGTTCTGGAAAATGGCGTAGTCGAGCGGTTCGATGACTCCTGCATCTTTCGCGGCCTCGGCGAGTTGGGTGTTGTGCGTTCTCAGTTCGGAGCGGATGGCGAGGCGGCGCTGTTCTTCCAGCTCCTCATCGCTCAATTCCTGCCGACGAGTCTGGATGGCAAAGTAGGTTTGCCCTGTGCGACGATTTCCTTGGAAGGATCGGCATTCTGGATGACGAGGTAACAAGCGTAGCGCGACATCATCACGGTTTTGAGCTTGCGCTGTGCCCCGCTGCCGATCTCGACCATATCGGTGACCTCACCGAAATGGTCCTCCATCCGCTGGCCGCTGTTGAAACAAGCAATGCGTGCAGACTCGATGACGGATTGGAAATTCCGGTAATCCGCGTAACCCAGGATTTTTGCAAAATCCCGGCTGGACCATGACTCGCTGCCAGATGGATTCGTGCGACGGATGGATTCGAGCGGCGTGATTTCGTGATTCATGGGAGAACGAATTGTGTTCAAATGAACCGTTCAATCAAGGCCATTTTTCTCAAGTTATACCAAAATCCGCTAGCCTTTACCGCCGTTGGGAGATCAACTCATCAAACAAATCGAAGAAGCGTGGGGTGCTCCCCAAGCGGCTTCTGGTGGTGCGGCTCATCGCCCAGCACAATCACAGCGTCGCGCAGATTCAGGAGATCGCCGGAGTTTCCCGCCAGACGGTTTTCACCTACCGCGACAAGGTGATCTCGGATGGGGTGAAAGACCTACTCACGCATCTGGGCCACCATGAGCAGCGTGATGACGACAAGCACGATGACCGCCGCCGCGACTTGGCAATGCACTGGTATGATTGGTGGTGTATCAAGTCAGCTCAAGAGGCGAGTTAGGCGAAATAGAGAGCATTTTTTCGCCATCAATGGCGACTTCAATTAAATCGTCACAAATGACGAATACGCTTGCTTTAATGGCTTAATTCGCCATATGTGGCGCATTATAAAAATTTCCGAACAACTGACCGACGAGGCCGTTCTCCAAGAGTTGGGCGGGCGGCTGGCTGGTACACGCATCGAGCGCAACCTGACGCAGGCGGCGTTGGCGGAGCAGGCGGGAGTGTCCAAGCGGACGGTGGAGCGGCTGGAATCAGGGGAAGTGGCGACGCAGCTCTCGGTTTTTCTGCGGGTCTGCCGGGTGCTTGGTTTGCTGGAGCGTTTCGAGATCCTGCTGCCGGAACCGGTGCCGGGTCCGATGGCGCAGCTAAAGCAGGCGGGGCGGAAACGCCAGCGGGCGACGGGAAAAAAAGCCGCGCAAGGCGGGTCGGAAAAATGGACGTGGGGTGAGCCGTCATGATCGCGAAGGTGCAGCTCTGGGGACGGACGATCGGCGCGGTGTCGCTCGACGAAGGGCGGAACATGGCGGCATTTCAATACGACGCGGACTTCGCCCGCAGCGGGATCGAGCTTTCGCCGCTGACGATGCCATTGAGCGAGCGGGTGTATGAATTTCCCGCGCTGCCGCAGAACACTTTCCACGGGCTGCCGGGGCTGCTGGCGGATTCGCTGCCGGACAAGTTCGGCAACGCGCTGATTGACGCTTGGCTGGCGACGCAGGGCCGGACGCCGGAAAATTTCAACGCAGTGGAGCGGCTCTGCTACACCGGTATGCGTGGGATGGGTGCGCTGGAGTTCGCCCCTATGATCGGGCCGAAGGCGCGCACGGCGTCGAAGATCGAGATTGATGCGCTGGTCCGGCTGGCGGGCGAGGTTTTGACGCATCGCGGCGATTTACAGGGGCATTTTCACGAGGCGGGGAAGGAAAAGGCGCTTCGGGACATCCTGAGCGTGGGCACGTCCGCTGGCGGCGCACGCGCCAAGGCCGTGATCTCATGGAATCGAGTAACCAACGAGGTGCGCTCCGGGCAGATCGCGGCGGGTGAGGGTTTCGATTACTGGCTGTTGAAGTTCGACGGCGTGGCGGGGAACAAGGACAAGGAACTGGAAGACCCGAAGGGCTACGGCGCGATTGAGTATGCTTACTCGCTGATGGCGAAAGCGGCGGGCATCACGATGAGCGAGTGCCGACTGCTGGAGGAAAATGGGCGGCGGCACTTCATGACACGGCGTTTCGACCGCCTCGCGGGCGGTGCGAAGCTGCACATGCAGTCACTCTGCGCGCTGGCACATTTCGATTTCAACCAAGCCGGAGCCTATGCCTACGAGCAGGCGTTGCTCACGATTCGCCAGTTAAAATTGCCGATGGCTGCGGTGGAGGAGCAGTTCCGGCGGATGGTTTTCAACATCGTGGCGCGGAATCAGGACGACCATGTGAAAAACATTGCTTTCCTCATGAACCAACAAGGCGAGTGGTCGCTCGCGCCAGCCTTTGACGTGACCTACAGCTACAATCCGTCCGGCTCGTGGACGGCGACGCACCAGATGACACTGAACGGGAAGCGGGACGGTTTTGCGCGGGAGGATTTCGAGGCGTGCGCGAAGGCGGCACTGATGAAGCGAGGGCGTGCGGCGAAGATCATTGAGGAGGTGCAGGCTGCGGTGAGACGTTGGCCGGAGTTTGCCACCGAGGCGCGACTCGCCGACGACTGGCTCGATAAAATCCAAAAGACGCATCGGCTGACTTTTCTGTAAAAAATATGCAGGCGGAGTTGTGGTGTGCGGCGTGGATTTGGTGGTTTGTGAAGATTTCGTAACGCATTTCTGACGGAAGCCGTTTTTAAGGTGACGAAATCGTCCTGACGAAATGGTCACAATCAAAAGCAAGCACTCGGGGCTTGGCCGGGAATGATCCACATCATTCCACATGAAATTCCGCCATTTTCTCGCCCCCACGCTGCTCGCTCTGGCATCTGCCAGCACTCTCAACGCCCAGCTCCTCCTCACGGAGATCAATTCCGATGGTATTGGCGATTTCTGGGAGCTGACCAATGTGGGTGCCAGCTCTGTGGACTTGAGCAACTACAAGTGGGACGATGAAAGTCGCAACGCGAGTGACCCCGCCGCAGTCACGATCCCGGCTGGGACGAGCATTGCATCGGGTGAATCGATCATTTTTACCGTCACGGCGGCGGCGACGTTTCGCACCAACTGGGGCATCGCTAGCACGGTGCAAGTCATCACGGGTGGACCGGGGCTGGGTGGCAGCGATGGAGTGGCGTTGTTCAATAACTCCGGCACGGAGTTGTTCTATTTAAGCTATGGAGCGGGTGGATTCACCCGCAGCGACGGCAGCCTATCAGTGGGGCCGCAGGCAGGTCTATCAGCGGGCGGCATCGCGGCTCAGTCGATGATTTGGGATCCAAGTTTCGGCACCAGCACGCCACGCTACACGTTTGCGAGCGGGACTAACTTGGGCAGTTTTGCCGCTGCGGCAAACTCCGCTAACAAAGGGTCTCCGGGCTACAGTGGCTTCGGAGTGGCACCGCCTACCGTGACCCTTACTGTGAGCACCACGGTAAGTAGTTTTTCTGAAAGTGCTGCAAATCCCGCCTCTATCGGCACGGTCACTCGCACGGGAGCCACGACTGCTGCGCTGGTGGTGAATCTTTCCTCCAGCGATGCGACGGAGGCCACGGTGCCTGCCACGGTGACGATTCTCGCCAATCAAACTTCCGCAAATTTCAACATCACCGCCGTGAATGACAATTTCCCGGATGGAAATAAAACGGCCACTCTCACTGCGAGTGCGGCAGGTGCCACCGCTGGCAACACCGCTGTCATCGTCAACGACGATGGCGACGTGTATGTGCAACGACTGCTGCTTACCGAGGTGCTTTCGCAACAGGCCGCTACCGGCGTGAACGACTTCTGGGAACTCACTAACATCAGCACCACGTCGGTCTCTCTCGAAGGCTACAGTTGGCATGACAACGCTCGCTCGGCATCTGCGGCCCAAGCCTACAAGCTGCCTGCTGGATCAAGCATCGCTGCTGGGGAATCGGTGATTTTCTGTAACCTCGCTCCAGCCACCTTCCGCACTTGGTGGAATATCCCGAACAGCGTGCAGGTTTTCCAAACCGCTGGTCCTAGCCTCGGCCAAGACGATGGGGTCTCGTTCTTTGATGAGAGCCAAAACGAAATTTTCTTCTTCAACTACGCGGCGGCGGGTTTCACCAAATCCGACGGCTCGTCCGCCACGGGAATGCACTCGGGTCCGTCCGCTGGTGCATCCACCGCTACACAATCCGCAGTCTGGGACCCGGCATTTGGCACCACCACCCCACGCTACACTTTCGCATCGGTCGGCAATCTCGGTGCCTTCGCTTCTGCGGCCAGCGTGCTCGACATCGGCTCTCCCGGCGTGACCGTGGGCGTCCCATCCGTGAGCATCGCCAGCGCGTCTATTGCGGAAGGAAATAGTGGCACATCCACTCTCGCGCTCAACGTCACTCGCACCGATCTGGCTAACGCTTTCTCCGTGGACTACGCGGTCACCGGTGGCACCGCCAATGGCACGGATTTCACGCTCGCGGCTGGCACGCTGAATTTCACCGCCGCCGGAGCCGCCAGCTTGCCGATCAATATCACGGTCAATGGCGATACCTCTCCCGAGCCGGATGAAACCGTCGTCGTCTCCCTTTCCAACCTCGTCAACTCCACCGGCACCACCATCATCAGCAACGCCGTCGGCACTGGCACGATCATTAGTGACGACCTCGCACCGGTCTTCACCTCCCAGCCAGTTAGCACCTCGATCACCAGCGGTGGAGTCGCCACGCTTTCACTCGCTGCGACAGGTTTCCCCGCCCCGAGCATCCAGTGGTATCAGGGAAATAGTGGCGACATTAGCACGCCAGTCGGCAGCAATTCCCCGATTTTCACCACGCCAGGTCTCACCTCCACGACCAGCCATTGGGCACGCCTCACCAGCTCTGGCGGCACCACGGACAGCTCTACCGCCATCGTCACCATCGCGCCCGGTGCCACGGAAGTGAACCTCGCCACCTATGTGCGCGTGGGTCGCTTCGGGCTGCCAGAACCCACCCGCACTCCTCTACCTGCTGGCACCGCTGCCACTAACTTGCTCTGCCAAGAAGCCTCTGCCGTCACTTACAACTGGGAAACCGACACGCTCTTCATTTCCTGCGATGGCGGACGCTCGATCACCCAAGTTTCCAAAACCGGCCAGCTCATCGATACCATGTCGCTCGCCCTGCAATCCGGCGCGCCGCAAGGCACCGCGTTCTACGATCCCGAGGGCATCACCTACGTCGGCGGTGGCCAGTTCGTCATCAGTGAAGAGCGCGATCAGCAGCTCGTGAAATTCACCTATGTCGCAGGCACCACGCTCACCCGCGCCGCCGCTCAGACCGTCGATCTCGGACCCTTCGACGACAACACCGGCACGGAAGGTCTCTCGTGGGATCCACCTGCTAGCGACTTCATCTGCCTCAAGGAAAAAACTCCCATCGGCGTCTTCCGCACCGGCGTGGATTTCACGGCTGGCACCTTCACCACCGCGCCACCGACCACCGGGAACCAAGCGAGCAATCTCTTCAACACCTCGCTGCTCGGCATGTCCGATGTGGCGGACGTTTTCGCCTTCACCAACATCCCGTCGATGGCGTCCCAGCCGCAGGCAAATAACTTGCTCATCGTCGGCCAAGAAAATGCGAGGATCGTCAACATCAGCCGCGCTGGCAGCATCCTCAGCACGCTCAACATCACTGCCGATGCGGGCGACTCCATCAGCTCGCCAGACATGCAGCACGAAGGCATCACCATGGACCGAGTCGGTAACATTTACGTCGTCAACGAAAACGGCGGCGGCAATATCAATTTCCCCGAACTCTGGGTTTACGCCGCATCCACCGCTACGAACACCGCGCCGACCGCAGTGGCCTTGAACAACCCGCTCAACTCCATTCAGGAAAATTCCAGCACCGCATCTCCGGTGAAAGTCGGCGACATCGTCGTCACCGATGACGGCCTCGGCACCAACACCCTCAGCCTATCAGGAGCCGATGCGGCCTCGTTTGAAATCACCGGCTCCTCGCTCTTTCTCAAAGCTGGCGTGACGCTCGATTTCGAGACCAAGACCAGCTACGCCGTCACCATCAATGCGGATGATACCACGCTCGGCATCACGCCGGATGCTTCAGTCAATTTCACTCTCACCGTGACCGACCAAGCGGTAGAAACTCCTGCCCCGCCTGTGCTTATCGTCACCGAAGTGGCCCCGTGGTCCAGCGGCAACAGCCCGGTTATTTTGGCCGATTGGTTTGAAGTCACCAACGTCGGCTCTGCGGCGGTGAACGTTACTGGTTGGAAAGTGGACGATAGCTCAAATGCCTTCAGCACCGCTCTCACGCTCAATGGCATCACCAGCATCGCACCCGGCGAGTCGGTGATTTTCTTGGAAAGCTCGGCTACTAACTTACCAGCCACCGTCATCGCGAATTTCAAATCCGTCTGGTTCGGTGCTAGCCCACCTGTGGAACTGCAAGTCGGCACCTATCAGGGCAGCGGCATCGGCCTCGGCACGGGTGGCGATGCGGTGAATCTCTTCAATGCCGCAGGCGTGCGCCACTCGGGTGTTAGCTTCGGCGCGGCGGATGCGACTTCGCCCTATCAGACTTTTGACAACACCGCTGCCGTGAACGGGGCGGTCATCACCTTGCTCAGTGCCACGGGCGTGAACGGCGCCTTCACCGCGACGAACACCACGGAAATCGGCTCGCCCGGTTTCTCCGCACCCGGCGTGCTGCGCGTCACGGAAATCGCCCCATGGAGCAGTGGCAATAGCCCGGTCGCTGCGGATTGGTTCGAGGTAACTAACACCGGTGCCCGCGCTGTGGATCTCACGGGCTGGAAATTCGACGATAGCTCAGAATCTCCCGCCGCCGCTCTGCCGCTCACGGGTGTCACCAGCATCGCTCCCGGCGAGTCAGTGATTTTCATCGAAACCAGCGCCACTCAGACCGCATCTGGAAATGCAGCGGCATTCCGCACCAACTGGTTCGGTGCGAGCCCGCCCTCAGCCCTGCAAATCGGTGCCTACACCGGCGGTGGCGCAGGCCTCAGCACGGGCGGTGACGCGGTGAATCTCTTCGATCCTAACAACGTCCGCCAAGCCAATGTCTCCTTCGGCATCGCCACCTCCGCCGCGCCTTATCGCAGCTTTGATAACGCCGCTGCGGCAAACGTAGCCGCCATCACCGTCCTCAGCAGTCCCGCCGTCAACGGAGCCTTCGTGGCGAAAAACAGTGCAAGCGAGTATGGCTCTCCGGGAGCAATCGCTAACAGCGGCCCGGTGACATCAGCGTTCTGGCAGGCTGCCTTCGGTCTCGCTTCCATGTCGGATGACACGGATGGGGACAGCCTGACCAACCTCCAAGAATTCGCCTTCGGGCTGAACCCTCGGATCGGTGACAACGTGGCGAATGTCACCAACGTCGCCGCCGGCACTCTCGGGTCACGCGGCATCCCCGTCATCTACTCGCAAGCTAGCCCTAACGGCCAAGACTTCCGCGTGATTTACATCCGCCGCAAGAACGCCGCCGCCCTCGGGCTGATCTACACCCCGCAGTTCAGCTCGGACATGACCGATTGGGAAACCAGCACCGCCATCCCCACCGTGATCGGCAGCGACAGCGAGGTAGAAGCCGTTTCTATCCGCTACCCATTCTTCGTGAACGGCAAAAAGGCGAGATTCTTCCGCGTCGGCGTCGCCCAAAACTAATCATCCCTCGTCCCCCACATTCGCCATGAAAAACCAACTCGCTATCTTCGCCGCTCTCACGCTCACCGCTGCTTCCAGCCATGCAGCTCTCATTTACAGCGGCTTTCAAAACATCACCGTTTCTAATAGTTTCAGCAGCGTCTATGTGGATGTCGATGCCTTCAGCAGCAGCCCCGCACTGGCCACTGGCTGGGACATCGACGCCTTCTTCGGCGGTGAGGCGTTTGGAAACAGCGCGAACTTCCAGCCCGTCCGGCAGACGACCTCTATCAGCTCCGCCATCGTTCGGCTGAACGTCGGTGAAGTGGTGGACAGCTTCGACATCTACGCCGCCGCTCAGGCGGGTTCCTCCACCCATATCGGCATCAATCCCGACCAGTTCGCCTCGGGCGTCACGGGTTATCTCGGCTTCCGCCTCATCGACAACAACGCCGCCGGACCATTCTACGGCTGGATGCGCGTGAACCTCTCGAACACCGGTGCTCCGGGAAAAATTCTCGACTGGGTTTACGACGACTCCGGCGCAGCCATCACCGTCGGCGCGATCCCGGAGCCGAGTGCCCTTGTCCTCGTCGGCCTAGGCTGCGCGACCCTCACCCTACGTCGCCGACGTAAAGCGTGATATTTCGCGCCATGAAGCACGGCTAGCGAGGCTGTGGCTCTCGTGGACCATCATTTTTATCTGCCAGTTATTTTCGGTTTCGCCGGATTGACGAAGCGAGTTTGAGAGGTTTTGGTGGAGTCCGTGAAAACGATCCAACTTCTTCTCGCCTCCCTGCTCGTCACTGGCACTCATGCCGCACTGGTGGAAAAACCGATCATCTATCAACAAGGCGGCGCGACTCTGGAAGGATTCCACGTTTACGATGACGCCGTGGCCGGTAAGCGGCCAGCGGTGCTGGTCATCCATCAATGGACTGGCTTGACCGAGTATGAAAAGCGCCGCAGCCGGATGCTGGCGGAAATGGGCTACAATGTTTTCGCTGCCGACATCTACGGCCAAGGCATCCGTCCACAGCCGCCGGAAGCAGGGAAAGAAGCCGGAAAATACAAGGGCGACCGCCGGTTGTTTCGCCAACGCATGATTGCTGCGCTGGATTTACTGAAAGCAGAAGAGCGCACCGACTCCGCGAAGGTTGCAGCCATCGGTTACTGCTTCGGCGGCACGGGCGTGCTCGAACTCGCACGGGCCGGAACTGACATCACCGGCGTAGTTTCATTTCATGGCGGACTGGATTCCGCAGACGGCCTAACGGCGGAAATGGGTGCAACGAAAGCCAAGGTGTTAGTCCTGCATGGCGCGGATGATCCGTATGTCCCGGCGGCGCAGGTGGCAGCATTTCAAACGGAATTCACCGCCGCAAAAGCAGACTGGCAGCTCGTTTCCTACAGCGGCGCAGTCCACAGTTTCACCCATCCGGAAGCAGGCGACGACAACAGCAAGGGCGCGGCCTACAACGCTGCGGCGGATCGTCGTTCGTGGATCGCGATGCAGAGTTTTTTCGCAGAGCTTTTCAAATGATCGGCAGCTCGCTTTTCAATTTGCCAGATTTTCAGACGGAGTTCCGGCTCGCAGCGGAAGCAAATCAATTTCTAGCAACTCCGCTAGCCGAGCTGGAAGCTGGAAGCCTCGTCGCATGGGAAAAACCGGGAAATGGCCCGCGCGTCTATCTGTCCGCAGGCATCCACGGCGACGAACCCGCCGGGCCACTCGCGTTGCTAGGGCTGCTGCGAGATGATTTCTTCACCCGTGATTTTCATTGGCTGATCTGTCCAGCGCTCAATCCATCTGGCCTCGTCGCCTGCACTCGTGAAAATGCCGAAGGCGTGGACTTGAACCGCGATTACCTCCTCCGCAGCACTCGCGAAGTCCGCACTCACACCGCGTGGTTGGATGCCATGGACGCGCCTGATCTTTTCATTTCACTGCACGAAGATTGGGAAACTAGCGGGTTTTATTTCTACGAAATCAATCTCGGCAATGAAGACCTCGAGCGGACGCGAAGCATCTTGGATTCCGTCGCACCGTGGTTCACCCCCGAGCCGGGACCGACCATCGACGGCCACGATGCCACGGCTCCCGGCTGGATCTATCACGAGTCCGAGCCGGATGTGCCTGAAGGTTGGCCAGAGGCCATCTTCCTCGCGAAAAAAGGCTGCCCACTCTCGTTCACTTTCGAGACTCCCAGCCGCGCACCGCTGTCCCAGCGCGTCGCCGCGCACGCCGCGGCGGTGCGGGCTGCGTGCTCAGGCGTTAGGCGGACGTGATGAGTTCCTTCAGCGCGTTTTCTAGGCGTGGAAACTCGAACTCAAATCCATCCGCCTCCAGCGCTGACGGAAGCGCGCGCTGGCCTGCGAGCAACGCCCCGCCGAAGCCGCCGAGCACGAGCTTGAGCGCGAAGCCGGGGACCGCGAAAATCGCTGGCCGATGAAGCGCGGCAGCAAGCTTGCGGGTGAGATCGGCATTGCGCTCGGGATGAGGAGCAGTGCCGTTGACGGCTCCAGTTAGCGTTTCCGAGAACACCGCGTGCACAATGGCGGAGCGTAAATCCGCGAGATGAATCCACGGCATCCATTGTTTCCCCGAGCCGAGTGGTCCACCGATGCCGAGCTTGAAAACGACTAACAATTTCTTGAATGCCGAGCCATTTTTCCCAAGCACGATGCCGATGCGCAGCCGCACGACGCGCACGCCGAGTGATTCCGCATCCATCGCGGCTTGCTCCCAGTCGTCACAAAGATCCGCGAGATAGCCACTGCCACGGCGGGCCGACTCGGAGAGGATTTCATCGCCTCGGTCACCATAGATTCCGACGGCAGAAGCATTGATGAGGACTTTGGGACGTTGGCCGTCGGGCAGCTTCGCGATGGCCTCGACGATGCGATCCGTCATGCCCACGCGGCTGTCGTGAAATCGCTGGCGGGTCCTATCATTCCAGCGTTGGTCGATGGGTTCGCCCGCGAGATTGACGATGGCGTCGTGGCCGGAAAAATTGAGTTTCTCGGGAGTCTGCCAACGATCCACGGCGGGGATTTTTCCGCTGCCCGCGCGGCTGATGCCAGTGGTGGCCACTCCTTTTTTCGCGAAAAGCTCAGGCAGCCCACTTCCGACGAATCCCGTCACGCCCACGATGGCGACTCGATTGATATTTCCCATGCCGGATTGTTGGCGCGGATTCCCAGCCAGCAAAATGAATTTTAGGCCAAGCGGCGGCAGGCTTTCGCCCTTTACTTCACGGGCCTGCGGTTTTCTTATCATGCCGATGCTGAAACTCGGTGCATGGATCATTTCCCCGCTACTTTGCCTGCCCTTGCTAGCCCAAGACGCTCAAGTTCTTCCTGAACAAGCTCCCGCTTCTCCGCCCGTCGATACCATCACGCCGGTGCCGCCGCCGGAGATCCCTTTCGGCGCGGCGGTGGACATGACGCAGGCGATGCCGGAAAACCTCAAGATCACCACTGACGGCCCGATCAGCGGCAGCAAAGAAGGCGGCGTCCAACTCGCAGGTCCGGGCCTGAAAATCAGCGGTGATAACGGTATGGAAATTTTCGCGGACCGCGCCTCCGTTGATTTCAAAACGAAGACCGCGACGCTGGAGGGAAACGTCGCCGTTTATCAGAAAAACGTCATGCAGCGCGGTGAGCGTGCCGTCTATCATTACGAGCGAAAATTTCTCGATAGCAGCGAACTCCGCGTCTCACTCGATCCCATCTTGCTAGAAGCCGGGAAATTCACCGTCGAAAATCGCGACGGAAAAAACGTCTATGTCGGCGAGGACGGCGGCATCACCACGCACGATGTGCAGAACCCGAATTTCTGGATTCGAGCGAAGAAGACAACCATCTATCCCGGTGAAAAAATCGTCTTTAACGACATGCGCGTTTACGCGGGCGACCTCCCGGTTTTCTGGCTGCCCTACCTGAGTCAGCCGCTCGATCCAGAACTCGGCTACCACTTCATCCCCGGTGCTAGATCGAACTGGGGGCCATACTTGCTCAATTCCTACGGCGTCATGTTAGGTGGGGAAATTGATGAAAAAACGGGCGAGAAAGAAGGTGCTTGGCTGCTCTCACGCTGGCGTTTCGATATCCGCACCAAGCGCGGCATCGGCACCGGCGTGGATCTGGTGGATACTCGGTTAGAAAACCGCGATGAGTTCACTGGCTTGTCGCTCTACTACCTGAACGACCTCGCGCCAGACACCACGAACTCGGGCGTCCGCCGTGGCTTCGTGAACGAAGATCGCTACGACTACTCGCTAAGAAATCGTTGGGAGTTCGATTTCCCGGATGACGCGGATTGGCGGCTGGATGCGAATCTAACGGTGTTGAGCGATCAATACTATCTCCAAGATTTCCTCCCCACTCAGTTCCGCACCGATCCACGCCCAGACAACACGCTCGCTCTCTATCGGCGCGACGATGACTCGTTGCTCTCCGTGCTCGCTCGGATGAGAATCAACGATTTCTACCGCACCGATACTCGCTTGCCGGAAGTTTCCTACGATCGTTCGGCCAATCCGCTCTTCGGTCTGCCGCTTATTCACGAGGGCTCGACCTCGCTTGGCTGGATCGGCGAACAAGCAGCAGATTTCAGCGAGGGCGGTATCATTAACCCTCTCACGCAGCTCCAGGCAGGCGATCCCGCCGCGCAGCGATTGCTCGAACAGCTCAACGGCTACGAGCGAGAACTCGCCGAGCAACTGCTCGCTCTGCCTCTCAACGATCCGCGCCGCAAGCAACTGCGCGATCAACTTCTGGAGCAAAACTACACGCGCTTTAACACCTATCAGGAATTCACGCTGCCCTTCACACTTGGGAATTTCCTCAACATCGTCCCGCAGGCTGGCATCGGCTACACGAACTACAGCGCGGTGCAGGGGCCAGTGGACAGCTTCGACCGCACCACGCTGCACAGCGGCATCGAGGCGTCGGTGAAATTTTCCAAAGACCACGGCGACTATCGCAAAAAACTCTGGGGACTCGAGGGGATCAAGCACGTCATCCAGCCGTATTCTTATTGGTCCGTCGTTTCGTCAGATGACTATCAGTTTGGCGATCCCTTCGTGGATCGGCTCACGCCCACGACTCGCCCACGGCTGCTCGATCCCTCGCGTTTCGTCGCGGTGGACGACATGCAGAGCTGGAACATCGTCCGCATGGGCACTCGCAATCGGCTCCTAACGAAACGCGATGGCCAATCTCACGAGTGGCTCTATCTGGATACCTACCTCGATGCATTTATCGAAGATCCAGAAGGCCGCAGAAATTTCTCCAACCTCTACAACGACGTGAAATGGCAGCCTCTACCGTGGCTCCAAGTCGATCTAGCGACGCAGTTTCCCATCGTCAACGGCGGCTCGGGTTTCAACGAGTTCTACGGCCTCACACGCTTCATCCCGGCAGATTTTTGTGAGTTTGGCGTCGGATATCGTTATCTCAGTGGTCATCCCGTGCTCATCGACTCCAGCGCACTCGACCTCCGCTCCTATTTCCGCCTCGGCGAAAATTGGGGCGTCGGCACGAATCACAACATCGAGTTCGACGACGGCACGCTGGAGTCCCAGCAATACACCATCCACCACGATCTCGGAAACTGGGTGGCCGGCATGGGCCTTTCCTACCGGGACAATCGCGTGCAAGAAGACTACGGCGTCATCTTCAGCCTCACCCTGAAAAATCTTCCATCCGTCTCCTTGCCTTTGGAACTCGATGGTCAATAGTCCCGCCGCAATGAATCTATCATCAGAAAATCTTCTCGCCTCCCTGCGCTGGCGCTACGCCACCAAGTCCTTCGATGCTGCCCGCAAAATCCCTGATGCTACTTGGGACGCCATCGAAGAGTCGCTCATCCTCACTCCATCTTCCTTCGGTCTCCAGCCGTGGAAATTTATCGTCGTCCGTGATCCCACCGTGCGTGAAAATCTAGCAGCAGAGTCTTGGAAACAACCACAAGTGACCGAGGCATCACACTTCGTGGTCATCACATCTCGCACCGATCTCAACACCGCAGACATCGACGCGTGGATGGCACGCATGACGGAAATCCAAGGAACACGGCTCGAAGCCGTCGCGCCACTGAAAGGCATGATCGAAGGCTTCGCCCAAGCAATGAGCCAAGAAGCACGACATATCTGGAACATCCACCAAGCCTACATCGCGCTCGGCCAACTCATGACTTCAGCCGCCGTGTTAGGCATCGACGCTTGCCCGATGGAAGGCATCAACCCCGCTGCATACGACCGCATCCTCGGCCTAGAAAACACTGGCTATGCGACAGCCGTGGCCTGCGCCCTAGGCTACCGTGCAGCAGGCGACAAATACGCCGAGATGCCCAAAGCCCGCTTTGATCGTGCGCGCGTGATTTCCCACATCTAATCCTAACGATCCGGCGACGGGCTGCTATTTAGTATTTTCCGCACATCCTTCATCAGGCGCACGGCGATTTCTCCGGACAGCTTCATCTCCTTCTTCTTGCCGATGACGCCGATGTGGAGCGCTGGAATCCTTCCCATCGTCGCCGCCGTATCGCCGAATTTCACGAAAATCCGCTGAGAAAGCTCAGTTTCCGCCTCAGCATCAGAAGCCATCCCCCATTTCTGCACCAATCCCATCTCCTTGCTAACTTCTAGCAACACTTCCTTGCTTTTGAGGCTCGCGAGTATTTTGGAAATGCCTTTTTCCCGTTGCTCGTCAGTGAGATCGGGATTGATAGGCAACTCCACCCACATCGGGGCCGGGCTGTTTTGCCGATAAGTCCAGTAGCCAAAAACGCCGCCGCCGAGAATCAGCATCACGCATAATACAGCCACCGCGATCCATCGTTGCATTCGTAGTTTTTACACGTCATTCACCCGTATCTCCAAGCCCGAAGTTCATGCAATATCCCGCCACTGCCGCCACCGTCGAAACCTTGCCCAACGGCCTCACCCTCATCCTCGATCCCGATCCCACCGCGCCCGTCGTCAGCGTCCAAATCTGGGTCGCCACCGGCAGTATGCACGAGGATTCCCAACTCGGTGCCGGCATTTCGCATTTCCTAGAGCACATGGTTTTCAAAGGCACCCGCGACTACGATGGGGAAATTCTCGCCGATACCGTGCAAGCCGCTGGCGGCCACTGGAATGCTTACACCAGCTTTGATCGCACGGTTTACTACATCGACGGACCTGCGTCTTCGCTCGGAGTTTTCATGAACGTCCTCACGGGCCTCGTGTTTTTCCCGACGCTTCCCGAGTCCGAGTTCGAGAAGGAAAAAGACGTGATCCGCCGCGAGATCGACATGGGCCTCGACGATCCCGACAACGCTGCCTCTCGCCTGCTTTTCTCCACCGTATTTCATCAAGATCCACGCCGCCAACCCGTCATCGGCCATCGCCACCTCTTCGACGCGATCCGCCACGACGACCTCACTAACTACCACCGCGCCCGCTACACCACCGACCGCTGCTTTTGCGTCATCTCCGGCGAGTTCGATCCCGAAGAAGCGCGGAAAATGTTAGCCGACCTCACCTCCGACTGTCGCCCCGGTGGTGGTCTCGAACCGTTAGTCGCCTGCGATCCACCCCAGCTCGGAACACGCCGCGCCCGCGAAACTTTCGCCGTCCCTACCAGCCGGATTTCCGTGGCATGGAAAACTCCCGCCCTCCATCACCCAGACGCACCTGCCTACGACCTCCTCGCTGGCATCCTCGGGCGTGGTCGCGCATCACGCCTTCATGTTGCACTACGCGAGGAAAAAGAACTCGCCCTCGAAATTTCCGCCTTCTCGTGGACGGGTCCGGGGCGCGAAGGACTGCTCGCCGTCTCAGCCGACACAGCCCCCGCGAAGCGTAATTCATTGATCGAAGCGATCCTATCAGAAGTCGCTACCGTCGCCGCCAGCCCACTGGATGACGACCTCGCCAAAGCGAAACGCCAGATCGCCACCAGCCAGTTTCGCAGTCTCACCACCGCTTCCGGGCGCGCTGCCGATCTCGCGTCTAACTGGCACGAAGCCCGTGATCTCGATTTCACCCGCCGCTACCTCGCTGCCACCGAGGCTGTCACCGTTGCTGACATCCGCCGCGTCGCCGCCACGCTCACGGACGAGAAACTTTCGATTACCATCCTAGATCCCACCGACGCACCAGCCCCCGCACGAATCGCTCAGTCCGCCCGCACTCGCGAGGAAATCCAGGTTCACACACTTTCTAATGGCCTCGTCATCGCGCTCATCCCAGATCACCGCGTGCCGCTCATCCACCTCCAGGCTGCGGTCCGTGGCGGACTCCCGTCCGAGACGCCAGAAACGAACGGGCTGAACCAACTTCTCGCCTCCACTTTACCCAAAGGCACCACCACGCGGACCGCCCAGCAAATCGCCGTCACTCTCGAATCCCTCGGCGCATCAATCAGCGCGAATACGGGTAACAATGCTCTACTCATCCAAGCGTCAGGACTCGCCCCCGATCTCTCAACCATCGTCGAAGTCTTCGCCGACATAATCGTCTCGCCATCTCTCCCCAGCGACGCCATCGCTCGCGAAAAAGCCAGCCAACTCGCTGCATTGCAAGAAGCGATGCAAGATCCGCTCCACACCAGTTTCCGCGCCCTGCGAGACGCAGTTTTCAATGGCTCAGGATACGGACTCGATGCCCTCGGCACGCCTGAAACTCTCGCCTCACTTGACCGCGATGCACTGACTGCACACCACAGGCGCCAGTTCAACGCATCAAACATCACGCTCGCCATCGCGGGTGACTTTGATCCCGCCGGCACACTCGCGCTGATAGAAAATCACTTCGCCGCGCTGCCCAAAGGTGAAACGTGGCTCGCGCCTGCTAGCAAAGTTTTTCTGGGTAACGAAATCACCCGGCATCTACCTAAGAAACAAGCCGTCCTCACGTTCGGCTTCCCCGGCACCACCATCAGCGGCGCGGACCGCCATGCGCTGGCGATGATCCAAGAATACGCCTCAGACATGGCAGGCCCGCTGTTCACCCGTATCCGTGAGGAACTCGGCCTCGCCTATCAGGTCGGAGCCACTCAGTTTCTCGGCTACGACACCGGGCTTTTCACCTTCTACCTCGCCACCGCTCCCGAACAATCCGACCTCGCCCGCCGTGAGATGCTTTCGGAGATTGAAAAAATCGCCACCCACGGCATCCCCGATGACACCTTTGAAAGAGTGCGTTCCACCGTCCTCAGCGGCCTCGCGATCCAACAACAATCGCCCTCCTCCGTCGCCCGCCACGTCGCCCTCGATCTGCTTTTCGGTCACCCCGCCGATCAGCACCGCCAGTTGCCCGCCGCCTACAACGCCCTCACCGCCACCCAAGTCCGCGAAACCGCCGCCCGCATCTTTTCGGTAAAACCCACCATCGTCACCATTCTGCCAGAGTCGGAAGTTTAAGGCTCTCGACAATTCATTGGTAGCAGCCAAATCAGATTTTTATAAAGGGACAGTCCTTTAATCAGAGTCTTTTCTTGCCATTCACCTTTGGTGCCGATAGTTCTCGCTGCATGAGAAGAGCACGTTGGTTGGCAGAGTGGCGGAAATCCATGGGGAAACCCATCTTTTACCACGTCATTTCGAGAGTGGTGGATCGTCGCTTCGTGCTTGGGACTGCCGAAAAGGAGAAGTTCCGCACTTTGATGCGGATGCAGGAGAAATTCACGGGTTGCCGG
>JANOQR010000080.1:0-6099 GCA_031414935.1 Luteolibacter sp.
GAGTGGCGCGGTGCCGGTTGCTCGATGTGCCTCGCGATGAATCCTGACAAGCTCGTAGGCGATCAACTATGCGCGTCATCATCTAACCGGAATTTCAAAGGCCGCCAAGGCTCCTCCACTGGACGCACCATCCTTATGTCGCCCGTCATGGTCGCCGCCGCCGCCATCCAAGGCTCCATCGCCGATGCACGCGAGGTTTTCCGTATTGAACAGGCGGAAGCCGTGGCATAATCCAATCACCATGAAAGCACGGGTTACCTACTGGCAGGAAAAAGACGGGAAATTTCTTGGCTTCCTCAATGACTATCCCGATCACTGGACTCAGGGCGAAAACCTAGAAGACCTCCGAGACCACCTCCGCGATCTGTATCAAATGTTTTCTACCGAGAACATCCCGGGAATCCGGCACCAAGAGGAATTGGAAGTGGCATGAAGCATCGCGACCTCATCAAGACACTCAATGACTCGGGCTGTGAACTCCTCCGTCACGGAGCCAAACACGACATCTACCACAACCGGAAAACCGGAAAATCTGAACCAGTTCCAAGACATAAAGAAATCAACGAACTTCTCGCTAGAAAGATCATCCGCGATCTTACTAAAGAAACCTACTCCTCCCCATGAGTAGCCCCGCGAACAAACTGCCGATCACCGCCGCCCAGTACCTCGAAGGAGAACTCCGCTTCAAGTTTCAACATGAACTCGTGAATAGTCATATGTATGCGCCAACGGGCACGGTTTTCAGGCACCGCGAGGACGGCTAATTTTCTTAAATCTCACATTTCAAATCTATCACCATGGCACTCGATCCCGTTCCTTCCGTCACTGGCCGCGCAGTTTTTATTCCCGGCGCAGATATTGATACCGACCGCATCATCCCCGCTCGTTTCATGAAATGTGTCACCTTCGACGGGCTCGGCGAGTTCGCGTTCTACGACGTGCGCCACGACGAACATGGAAATAAAACCAAGCACCCGCTCAACGATCCACGTTTCAGCGAAGCCTCCATCCTCGTCGCTGGCGTGAACTTCGGCTGCGGTTCATCCCGCGAGCACGCACCACAATCCCTGCGGAAATATGGCTTCAACGGCGTGATCGCCGAGTCGTTTGCAGAAATTTTCTACGGCAACTCCACCACGCTCGCCATGCCCTGCGTGATGGCCTCCGCCGCCGATATTGTCGCTCTTCAAACCGCCATCGAGACAGATCCCACCATCGAAATCACTATCGACGTTCGCGATCTGAAGGTCCGCAGCTCTAGCGGTCTTGAAATTTCCGTCACCATGCCCGACTCAGCACGGGAAGCATTGCTCTCTGGTCGTTGGGATCCCATCCAAGAGCTGCTAGACAACGACGCCGCCATCGAGGCGAAGGCCAAAGAGCTTCACTACGTTTGATAAATCGCTATCACTGGCTTTCGTAACCCCAGGCCATGACACCGCTCGCTACCCGCCGCCGCTTTCTTCAAACCTCCGCTGCAACACTGTTAGCCGCGCCGTTTGTCACCTCTGGTGCCCGAGCTGCATCGCCTAACGGAAAAATCCGCCATCTCGCCTTCGGAGCATCCGGGCAGTCATGGGCAGACATCACCGCGTTCGCCGCACATCCGAATTGGGAGCTCGTCGCCGTCTGCGATGTGGACGCCACCACCTTCGCCCAGGTGAAGGAAAAATTTCCCAACGTCCGCACCTACGTCGATTGGCGCGAGGCGTTAGAAAAAGAAGCCGGCCAAGTGGACAGCGTGAACATCAGCACGCCAGACCACATGCACGCGCCCATCGCCATGGCTGCGATCTCGCGCGGCTTGCACATTTACGGCCAAAAACCACTGACTCAAAACCTAGCAGAATGCCGCGCCGTCACCCTCGCTGCTCGCAAAAAAGGCATCGTCACCCAGATGGGTATCCAAGTTTCCTCCTCCTTCGGCGAGCGATTCACCGTGGCAATGATCCACCGCGGCGACATCGGAAAAATCAAAGAAGTTCACACCTTCTCTCACAAAAAATGGGGCGACATGGACCCCGTCCCTACCGCAAAAGCCGCCACACCACCCGCCGAACTCGACTGGGACAAATGGATCGGCGTCTCCGCAACGCGCCCCTTCATCCCGGACTACTACCACCCCGGCGAGTGGCGCAAACGCCGCGACTTCGGCACCGGCACCCTCGGCGACATGGGATGCCACATGTTCAGCGGCTGGTATCGCGCACTCGCGCTGACCATGCCTGTTAGTGTGAAATCCCTAGGCCCGCCACCGCCGAACGCAGAAAACTGGGCGAACAACGGCAAAGTCGAATACATCTTCCCCGCCACCGCCTACACCGCAGACTCCACCGTGAAAGTCACTTGGTACGATGGTGACCAACGTCCACCGCAAGAAGTCCTCGCACTTTTGGGCGACACCCCATTTCCCGATCAAGGCAGCCTTTACATCGGCACCGATGGCATCTTGCTCCATCAACACGGCTCCACGCCCCTACTCCTGCCTAAGGAAAAATTCAAAGGAGTTCGCCCACCCAAGTTAGAACCCATCAACCACTGGTTCGACTACATCGACTGCTGCCTCGCGAACGACTCCAAGAAAAAACCTGGTGCCAACTTCGACTACGGCGGCCCCCTCACCGAAGCCGTCCTCCTCGGCTGCCTCGCCAGTATTTTCCCTGAGAAATCCCTAGAATGGGACTCAGAGAAAATGGTCTTCACCAACTCACCCGAAGCCACCAAGTTCGTAAAACGCAGCTACCGAGCCGGTTGGGAAGTCGCTGGGTTGTAACTCCACCGCGTGCCTGACTCCTCTCCAGCCACGCCGCCTCCGGGCATCGCCTTGTTCGATCTCGATGGCACGCTGATCCCGTGGGACTGCCAACTTTTGTTTCGTCACTTCGTCCTCCGCCGTGAACCGTGGCGCGGTGTTTTTCTCCCTGTGTTCCTTGCGTTTCTACCGCTCGCCGGATTGTTAGGGGCGGGCGGCATGAAGCGCGTTTTCCTCAGCTACCTCTGGAAAATGGAACCAGAAATCCTCGCGCAATACTCACGCGAATTTGCCGCTTCACTCATGCCCGCGATCTATCCTCCGCTTCGTGAAAAGTTAGAAACGCATCGCGCGGCTGGGCATTTCCTGATCCTTGCTTCTGCCAGCCCCGAGTTCTACGTTTCAGAAATCGGTCGCGAACTCGGCTTCGATCTCACACTCGGCACCATCGTCGAAACCGGTCGTTTTTTCCCTGATCTCGATAACCATAAAGGCCACGCGAAAGTTGATCGCCTACGGAAAACCCTCCCCGCTGCATGGTTCGAAAACGACAAACTCCATTACTGCCACGGCTACACCGACAGCACCGCAGATTTGCCCATGCTCGCCCTCTGCTCCACCGCCACCGTCGTCAATCCATCACGCCGCCTCACAGAAATCGCATCCGAATCCGGTTGGGAAATCGTCTGCCCTGCTCGCCCATGGAAGTCCAAACTTGGCTACTTCGTCAGAACCCTCGCTTTACTCACCGGCCTAGGTAAAGACCCCGGAAGCCTCGGGTATTGATCTGTCGATGAGACTTGAGTGGCTCCACCAGAGAGTTACTGGATTTTCCATTGAAAGTTACACGTTCGGTCTTTGAATGGTGAATCCCCACTTGACCTCTTGTCTGCTCCAGATCTCAAAGCCAAACTCCGCGATGTCCCCCACCAACCTGGGGTCTACCTGATGAAGGACCGTCTGGGCTCGATCATCTACGTTGGTAAGGCACTGGATCTCAAACGCCGCGTTTCCTCCTACTTCATGGCCTCGCAGAAAATGCGATCCAACGTGAAAACCCGTGCTCTCATCGACTCCATCCACGACTTCGAGATCCACATCGTCCGCAACGAAGAAGAGTCGCTCCTGCTAGAAGGCAAGCTCATCAAAGACTACCGCCCGCGCTACAACATCGCCTTCCGCGACGACAAGCGTTTCTTCCTCGTGAAAATCCGCCTAGCAGATCCTTGGCCGCGCTTCACCACCACCCGCATGAAAAAGGACGACGGCTCACGCTACTTCGGCCCATTTCCCCACTCCAGCGCACTCATCCACACCCTTGAATGGCTCAACCGCAGTTTCGGCCTGCGCGTCTGTCGCACCACCGAACCCGGCGAATCCGACTACAAACACTGCAACGCCGACATCATCCGCAACTGCTCCGCGCCCTGCATCGCCCGTATTTCCCGAGAAGCCTACTTCGAGAAAATCGAGGACGCCTGCCGCATCCTCGAAGGCAAAGGCCGACGGGAAATTTTCGAAAACCTCCGCCAAGAAATGACCACCGCTGCCGAAGCACTCGACTTCGAGAAAGCCGCCACACTCCGCGACATCCTCCAGAACCTCGAAAAAACCCTCTCTCCCACCCGCCAATTTGCCCGTGGCCGTGGCGTCCAAACCACCGTCAAACCTACCGAAGACCTCGCCGAACTCGGCGAAGAACTCCACCTCGCAGGACCGCCCCGCATCATGGAATGCTTCGATATTTCCAACGTCTCCTCCAACCACATCGTCGCCTCCATGGTCCGCTTTACCGACGGAAAACCGGACAACCAAAACTACCGTCGCTACCGCATCCAAACCGTCCAAGGCCAAGACGACTTCGCCTCCATGGCCGAAGTCATCCGCCGCCGCTACTCACGCATCCTCGCAGAAAACTACGCCGCAAATCCTGATACCGAGGACTCCCAGGAAAGTATCATCGAATCCCAACGCCGCCTCGCTGCCGAAGGCAAAGCGAAAATTATCCTCCCCGACCTCGTCATCGTTGATGGCGGAAAAGGCCAACTCTCCATGGCTGTCAGAGAACTCAAAGCCCTCGGCCTCCACGAGCTGCCGGTCGTCGGCCTGGCCAAACAACATGAAGAAGTCTTCGTCCCCGGACGCGAACAATCCATCCGCATCCCGCACGACCGCGGTGCACTCAAGCTCCTCCAACGCATCCGCGACGAAGCCCACCGCTTCGCCAACGGCTACAACGCCCTGCTTTATCGCCGCCGCATGAAAGAGAGCCTGCTCGACGATTGCCCCGGCATGTCCGCAAACAAAAAACGTCTCTTGCTAGCAAAGTTCGGCAGCGTCGCCCGCCTCAAAAAAACCACCCCAGACCAAATCGCCACCATCCCCGGAATTTCCAAAAAATCCGCCGAAATCCTCCTCGAATTTCTCCACCGCAACGACTGAGCCACCACTCCACGCCATGCAACAAAACCTATCTCTCGCCGCCTGTTTTTTTCTAGCAGTTATCTCCGCCCTCGCAGAAAAACCCACCATCATCGACACCCACGTCCACCTTTGGACTCTCACTCGCCCCGCTGGCATCGGCTGGATCAAAAAAGACGATCCCGTGCTCTATCGCGATTTCCTCCCCGCCAGCCACGAACCCATCGCCAAAGCAAACGGCGTCAGCGGCGTGGTGTTAGTCCAAGCTGGCCAAAGCCTCCCCGACAACCAGTGGAATCTCGACATCACTGCCCACAACCCAAAACTCTATCGCGGCCTCGTCGGAAACCTCTCCGAAGTCATCGGCACCGACCGCTTCGCCTCTCTTTTCACCGAGCTCTGCAAAGACCCGCGCTACCTCGGCTACCGACTCTCCGGCCGCTACCAAAACGAGCTGAATGAAACCTTTTACCAAAATCTAACTAAAACCTCCGAAGCCGGAAAAAGCGTCGATTTCCTCGTCGATAAATACACGCTCACCGACGTCGCAGAGATTGCCCGCCGCGTGCCACGGCTCCGCATCATTCTCGACCACTTCGGCAACATCCGACTCGACGGCAAACCACTCGATCCCGCGTGGGTAGAAAATTTCCGCGCCGTCGCGAAACGACCCAACGTCTATTGCAAAGTCTCCGCCCTCTACGGTCGCGTCATCCAGCAACCCGCGCCCAAAGATCTCGCGTTTTATCGTCCCATCCTCGATCTCGCCTTCGAGTGCTTCGGCGAAGATCGCCTCATCTTCGGCAGCGACTGGCCTGTCACTGAGACCACTGGCGACTACGCTTCCGTTCTGGCACTCACCCGCGCGCACTTCGACACCAAAGGCCCGGCTGTTAGCGAGAAGCTCTTCCACCGCAATGCCATCA
>JANOQR010000081.1:0-3545 GCA_031414935.1 Luteolibacter sp.
GACGAAGGATAGGCAAACAAAAAACCCCGCCTTTGCAGGCGGGGTTGATTTACCGAAACAGGAATGGCGGAGCGGACGGGACTCGAACCCGCGACCTCCAACGTGACAGGCTGGCGCTCTAACCAACTGAGCTACCGCTCCATATCCCGTTCGGGTGGCGGAAGCTATTGACCTGATTCCGGCAGCGCAATCACTTTTTCAACCTTTTCAGACTTTTTCCCGTAACGGTTTCATCACTCAGGAAAGTGCCTCTACGGCAGCTTCGAGCGAGGCTTGATCCTCGACGGAATGAACGATTGCTTCTTTGTCGATCTTCGAGACAAGGCCCGCGAGGACTTTGCCGGGGCCGAGTTCGAGGAAGGTTTTGTGACCCATGGCGATGAGGGCCTGGATGGATTCAGTCCAGCGGACGGAGCCGGTGACTTGATTTTCTAACATGCCGCGAATTTCTGCGGGATCGGAAACGACGCTGGCACCGAAGTTGCAGACGACAGGCAGGGTAGGGGACTGGATGGAAATTTTCGCCAACTCGGCAGCGAGCTTGTCTTGGGCGGTCTGCATCAGCCGCGAGTGATAGGCACCGGCGACGTTGAGCTTGATGGCGCGGCGAATGCCGAATTCTTTGGCTTTCTCGATGGCGGTGTCGATGCCAGCGACGGTGCCGGAGAGGACGATCTGGCCGGGGGCATTGAGATTGGCAACATCGACGCCAGCGGCGGCTGCTAGATCGCGGACTTGGGATTCTTCGCCGCCGATGAGTGCCGCCATCGCTCCTTGGGTGGCGAGGCAGGCTTCCTCCATGAATTCGCCACGGCGGGCGACGAGGCGGAGGCCGTCCTCGAAGGAAAAACTCCCTGCGGCAGCGTGCGCGGTGAACTCGCCGAGCGAGAGACCCGCAGCGGCGACAGGCGTGATGTTAGGGAGTCGTTCGCGGATGAGCGCGAGGCCCATCAGCCCGTGCAGATAGAGCGCGGGTTGGCAGCGGGAGGTTTTGGTGAGTTCGTCATCGGGACCGGCGAAGATGATTTCTGAGAGGGGAAAACCGAGTGCCTGATCAGCCTGCGCGGCCATTTCACGGGCGGTGGCAGAGTTTTCTACCCAGTCTTTGCCCATGCCGACTTTTTGGGCACCTTGTCCGGAGAATAAGAGAACGATTTGGCTCATGTCCGGGAAGGCTAAAGGCAATCAATGCGGCGAGGGAAGGGGAAATGCGGCACTGATTTTTTCCCGCCTTGTGGTGTGAAGTTATTTTGCGATTGTCCGCGTGTTCTGATGACGCGGCGATTTCTGTTACTGGTCTTTCCTCTGCTGATGCTCGCGACTTCGTGCCGGACGCTGCATTTTTATTCGCAGGCGGTGGGCGGGCAATTCGAGATCATAGCGAAAAGCCGAACTAACAAGGCGGTGCTGGAGGATGCCGCGAGCTCGCCGCAGCTTAGGAAACGGATCGAAGTGGTGGAGGAAATCCGTGCGTTCGCCAGCGCGCGGTTGTTTTTGCCGGGAAATGAGAGTTACGGGCGATACGCTGATCTGGGGCGGAAGCATGTGGTCTGGGTGCTGTATGCCGCGCCGGAGTTTTCGCTGGAGCCGAAGACGTGGTTCTATCCGGCGGTCGGGGAAATGGATTATCGCGGCTATTTTCGCGAGGAGGATACGGTCGAGCTGGCGTCCAAGCTGCGCGGTGAGAAATACGACGTTTTCATCGGCGGGGTGGATGCTTACTCGACGCTCGGGTGGTTCCACGATCCTGTGCTGAACACGTTCGTGGACTACCCGGATGTGGATCTAGCAGAGACGATTTTTCACGAGCTGACGCATCGGAAGTTTTTCCGCAAGGGCGATACGGTTTTCAATGAATCCATGGCGAATGTCGTCGCGGAAGAGGGCGTGAAGCGATGGCTGAAAGAGCGAGGGCGCGAGTCTGAGCTGAAACTTTACGAGGGCAGGTTAGTCCGGCGGCGTGATTTTTATCGCGAGATCGAGCTGACACAGGCGACCTTGAAACGGCTCTACGCGTCTGGAAAACCCACACCCCAGATGCGGGCGGAGAAAGCCGTGATTCTCCGAAATTTACAGGATCAATTCCGTGAACTCCGACGTCGCTGGGGTGGTCAAGGTCTGGAGTCATGGCTGGAGGGCGGGCTGAACAACGGTCACATCGTCTCGGTGGATTTGTATTTCCGGCAGATGCCGACTTTTGAGAAATTACTGGCCCGCTGTGATGGGGATTTGGAACGATTTTTCCGTGAGGTAGAGGAGTTGGAATTTCCTCAGCAATGACTGGGAAAGTTCGGATTGCTCAAGCGGGTTGAATTCGTGAGGGTTTCACCAAGGAAATATGCTGCCTCACCACACAACCTTGGCTGAAAAATTGGGAATGACTCGCCACGTTTCACCGCTTTTGATGAAGCTGAAAAATCACGGGCTAGCCACCCCGAAGGAAATTGCAGCGGCTGCCATTGATAGAGGATGCCGTCACTATGCCCCCTTCGCGGAAGGACTTCACAAGGAAGCACCTAACATCAGTGATGAAGAACTGGCCATCGGACTGCTCTCTCCGTGCCACCCGTATGAGCCTCAGTTGATACGAATCGGCAGTCAGATGCTCAGTGGTGACAACTCCGATCCTGAGAAACTTACTCGTCTGGCCATCTTGGAAAGATGCGGGGCGATTATCAAATACATCGCCCTCTGTGGTCAAAATACTGAGCCTAGTCATCCTTTTTGGTCCGCCATCCTCGCGCGGCTCCATGCGTTTGAGCCGGCCCCCGCGAGCGTGATGTCTCACATCAGTCGCTTCCGTATTGAAACGGGAATCACCAATCCTAGCCGCCCTAACGACTCAAAAATCGTCTGGCTGCGCCCGCTCAAGCCAAATTCCCCAGTGGTATCATCAGGCCCGAAAATTCATCTGAATCATGAATAATCCTCTCAAAATTCTCAGGAGCCTCGACAAAAATCTTTCCCATCCGATCAAGCTGCTCATCTACGGCAAGGCTGCGATTGCTTTGGGATTTCCTACGCCCCCCGGCGATGCAGGGACGACGATGGATGTCGATGCGATCTTACCAATGAGTGAGCTGGATGCGATTCTCCAAGACGAGAAATTTTGGGATGCGCTGGATAAAACCAACCGGGAGTTAGAGTCCGATGGACTCTACATGACACACCTTTTCCAAGAAGATCAGGTGATACTCTCCTCGAACTGGTCAGAAAATACAGTGCCGATAGAACTCGGGCTAAATCACATTCAACTTCGGCGACCCGCCGTTATCGACCTCGTTCTGACGAAGATGATGCGTGGAAACGACCCCAAGGATTTGGAGGATGTTCGCTTTCTGATCGCAACGGGAAAAATTAAACCCAATGAGTTGAGGCAGGCATTTGAGACGGCGATTTTGCCTGATGTCTGGGAAATTCGTGAGGCGTTCATGGAAGCTCAAACTTCGGTGATGGACATCGCCAGCGAGCTCGTTGGGGACTGATACCAACCAAGCACCGAGCTTGCGATTTCTCAGCCGCCGCCTATTCTGCCGCGAACCAAA